>CAYVDO010000006.1:2058-46762 GCA_964450125.1 uncultured bacterium
GGCGGTGGACGAGAACACGAACGAGCGCACGCCGGCCGAGAGCGCCGCGTCGAGCAAGCCGAGCGACGCGACGACGTTGCCCCGCCAGTACTTCGCCGGGGCGGAGACGGACTCCTCCACGCGGATGAAGCCCGCGAAGTGCAGCACCGCCTCGGGCCGGTAAGCGCCGATCGACTGCACCTCCCAGTAACGGGAAAAACCATCGCTCACGTTGCCTGGGTCGTAGAAGCTCGCAACGGAGCTCCAATCGGGCGGGGCACCGATCTCGACCCGCAGCACGAGCACCGGGCGGGTGCCGGAGCGCGGCACTTTGTTGCGCCCGATGTCGTTCGCATCGCTCATGTGATCGATGTAACCTGCCGCGGCTCGGCCGGCAGGAAGGGCGAGCACCGCCACGAAAATCGGTACCATCCACGCGTGTTGCCGTCGCTTCATTCGAGGTCTCCTCGCGCCGGCGCGAGCCGGGACGCAACCGTGCCGCGCGAACGCATCCTTCGAGAATACACGTCGGCTGCGCCTCCGCGCCTCCCCCCCGTCCCCGGGTCCGAGGCACACCGAGCGCCCCTCGCCGCCGCCCGCCGGCTGCACCATCGTGCCGCCGCGCATCGGCCCGACGCCCAGACCGCTCGCCCGTGAACAGCGTGCCGAATCCGTGGATCCCCGTCGGGCTCCTGCTCGTCGGCGTGGCGATCGGCACCGCCGGCGGCCTGCTCGTGCTGTGGGCTCGCTACAAGCGCTCGACGAGGGTTCTCGGCGCGCTGCTGTTTCTCGTCGGCAGCGGCATGGCCGGTGCGGCAATGCTCGAGGTGACGCGCAGCCCCTTCGTCACCGGCTTCCTGGGGGCGCTCTACTGCCTCGCCGTGCTGGCGGCGCTTCTCAACGTCGACTCCGGGTCGGCCCCGGAATCCCACGAGTCGTTCCCGCGCCGATTCTCACCGCACCGCACCACCCGCGTCCTCGACCGCTCCCACGATCGAACGCCGCCACCCTCCTGATCCCCGCGCGAGATCGGGCTCAGCCCTTGGTCTCGCCCTTGGAAGCGCCAGGACGGCGCGTCTCCGATACCGGAATGAGGCGCCCACCTTGATTCACGAGGAATTCGTCCGTCGGCAGCCCCGGCGCGATCCGACCCACGACCTGCTTGGGGTGCTGGATGATCCGGTAGCCGTTGGGGATCGAGCGGCCAGGATAGAACCACACCGGCCCCGAGATCGAGACCTTGTGCCCCACGCAGCCCGCGAGGAAGTTGAGCTTCGTGTCCGCGAAGCCACCGTCGTGCTCCACCTCGATGGTGCCTTCGAGCTTGAGGTCGTAGAAGCGCACGCGCCCACCCACGAACGCCTCGCTGCCCACGAGACCGCCCTGGATGGTCTTCACGAAGCTCTCGGGATAGATCGCCGAGAGATTGAGGATGGCCTGCTGGGCGATGATGCTCTTGTCCCCCACCACGGAGCCGTTGACGATCGCCTGCTCGCCGATCGACGCGCCGGCGCCCAGCATGGAGAACCGCACCTGTGCGCCGGCACCGATGTGCACTCCCGGCCCCAGGATGCAGCCTTCCACCGTGGCGCTGGGATGGATCAGGCAACCTTTGCCGACGACGTTGAGACGGCTCAGGAAACCGTATGCGATCTTGCCGCGAGTGGTCGCGAACAACGACCGAATCAGGATCCACGCCAGCCAGAGCTTGCGCCGCGACGCTTCGCGCGCCCACCCGAGGCCGATCGCGAAGACGTTCGCCTGCCACACGTGGACCCAATGGCCGAGGTGCATGACCACGCCGTTCGAGAGCGGCACCGCCATGGAACGGCCGCGGGCGCCCATGGCACCCAGATCCACGGGGAACGTCCGCTCCTTGAGCTCCACGACCTCGGCGCGTGCAGCGGCACGCAGCTCGTCGAGGCCGCCGATTCGCTGCCGAACGTAGAAGACGTCGTAGAGTGCACGCTCGCCCGCCGCGTAGCGGAAGTCCTTCTCGAACCGAATCTGCTGGACCGGATGCGTGAACTCGACCATCGGGCCGCGCGGGATTCCCAGCGCCGAGCTTCCGGTGGCCACACGCGCGCCCTCCAGGAACTTGCGCAGCACTCCGGTCGACACGAACACGTAGTCGAGGATGAGCAGGTACTCGGGCTCGCGGATCTCGGCGAGATCGCGCACCCGGCGCACCTCGAGCCCGAGATCGGCGAGCGCTCGATCCTGGTGATCGGCGAGACGGCGGTCTCCGATCCAGCAACGGGAGACGGGATCGCCGAACGGGGCGATCGTGCGCTCACTCGAAAGTACGTAGGCGGGCGTAGCCACCACGGCAGCACTCCCCGGCGACGGCGAAGTCGCGAAACGCGAGGATCGAGCGGCGCGCGAAGCTACAGCGCGCGGTATCGCCCGTCAAAGCGACGCATGAATACGATACCCCGTGCCCATCCTCCGGGCTGCCTTGGCCAGACTTTCGGCGGCCTGCTAAATCCCGCGGCGCGGCGCCGCGCCGCGATCGACTCCAGATGGCCGTGAACGCGTATCTCCTCGACCACACCGAGCCGGTGGCTCCCTGGAACGAGCCCGCCCACGCGCTCGAGGTATTCGCGCGGCCGCTCGGCGAGTGGATGCACGGCGTGCTGGAATCCGAAGGATTCACGGTGGAGCGGGTCGCGAGCGAACGCCAGATCGCGGCCGACGGCCCATGCCTGGTGGTTGCCAGCCACGTCGTCGCCGGCGCCGCCGCGATCCGCGCCTTCAAGCGCGCCTGCGAGGCCGGTTCCGCGAGCCGCGTTCTCGCCCTTCCCGACAGCGCCTTCACACGCTTCACCACGCCGCTGGCGGCGCTTCCCACGGCGGACGTAGCCGGCGAGCGCGTCCATCGCTACGACGTCTTCTGGTGCCAGGATGGCCGTTTCGACCGCCAAGCGGCGGCGGCTTTCGAACCGCTGGTGCTCGAGCTTCGCGAGCGCGAGCTACCCACCAGCGCACCTCCGTTCGTCCCCGGCGATCGTATGCCGATGGGGATCGCGTCCCGGTACGTGTTCCAGATCCGCCACTGGTCCCACCTCCACCAGGCGAACATCGTGGGCGGAATCTGCGAAGCCTTCGCGCGCGCGCAACAGCCGCGCACCTGGGCCTGGCTCGCCTGGCGCTTGCTGCGGGCGTTCCCGTGGACGCTCCGCCGGCTCCTCTGCGGTTTCAATCACCGCGGACGGCGCAGCTTCATCCACCCGACCGCCAGCGTCGAAGGCTGCGTGGTCGGCCGCGGGGTGGTAATCGACGCCGGCGCGGTGGTACGTGGCTCGATCCTCGGCGACGGCGCCAAGATCGGCCAGCACGCCCGCGTGCTGTGGAGCGTGATCGGACCCGGCGCACGGGTCGCCTGGAACGGAATCGCGAACTTCTCGGTGCTCATGCGCGGTAGCGAGACCAGCTTTCCCGGCGTGCAGATGTCCGTGGTGGGACGCGATGCCTACCTCGGCTCAGGCGTGTGGCATCTGGACACCAGCTTCACGGGCCCCGTGCCGGTTCGCGACGGCGAGCGTGTCGTGGAGAGCCATCAGCTCCTCCTGGGGATCGCCGTCGGCCATCGCGGCTTCCTGGGAGCCGGGGTGACGATCGCCGCAGGGCGCGAGATCCCGAACGGTACCCGCTGGATCGACGATCCCGCGCGCATGGCGACGCGGATCCCCGCCGACCTCGTGGATGGCGAGGTCTACGCCGTGCGCGATGGGCGCCCGATCCTCTTGAGTGAGCTGCTGAAGAAGAAGAGCTGACACGCTCTGGCGCCCACAGGCTACAGCGTTCGGCACACGCCTCGAGGCGCGCCAATGACCGGCGCCGTTCGATTTGGGTAGGACCTGGCCCGGCACAGCTCGGCCGCGACGGGCGGGGGGCTGGAACTAGCCCCCGATCAAGCATCACGACGGCCAATCTGCGCACCCGTCGCCACGCTCCCCGTCCAACGCGCCGCGAGCCAGCGGCGAGCCGCGAGCGGAAGCGAAGCGACTTGGGGGTAGGCCCCATCGCGGCTTGGCCGCGATGGGCGGGGGGCTGGAACAGCCCCCCGAGAATGCATCCGCTCCCTCCGAAGCAAGCGCTTCGCGCTCGTTTCGGAGGGAGCGCTCAGCCCTCGGTGCTCGCAAGCACCTCACCGGTGTCCGTGTCCACCAGCTCGACGCGATAAGCGTCGCTTGCGCCAGCGCGCTTGTGGATCTCCGCAAGGCCGGCACCCAGCTTGGCGAGAAAGACGCTGCGCATCCCCTCGGGCATCTGGCTCATGGGGAAGCCGCGGACCCAGACTTTCGCCTGGGTTTCGTGGTCCCACTCGATCTGCGTGATCCGGCTTCCCAGGATCGAGTGATTCCGGAACAACGCCTCGACCTCGGCCTGCGGACCGGTGGCACTGCTGGCGGCGGGGGCCGCGCCGCCACTGCCATCGAGCGGTGGATGACCGGGGGGAAGGCCGTCGGCCGAGCCCGCGGGCATGAGGTTCTTGGGTGCACGCCCTTCGAGGCGTGCCAGCGCGTTCTCGATTCCCTGCGCCACCTCGGGCGGCGGGTTGAGCGACTGCGCCTTGCGATAGGCCGCCAGCGCCTTCGCGGTGTCGCCGCCGGCGTGATACGCGTTGCCGAGATTGAAATGCGCGTTCACGAAGTCCGGATGAGCAGCGATGACCTTCTCGTATTCGTGGATCGCGTCGTCGCGGCGTCCTGCATAGAGGTACATCGTGGCGAGATCGGTGCGCACGCTCGCCTCGTCGGGGTTCTTGGCGAGGAACTTTTCGTAGAGCGGGATCGCATCCGTCGCGCGGTCGAGGTCGTAGTAGACGTTGGCGAGCGCTACGGTGGCGTCGAGGTTCTCGGGCTCCGCCGCGAGGATGTCGTGAAAGATCGTCACCGCTTCGTCCGCGTACGCGGGCAGCAAACTGGCAGCGCGGTAGACGCCGTAGCCGAGGCGCAGCTTCGCGTCGACCGACTGCGCATCCGCCTGTACGGCATCGCGAAGCGGTTTGAGCGCCGCCTCGACGTCGGCCTTGGCCACTGCCGGCGGAGCCATCGCGCCCGCGGCCGTCGACGCCACGCCCTGGCCCTGAGTCGCGGCCTGCCGCATCACGTCCGCCGGCCCCTGCGGCGCACCGCCGCTCGACGCCGGCCCCTTGAGGTGAGTGGCGAGCAGCACGGTGCCGCCCACGAAGAGTGCCCCGGCGGCGACGATGGCGAGTGTGGAACCCAATCCGGTCTTGCGTGCGCCGAGCTCGGCGAGCTCGAACCCGCACTCGCCGCAGAATCTGAGCCCGGGCTTCACGGGGCTCGCGCAGCCGGGACAGAACTTGATGTTGCGCTCGGGATTCGCGGTCACGGCGGGTTCCTCGTCGGATACGGGTGAGCGGCTGTCAGCCGGCCGCGAAATGAGCGAGTGCGCGCGCCAGGCGACGGCGTACGGATTCGCGTCCCAAGATGGCCAGAGTCTCGTCGATGGGCGGACTGACGGTGCCGCCGCTCACCGCGATCCGCGCCGGCTGCGCGACCCGCGCCATCTTCCCCTCGCGGCTCTCGGCGAGGTGGGTCAGGACGGCGTGAATCTCGGCGGTCTCGAACGGTTCGATGCCATCGAGGACCGCCGCCAGCTCGCGCAGCGCGGCGAGGCCATCGGCGCCCAGCCACTTCTTGGCGTCCTTGGCATCGGCCGCCGGCAACACGACGTCCTCGTCGCGGCACAGGAAGAATCGGCCCAGCTCGGTCATCTCGGTGAGCGTCTTGGCGCGATCTTGAAGCGACTTCACGATCCGCACCAGGTGCGCGTCGGCTACGACCTCGATCCGCTTCGCTCCCCGCTCGGGAAGCGCCAGGTGGCGTGCCCACTCGTTCGCCAACAGCACCGGATCCCGATGGCGCATGTAGTGGCCCGAGAGCCACGTGAGCTTCTCGCGATCGAAGACCGCGGCGGCGGTGCCGCAGCCTTCCAGCGCGAACGCCGCCACCATCTCCTCCAGGCTGATGACTTCCTGGTCGCCCAGGCTCCACCCGAGTCGAACCAAATAGTTGCGCAGCGCGTCCGGCAGGAACCCATCTTCGTCGAGATACGCGGTGACGCTGGTGGCGCCGTGGCGCTTCGAGAGCCGCGAGCGGTCGCCGCCCAGGATCATGGGCACGTGGGCGAACTGCGGCAGCGCGTAGCCGAGGGCTCGATAGATCAGAATCTGCTTGGGCGTGTTCGACACGTGGTCGTCGCCGCGGACCACGTGGGTGATCTTCATCCACGCGTCGTCGACCACCGCGGCGAGGTTGTAGGTGGGCGTGCCATCCGAGCGCAGCACCACGAAGTCCTCGATCTGCTCGCACTCGAAGTTGAGCCCACCTTTGATTGCATCGTTCCAGCCCACGCTGCCGACGAGCGGCGCCTTGAAACGCAGCACCGCCGGCGCGTCCTCCGGTGTGTCGGTGCGCTCGCGGCAGCGGCGGTCGTAGCCCGGCGGGCGGCCCGATTTCTGAGCCGCCTCGCGGCGCGCCGCCAGCGCGTCGGGCGTGCACACACAGCGATAGGCCGAGCCGTTCCGAACCAATGCCTGGGCTGCCACCTGGTGGGCGGCGAGCCGTTTCGACTGCAGCACTGCGCGGCGCTCCCACGGGTCGCCCGGCGGCAACGCGTCGAAGCAGGTCTCGCCGGCTTCGACGAACTCGTCGGCGGTGATCCCGAGAGCGCTCATGCCGGTGAGAATCGGCACCAAGAGCTCGGGGCGGTTGCGCTCGCGATCGGTATCCTCGACGCGGATGTAGAACTTCCCGCCGCAATGTCGAGCCAAGAGCCAATTGAAGAGTGCGGTGCGCGCGCCTCCGACGTGTAGAAAACCCGTGGGGCTGGGCGCGAAGCGCGTGACGACGAGCTCGGACATGCGAGAGGTCTCCCGTAGGCTTGCGGCAGGTTCGCGCCGCGCGTGACGCTCAGGCGAGCGCGGCAGCGGATCGCACCGGCGGCGCGTCGAAGACGATGCCGGCGTAGCCGACGAAGTCGCGAGGCTCGCCGCGCGGATGCACGTCGTGGCTGGTGGTGTAGGCGAGCAGCCGTCCCCGCACGGCGCCGCGCGCCAGCGCAAAGCCGATCGCCGCCGCCATCGCACCGGGTCCGCAGGCGTTTTGGTGCCGGAGCGCCTCGGGCACGATCTCCTCGGCGCTGAGCGCCGTGGCGAGGGCGATGATGCCGGCGTCGTTGGTCCCCTTGACCCAGTCGAGCGCGGCACGACCGTGGCCGTGCGACGTGAACTCGTAGCTCGGACCGTAGTGCGTCAGGTCGGTCGAGCCGATGGCGATCACCCGCTCGTCACCGGCACTCGCCTCGGCGACCAGCCGCCCCACGTCCGCCGCCCGCGCCCGCGGACCGACGAGCATCGGCAGGATCCGTGCCTCGGGCCAGAGCGTCTGCAGCAGCGGCACTTGCACCTCGATCGAATGCTCGCGGCGATGGGCCTCGGCGCGCGCCTCGATCTCCCCAGACGCGCGCATCAACACGCGCTCGGCCAGTGCCGCGTCCACCGCCACCTCGCCGAGCGGTGTGAGCCAGCTACCCGCGGGATGAAGCTGCGCCCGGGTGCGGGCCTCGCCCCAATGATCGGCACCGAACACCACCACCGTGGAGGGAGTTCGTTGCGCCGCGATCTCGCGCAGAACCCGCCCCGCCACCGCCCCCGAATACGTCCAACCGGCATGAGGCACCACGCCAGCCACCGGCACGACGGCGGCTGCGGTCGGGCTCGCGAGCAGCCGCGCGGGCGCGTCGCCCAGGAGCGCGGCGAGCTCGGCACGACACCCTGCCCGGTCGCCTGGATAGAACTGCCCCGCCACCGCGGGTGAACGTCGGCTCGTCATGGTTGGTCAGCGCAATTTCGCGCGAATCCCGCTCGCGCGCTCGCGACGTCGCGCCCGAGCGCGAAGCTAGCGACCCCCCTCTCCCCCGTCAAGCAAGCTCGCAGTGCGGCCCCGGACCAGCACGCGTCCGCGCGAAGCGTCCGTCAGCGAGCTGCCACGGGCGCAGGCATCAGCCCGGGGTCCGTCGCCAGCGCGCGCGCCGACAGCGCGCTGCGCCGCAGGCTGCGCGCGTAATGGCGGAGATAGGCGCGCTCCTCCACTCCCGCACGGCGAAGCGTCCCCGCACCGAGCGCAAGCCAGCTCACCAACGCCACCAGCGACGCCGGCCAGCGCTCGATGGCGAGTCCGCGCAAGCGCGGCCTGAGCCATCGCGGTACGAGCGGCAGCAGGCGGAACGCGAGCGCGTAGGCCGCCAAGCCGGAACGCTCGTGCGATCCGCCGCCGTCGTCCGCTCGCTCCTGCGCCGTGTCGTGATAGCCGACGAGCTCGCCACCGGCGATGGCCTCCGCCTGCTCCGGCGACACGGTCCCCGCGGCGAGCGCTCGCGTGAGCATCTCGGTGCCGGGAAAGTACGTCGCCCAGTAGACCGAGATGCGCGTCGGGGTGTGTGCCGCATAGAAGTCGAGTGCGCGCTCCTGGGAGTCCGCGGGCTCGTCGGGAAGTCCCAGGATGTGGTCGACCTGAACGGGCACGCCCTGGGCCTCGAGGTTTCGGATCGCGTGCTCCACCTGCCCGGTGCGCTCGTAGCGTTTGAGTGTCGAGCGCTTGAACTCGTCGTCGACCGACTGGACGCCGACCTGCACCCCCACGCAACCCGAATCGGCGAGCCAGCGGGCGACCTCGGCATCCAGGTAGCGCGGATGACTCATGCAACGGAACGGCGCCGCGACCTCGCTCCTGTAGCGCGCCAAGAATGGCGCGAGCCATTCCTTGTCCACGGTGAACACGTCGTCCTGGAAGTTCACCAGCCGCAAGCGTCCGTAACGGCGTCGCGCTCTCACCAATTCGTCGAGCACGTGGTCCGCACCGCGCTGGCGCACGTACTTTCCGCGCGGCTCTTCGGGAAGCTCGACGAAGAAATTGTTGAAGCAGAACGTACAGCGGTACGGACAACCCCTGGACGCCATCGTCAGGTAGACGTCCGCGACGTCCAGATGATCGTCCCAGAGCGTCTTGTCGAAATGCGGAAGGGAGTCGAGGTCCGAGAAGAACGGGAGCTGGCGTCCCGAGAGCATCCGGCCGTCCGCGCCTCGGTAGCGCAGGTTCGGGATCGCGCTGGGCTCTTCGCCACGCTCGAGCGCAGCCAGGAGCTGGGGGAACGCCACGTCGCCCTCGCCGACGCACACGAAATCGACGCAGTCTTCGGCCAACACTCGGTCCGGAACCGCGGAGGCATGCACTCCGCCGAACACCACGCGCAGCTCCGGCAGAACGCGTTTGGCCGCGCGGGCCACGTCGATCATCCATCGGTACGAGTTCGTCAGCGCCGAGCACGCCAGCACATCCGGACGCTGGGCACGAATCGCCGCCAGCACCTGGGCGCCGTCGTCGAGCCGTCGCGCCAGCGCTGGCACGCGCAAGAAATAACGGTCGTCGAAGAGCGCCGCCGAGAAGGCGAGCCCCACGTCGTGACCGTCGCGGCGTGCGAGTGCCGCGAGCAAGCTCACGGAGAGCTGCTCGCAGCCGATGCCGAGGAAAGTCACACGCACGTGCGGGTCCTCGACGGGAGAGCGTCCGGCATCACGCAAACACCCGCCACGCGCGGCTCGCGAGATGGCGAAAATGCGCCCAGCTTCGCATCTGCCGCAGCATGCCGAAGAAGGCGCGGGGCCGCAGATAGAAACGTAGGAAAGCGCGCCGCTGCCAGGCGCCCACGTCGAGCGCGTCATGCCGGGGCGTGCCGCCGCCGGTGGTCAGGTAACGCTCCCACGACGGTTGCTCGTCGTCCGCGCCCGCCGCCGCCGGTGTGCCCGGGAGCGGCAGGAAATTCGAGAACTGAGCGTGGTCGAGCGCGAGGTCGAGGCTCAGGCGAACGGTGGCGCGCACGTCGTCCTCGGTCTCGTCCGGATAGCCGAGGATGAAGAATCCGGTGGTGCGGATCCCGAGCCGCCTGGCGATGGCGAGCTTCACCTCGACCATTCGCAGGTCGAGGTCCTTCTGCATCGCCTGCAGCACCCGCGGCGAGCCGGACTCGATCCCAACGGCGAACGCCACCAGCCCGGCGCGACGCATGAGTGCCAGCAGCTCCTCGTCGACGGTGTCGAGACGCATGCCGTTGGGGCAGCACCAGCTCACCCGCCGTGGGAGCGACAGCAGCGCCTCGCAGAACGCGCGCACCACCTTGCGGTTGGTGGTGAAGTTGTCGTCCTCCAGGTGCAGCTCGCGCACGCCGTAGCGGTTCACGAGCACGTCGATCTCGGCGAGCACGTTTTCCATGCTCCGCACGCGCAAACGCCGCCCCGCAGTGCTCACCGCGTCGCAGAACGCACACAGGTACGGGCAACCGCGAGTCACCAGGAACGGCGCCACCGGGAATTCGTCGGCCACCACCCCGTGCGGCGCCGGCGGGTACGAAGCCGGCGGCATCAGGTCCCAGGCCGGGAACGGAATCGCGTCGAGATCCTCCGCGAAGCGCGTCGGCGACGTGACCACGCGCTCGCCATCGCGCCACGCGAGATTCTCGACGCCCTCGGGCCCCCGCGCCCCAGCGAGCGCCTCGAGAAGCTCGACGATGCCGCGCTCGGCCTCGCCGCGAAACGCGTAGTCGACCACGGGCAGGTACTCCAGAGCGTGCTCGGGATCGGCGCTCGCATGCGGCCCTCCGAGAACCAGCGTCGCATCGGAGAAGCGGCGTCGTGCGATCCCCGCGAGCTCGCGCACCTGCGGCAAGTCGCACGAAAACGACTGGAAGCCCACGACGTCGTAGTGTGCGTCCGCGAGCCGCGCCGCGAAGCGTCGTGCGTCGAGCCGATCGCGCATGCCGTCGAGAACAGCCACCTCGTGCCCAGCACGGCTCAGCACGGCGCCGAGGTAGCCGAGGCCCAAGCTCGGCACCACGGTGGGAATCCGCCGGCTCCACGGCCGCACCAGCAGCACTCGCGCGCTCACGGCTCGGCTCGGCCGTCCGCCGCGTGGCGAAGCGAATGCAGGAACGAATGCGAGAGGCGCTGGCTCGTGCGGAGGTCCACGGTCTCGAGGCGGCCGCAAGGGGGAGCCGAGCTTACACCGCTCGCGACGAGGCCGACCAACTGCGGGCCACTCGGTGGTGGGTCGGTTTGCCTGGCATGCGCCGTTGAGGTCGCGAGGGTCTGGGGACTCGTCGTCGGGCACGGCTCGCCCTCTCTCGACTCCGTGGAACCGGAGGCTCGCCTCGAGCCGCGGCCACGCGATGGGGCTCACCGCCCACGAGCGCGACTCGGGATGCGTGGCCGCGGAGCGCCCTTCGACGTGCTCCCAGTCCCTCACGCCTGGAAGGGGCTCAGCACGAAACTGACCCACTACCGGCCACTCGGACCCGAGCCGGATGCAACGACGTCACCTGTCCACCTCCCCTCCGGCCTCGGGCACGTCGATCGCGAACAATCCTGCAGCACTGCCCACCAACACCCGCCGCTGATCGTGCGTGAGCGAGACGATACGTGGACGTTTGCCGACCTGGACCGTGCGCAGGTGGGCCAGATCGCTGCCGCGGTGGAAGAACACCGTGCCGTCGACCCAACCGGCGCCGATCACGACGTCGCGTTCGGCGGCGTACGCGAGGAAGCGCCCGCCCATCGGCACGTTCACGCGCGCGGTCTCGCGACGGCCGACGAGATCGACTGCGTGCAGCGCGCCTTGCTGGGTGGAGAGCACGAACGCACGTCGAGAATCCCCGACTACGTCGTGCGAGGCGAGATTCGGTACGGCGCTCAAGAAGGCGCGCCAATCCCCGTCGAGGACGAGCTCCCACGTCGTCTCGAGGTGCGCCGTACAGCCATCGCACGACGGCTGCGTACCCGAGCGATCGGCGCGCAGCACGCGCTCGCTCACGACCCCGTCATGCACGGCGAGGATGCGGTGCCCGGGCAGTGGCAGCACACCGAACGAGAACGAGCGGTCCTCGGCGAGCAGCGCGCCGCTCCGCAGGTCGTGGACGCGGATCGTGTTGCGCGACGAGTCGAGATGCCAGAGCAAGTCGCGCTCCACCGCGAGCTCGATTCGGCCCGGCCCGGCAGGCACGCCGTACACCGTTGCGCGCGGCTGGGTCCATGGAAAGTGCTCCGGGTCGAGTTCGAGCAATCGTCCGGTGCCTGCGTCACCGACCCACGCCCGTGCCTCGTCACAGGCGAACACGGCCGCGTCGAGCGGCTGAGTCGCATCCAGAATCGGCGTGAGCGCACGCGATTCCAGGTCTAGGGCGAAGAGCCCGTGCGTCGTGCGACGGTCGGTCACGATCGCGTGGCGATCCACGCAATCCGGCACCACCGAGTAGACCTGGGTCTCGGCCGTGAGCGCCGAGGCTCGCGAGCCCAGCAACAGCTCGACTCCCGGCTGCGAGCCGAGCACGACGGGATCGGAACGATCCGGGGAGTAATAGAGCGCACCGCCCAAGGCCCCGGTTCCGAGCAGCATCAAGAAGCTCGAGGTCAGATGAGGCCCGACGCGCTTCAGCACCGAGGGCCGGAGCCAAGCGACGTCGATCACCAGCGGAACCACCAAGAGCGCCAGCCCACCAAGCATGCGCGGTGGTGCAAAACGCACCGCCCAGGCCACCCATCCCAGGTAGGCGAACAGCACGCCGTGCAGCGCTCGCGTCCGCTTCCAGAGCACCAGGACGGCGACCGGCAAGACCACGATCACCAGCGAGGCAAACGGATCCGCGAAGTACGCGAACCCGCGCCACAGGCACGCGACCGACCCGTACAGAACGAACCGGGACGCCCACGTGATCCCGCGAAACGAGCCGAGCCTCGCCCGTAGCCAGCCACCGCCGACCAGCGCTCCTACGAACGCGAAGCCCTGGATCCAGAACCAGCTCGGATGGAGCATCCAGGTGAGGATCAGACCGTGGAGAACGAGCAGGATCGCGCGATTGCCGGTGCGCAGTCCCCAACGCGCGAGGCCGAGCACGCGATCCAGGCTCGTGGCTCGTCCGATGGGAGACTCGAAATCCGTCACGACCTGGTTCACTGCGCCTCGTGCACAGGGTGCATCGGTCTCGGCCCCGGCCTCAGTCTCCGTGGGCTCGGCTGCCCGCGCCCCTCGTGCTCGGTCCCACGTACGAGCCCGCCGCTTCCCGCTCGCGAGCATACGACGTCGCGCTTCGCGAGTTTGGGCCTCGCGGCGAGCGCTTGCCCTCGCCAGTCGTGGTGTGGGTTGCTGCCCGTACGCGCTCGGATGCTACGCTCTCGCCTCCCCGAGCCTCTCGCGAATCGATCGGCGTCGGCTCTGCGGCTCCACCTACCGCGAGGCCAGCGCGAGGATTCCCCTCGATGATCACTCTCGTCACGGGTGCGCCTGGCTGGCTCGGTTCCCGCCTCGTGGCGCGGTTGGTCGCCGAAGGCGAGCGGGTGCGGTGCTTGGTCGAGCCAGGCCGACGCGACGAGGCGCTCACCCGACTCGGCGTCGAGCAAGTGTCCGGCGACGTGCGCGAGCCGAGCGCCGTCGCGCGCGCATGTAGCGGTGTCGCGGCGGTGTTGCACTGCGCGGGTGTCGTCCACCCCCCGCGCTTCTCGGACTATCGCGCCATCCACGTGGAGGGCACCCGTCACCTGCTCGACGCTGCAGCGCGCACCGGCGCGCGGCGCTTCTGCCTCGTGAGCTCCGAAGCGGCGCAGGGCTACAACCGCGACGGAACGGCTCTCACCGAGATCGGCCCCTGCCATCCGGAAACCGAGTACGGCCGCACCAAGCGCTCAGCCGAGCTCGTGACCCTGCAAGCGAATCGTGCGGGTGCCCTCGAGACCGTGGTGATCCGCCCCGCGATGTTCTACGGGCCGGAGCAACCCGAGCGTCGCTCGCGTCTCATGCGCATGGTGGCCTCAGGGCGCCCGCCGCTCTTCGGTTCCGGACAGAACCGGCGCAGCATGGTCTACGTGGACAACGTCGTGGACGCGCTGCTCGCCGCGCGCTCGCGGGACGGAATCGGCGGCGAGCTCTTCTGGATCGCCGACAGCGCGACCTACACCACCCGCGGATTCTTCGAGGCGATGGCCGAGGCGCTCGGGGTGAGCCTCCACCCTCGCTCGCTTCCCGAGAGCCTCGCCGTGGGCTGTCGCGTCGTCTCGCGAACCCTCGAGCGTTTCCACGTCCATTCCCTCGACCTCCACGTCGTCGGCGAGTCCCCGAGGGATTTCTTCTGTTCCAACGCCAAAGCCGTGGCCGAGCTCGGCTGGAAGCCCGCCGTCGGGCTCCGCGATGGGCTACGCGCTGCCGTCGAATGGTGGCGCGCACACGAATCCGGCGCGGCGAGGGAGATGGCCCGCACGGTACCCGCCGCGCAAGGGTGAGCCACGTGAAACCAGCCGTGAATTCGCGGCGTGCGGGTGGTAGAGTCGCGCGCTTTCGCGCGCGCAGCGCGCAACTCTTCACACGGTTCGCTTCGGGTCGGGGATCGCCATGACGGTGCAAGCCAAAAAACTGTGGCTCGACGGGAAAATGCTGGATTGGAAGGACGGCACGACGCACGTGCTGACCCACACGCTTCACTACGGCGTAGGGGTCTTCGAAGGGATCCGCTGCTACAAGACCACCGATGGCAAGAGCGCCGTGTTCCGCCTCCCCGAGCACGTGCGCCGCTTGCGCCACTCGGCCCACGCGGTCTTCCTGAAGGTGCCCTACTCCGACGAGCAGATCAGCCAGGCGATCTTGGACGTCTTGGCCGCCAACGAGCTCGCCGAGGCCTACATCCGGCCGCTGGTCTTCCTGGGCGCCGGAACCATGGGCCTCTACCCCGACAAGAATCCCATCCAGGTGATGATTGCCGCGTGGTCGTGGGGTGCGTATCTCGGCGAGGAAGGCCTCAAACACGGCATTCGCGTCCGGGTGTCTTCCTATATACGCCCCCACGTCAACTCGTTCATGACCAAAGCCAAGGTCTGCGGCGGGTACGTCAACTCGTACCTGGCCAAGATGGAGGCGAAGCGCGACGGCTACGACGAGGCGCTCTTCCTCGACACCGAAGGCTACGTCTGCGAGGCGAGCGGGGAGAACGTGTTCCTGGTGCGCGATGGCGTCATCAAGACGCCGCCGCTCACTGCCGCCCTTCCCGGCATCACCCGGGACTCGGTGATGACGCTGGCGCACGATCGCGGCATCCCGGTGATCGAGACCCGCTTCAGCCGGGACGAGGTCTACATGGCCGACGAGTTCTTCATGACCGGCACCGCTGCCGAGCTGACGCCCGTCCGCGAGCTGGACGGACGCGCCATCGGTACCGGCAAGCCCGGGCCGATCACCCAGACGCTGCAGGACGCGTACTTCCGTGCGGTCAAGGGCGCGGACGATCGCCATCGGAGCTGGCTCACCTACCTGTGAGCGTCGCCACTCGGGCACGTCCTTCCCATGGCTGCCGAGCTCGAGGAGCTGCTCGATCAGATCGCCAAAGGGAAAGCCTTTCCTGCCTATCTGATCACCGGCGAGGCCGAGCAGAGCCTGCGTGACGCCGCTCGCCGCCTCGCCTACGCGATCGTCCCCGAGGCGGACCGCACCTTCAACCTGGTGAAGTACGACGGCGCAGCCACGCGCGCCTCGGAGGTCGCCGACGACCTGTGCTCGGTGTCGATGCTCGGCGGCCGGCGCGTGGTGCTGGTGCTGGGCGCCACCTTCCTCTCGGGCAAGCGTGAGCAAGCCGAGGTCGTGAACGAGCTGGTCGATCTGTGGGAACAGGGCCGACAGGACGAATCCGCTCGCAAGGCGATCGTGTTCTTCTCCGAGGCCGGCTTCTCGCTCGACGACCTGGCGCGCGGCACCAAGACCGCGCTCGATGCGATCAACAAGTCGCTCGGCACCGCCATCGCCAAAGGCGATCGCGTGGACCAGTGGCGCGCCGCGCTCCACGCCAAGCTCACGCGCGACAAGCGGGACATCCCGCCGCCGAGCGGCGGCACCGCTTTGCTGGCGAGTGCGCTCGCCAGTGAACGCACCGCGGCCAACACGCTGATCGTGACCGCGCGCAAGGTCGAACGCACGCACCCGGTGGTACGCGAGATCAAGGAGCGCGGCCGTGTCCTCGCCCTCGACGTCGCTCCCGGCAAGGATGCCGATCGGCAGATCGCCGTGACCCTCGATCGACTGGCGAAGGAGCTGGGGCTCAGGCTCGAGAGCGACGCCCGCAGCGCACTCCTCGAGCGTGTGCCGCCCGATCCCGAGCGCATGACCCGCGAGGTGGAGAAGATCGCGACCTATATGGGCGACGCCCGTGTGGTGGACGCCGAGACCGTCGCGTTGCTGGTGGCGCGCGATCGCGAGGACCCGATCTATCTCCTGCAAGGCAGCCTGGGCGACCGAAATCTCCCCGACACGCTGGCGCGACTGCGCGCGCTGCTCGCGAGCGGTGAGACCGACGTGATCGGCGAGGTGCTCCGCGTCGCCGCGGCGCTGGCTAGCGAGACGCGCCGGCTGCTGCGGGCGCGCGTGCTCGTCGACGGCCCGCTCGCCGGCAAGTTCGGGCGTGGCACCTCGAGCCGCGACTTCGAGACCCGGATCTTCCCGATGCTCGGCGACTTGCCCGAGGCGCGCGCGCTGACCAGCGGCCATCCGTTCCGGTGCTATCGCACCTTCCAGGGTGCGCTGCGCTACCACACCCTGGAGCTGGTGCGGCTGCTGCGCGGTTTCGCCGCCTTGGACCGCGCCCTCAAGAGCGCCCCCACCGATCCGGCCCTGCTCCTCGAGCGGCTCTTGGTCGAGAACCTGGCTACTGCTCCGCGCACCGAGCGGCAGCGAGGCGCTGCGTGAGGCTCTCCGCCGTCTTGGGCCAACCCCATCCGTTGGCGGTGCTGAGCCGTTCGCTCACGACCGGCCGTCCGGCGCACGCGTACCTGCTCCACGGTCCCGATTCGGTGGGGAAGGAGCGCACCGCACGGGCCTTCGCAGCGAGCTTGCTCTGCACCGGCAGGGAGGGCATCGATGCCTGCGGCCACTGCGACTCGTGCCAACGGCTCGAGCGCGCGGTCCACGCCGACTTGAGCGTCGTGCTGCCCGAGGACCAGGCGATCGCACGGGGTGTGGCCACCAAGGCGGACTTCGACGGCAAAGCATCGAGCACGATCCGCGTGGCCACCATCCGCGAGCTCAACGCGTGGCTCGCCGCGCGACCGGTGGAGGGACCGACCCGGGTGGCGATCGTCGTCGACGCCCACCGCATCGGCCCCGAAGGCCAGAATGCGCTGCTCAAAACCCTCGAAGAGCCGCGCGCGGGACGATCGCTGGTCTTGGTGAGCTCGGCGCCGAGCGCCCTTCTCGCCACCTTGCGCAGCCGCTGCCAGAAGCTCAGGTTTGGCGCCCTCGATGCCGCGAGCCTGACGCGCATCCTCGAAACGCACCTCGGCACCTCGGTCGTCCCCTCGCAGGTCGCCCAGGCGATCGTCCGCGCCCAGGGGTCGGCGGCGCGCGCCATCGAGCTGGCGGGCGCAGGCAACCTCGAGCCGAATCGCTTCGAGCCGCGCCTCGCGAAGCTCGCGAGCGGCGGGATCCTCGAGGCGCTCGATCTGGCCCAGGAGGTGGATGGTGAACGCCCGGTAGCCGCGGAGCTTCTCGACGCGCTGGCGGAGCTGGTCGCAGAGCGAACGCGCGGAGAAGATGCCGAGGGCGTGATCGGCACCCTGTCGCGGCGCCGCGCCACCGACCTTCTCGACCAGGTCGGACGCTTGCGTCAAGCGGTGCTCACCAGCGCCAACGTCACGCTGGCCATCGAGGACGTGCTCTTGGGCCTGTGCGTGGAGCGTCCACCGCCGAGCCCCGCCCGTCCTCGCTGAGCGTCCGGACGAGCGCGCGGAGCGTCGGTCGTCGCCGCTCAGAACATCTGCCCGAAGCGCAGGTACGTAAGCATGTCCTCTTCGTCGGAGAACCCGACGTCGACCCGCGCCACCAGCCCGGACGAGAGGAAGAAGCGCATGCCTCCGCCCCAGCTCGCCTTCCAGTCGCGCACGACCTCCTTCGAGAACGCCTCTTCGGCGAGGTACACCCGGCCAAAATCGCCGAACCCCACGGCATCGATCGTGACCTGCCAGATGTCGAAGAAGTCGAAGGCGGCCAGTTTCACGCGCAGCTCGGTGTTGACCAGCGCGCTGCCTCGGCCGAGGAAGCGATCGGGGAAGAAGCCGCGCAACGTATCGGCACCACCCAGGCTGGGATAGGCCCAGAACGGGATCTCGCTCGGAACCCCTTCCACGTATTGCGCCCGTGCACGTCCGGCGAGCACCACCCAATCGCGGTAGACGTCCAGCCGGCGCGCCAGCTCGGCGCTGTAGAACGTGTAGTTGAACGCGTTGTCGAGGCTCGGCCCGACCTCCTCCACGAACGCACCGAGATGCCACCCGTCGATGGGACGAAGCTCGTCGGGTGTGTCGTCGTAGACGAGGTCGAGACGCAGGATCCGCACCTGGCCTCCTCGCACTCCCGTCAGCTCCGGGAAGCGCTCGCGCGTGGCGGTGGGATGAGCGCCGTCGTGCCGGGGACGCCCGAGATCCACCTGACGAATCTCGGCGCTGAAGGCGTAATGGAGCTTGGGCGTGAGCCAGACCCCCAACGCGAGACGTGCGGACGCGTCCTGGAAGAGATGGGTCGACGCCGCGTCCGGCCCCTCCGAGTCGTTGCCCAGTCCGAAGAACTCCTTCCCGGGATCGGACTCCCAGGCCACGGCCGCAGCCAACGAGAAGCGTGAGCCGAAGAGGTGCGGATCTTCGACGGCGATGCGCGCGAATTGCTGCTGCTCCAGCGCGTAGCTGCCCTGCAGGTCGAGCGCCGCGCCCCGACCGAAGAGATCGCTCTCGCGGAACTTGGCGCCGCCGGAGAAGCTGGTTTCGGGGCTGTACCCGACGATCGGCAACAGCGCCCAAGTGATGCCTTTGCTTTCCTCCCCGGCAGCGCGTTCTTCGGCCTGAGCCAGCGCAGCCCGAGAGATCCCCAGCGTGAACGCGATGGCGAGAGTGACTCGGCGAGCGAGCCGCCGCGCTGCTGCGAACCGGTAGCACCCAGCCACGCACAACCCGCGGTCCCGGCGTGCGCACCTCACACGGCCCCGTTCACGCAACATCTTCGGCGCATCGCGGATCGCGTCCCGTGAGGATGTCGCCGACCTGACGCACGATCGCGACCCGATCGGCGTCCGGATGATGGACACGCTCGCCAGCGCCGGGTCTGAACCACGCCCGCTGACGGCGCGTGAATCGACGGGTGGCGAGCGCGATCGCCGCGATGGTGGCCTCGGCCCGATCGCCGACGGCCCCGCCGCCGTTCCCGAGATGCTCCCACACCTCGCGATAGCCGAGCGCGTTGAGCGCCTTGGCATCGCGCCCGAGGCCACTGGCGCGGAGCGACGCGATCTCGTCGAGGAAGCCGCCCTTCCACATCGCGCGCACCCGCAGCTCGATGCGCGCATCGAGCTCGGCCCGTTCGCGATCGATCAACACGCGCACCATCCGCGGGCGCGACGTCTCCGCGGCGCGGAACGTACTGAGCGCCCGTCCCGTCTGACGATACACCTCGAGCGCGCGCAACACGCGCACGACGTCGTTGGGATGGAGGCGCCGAGCGGACACCGGATCGACGGCGCGCAGCACCTCGTGGAGCGCCGCTCCCCCCCGCTGGTCGAGCTCCGCCCGAACCTCCGCGCGGATCGTGGGGTCGGGGCTCGGCAGATCGGGCAAGCCTGCGGCGAGGGCGCGCACGTAGAAGCCGCTGCCACCGACGATCAGCGCCGGACGCCCACGTGACGCGATGTCCGCGAGCGCCACTTCCGCCAGCCGCCGAAAGGTACCGGCGTCGAAGTCCTGATCGGGCTCGACCACGTCCACGAGGTGGTGGCGAACGCGCGCCTGCTCGCCGGCGGTGGGCTTGGCGGTGCCCACGTCCATGTGCCGATACACCTGGCGCGAATCGGCCCCCACGATCTCCGCACCGAAGCGCTCCGCGAGCTCGACGGCGAGCTCGGTCTTTCCCACGGCCGTCGGACCGCAGATGACGATCGCCGCCGAGTGCATGCTGGTCATCGACGGCCCACGCGGCGCTCGATCTCCCCGAGCGGAAGCTCCAGGATCACGTTGCGGCCGTGCGGACAGTTGCCTCGGAAATCGGTCCGATCGAGAGCGCGCAAGAGCTCGCGCATCTCGTCGAGCGAAAGCACGCGGCCGGCGCGCACCGAGCCGTGGCACGCCATGCGCCCGAGCACGTCCTCGATCGCCGCCGACGAGGGCGTACCCGGGGCTCCGCTCGCGCCCTCGTCGGCATCGAGCAGCTCGCTCACCAGCCGCTTGAGCTCGCCGTGCTGCACCAGCAACGCGGGAATGTGCTTCACGAGCACCGTACCACCGCCGAACGGCTCGAGGCAGAAGCCGAGACGCTGGAGCAGCGGCGCGCGCTCGGCGGCGAGCTGTGCTCGCGCCGGGCCGACCTCGACCGACTCGGGGATGAGAAGCTCCTGCACGGTCACCGAGCCGCCCAGCCACTGGCCCCGCAACCGCTCGAAGGTGACCCGCTCGTGGGCCGCATGCTGATCGATCAACACCAATCCGGCGGCGCCCTCGCAGACGAGATACGTACGGTGGAGCTGACCGATCGGCCGCAACGAGCCGAAGAACCCGCTGCCCGCGGACTCTGCGGGAAGCGGGGCGTCACGCGGCGCGGCCTCTTGAAGCGCCCCCGGCCTCGCGACGGGCGGATCTGGCGCGGGGCGCTCGCGCAAGCTCCAACCCGGCAGATCACGACCGACGAAGGCCGCGAAGCCTTCCGCGGGGCGCGGATCCACCACGTCCACGGACGCGCCGGCGAACGGCACGCGATCCGCAGGTTCTTCCTTCGCGGCGATCTCTCCGCGACCACCCTCGAAGGGCGCCGCGACGTCGGGGCCACTCACCGCTCCGCCGATCCACGGCGCCATCTTGAGCCCGTCGCGCACGGCGTGATGCACCAGACGATGGATCGCCGCGGCATCGCGAAAGCGCACCTCGGTCTTCGCGGGATGGACGTTGACGTCCACGGCGTCGAGTGGAACGTCGAGGCGCAGCACCACGATCGGGTACCGCCCCCCGGGATTGAGCGAGCCGTAGCCGCTCAGCACCGCGTGGATGAGCCCACGATCCCGGATCACGCGCCCATTCACGTCCACGTAGTGGGCGCTCGCCGTGGGGCGCGTGACGCCCGGCTTGGCGATGAGGCCGTGTAACGCAGCCTCACCTTCCATACCGTCCACTTGGTACATCGACACGGCGACGTCGCGGCCCAACACCGCCAGCACGCGGTCCGCGAGTGTCGATGCCGCGGGCGCTTCGAGAAGCACGCGACTCTCGTGGACGAGCGAGAAGCTCGCTGCCGGCCGCGCCAACGCCAGCCGCTGCATCCAATCGGCAACGTGGCGCAGCTCCGTGGCATCGGCCTTGAGGAATGCGCGTCGCGCCGGAGTGTTGAAGAAGAGATCGGAGATCACGACGCGGGTGCCGGGAGGTGCGCCCGCCTCGCTCTGCGTGACGATCCTGCCGCCCTCCACGCGAATGCGATGGCCAGCGAGATCGCTACCGCGGCGGCTCACGATCTCGAGCCGGGATACCGCCGCAATGGAAGGCAACGCCTCGCCGCGAAACCCGAGAGTCGCGATGGCGTCGAGATCCTCGGCGCTCGCGAGCTTGCTGGTCGCGTGGCGCGTCAACGCGAGCGCCAGCTCCTCGCCGGTCATGCCGCTGCCATCGTCCGTGACCTGAATCCACTCCTTGCCGCCGCCGCTCAGCTCGACGGAGACTCGCGTCGCTCCGGCGTCGAGCGCGTTCTCGACCAGCTCTTTGACCACCGAGAACGGCCGCTCGACCACCTCGCCGGCGGCAATCCGGTTCACGAGGTCGTCGGGCAGGACGCGGATGCGTGAGGTCACGGAGACCCACCCTCGTCGCGTTTCGCGCGCTCCCGCGGACAGGCCTGGATGAGCTCGTCCAACCCAGCTGCCCACCCCAAGCCCGATTTCCAGGGTCCGAGGACTCCGGCGCTGCGTTGCCACCAATCGCTCGCTTCCTCGCAACGTAACCTGGCCGCTTGCCAGCCCGCGTAACGGGCGACGGGAAGAATCGCTTCCTCGAAGTCGTCCATCTCGCGAAGCCAATGGCGCCGCGCGCCACCGATTCGAAAGCTCGCGAGCCACGCTTCGAGTGTCCGTTCCGTGCCGGGTGCTGGCACGAGGTCCGCTTCGCCCCCCCCGCCGACGTAGCCGAAGAGCAGGCCCTCGGGACGCACTCGGAAGAAGAGGTCGTCCGCCTCGGACTGCCAGGCGATCGGCCGTCCGCGGCGCTGATTGAGATCGAGGAAGGCGCGCATGTGCACCACCCGATCGGCTCGCGTCACGAGCTCTCCCGTGTCGGGCACCGCCACGTCGGGGACGCGTCCCGGATCGAGGCGCATCCGCTGGGTCTCGTAGACCTCGTTGCGAAACACCACGTCCACGTCGGTGCGGTAGCCCTCGACCTCACGCAGGTAGCCGAAGAGCGGCCACAGATGCGCCGCCAACAGAATGGTGTCGGGCGGCAACGGCCGGACCATCGCGCGGGTCAGGTCGTCGGAGCGGAAGTCGTCGGCGTAGGCACGCAGCGCTTCATCGTCTCCCGCGAGGCGCGCCACGCCTGGGACGAACGCCAAGGCGGCGATCGCCATCTGCGCGAGCGTTCCTCGTGAGCCCGTCAGCGATGCAATCACTCCGCCGATGGGCACGCATGCCAGCGCGCCCGCCAGCAAGTAGATCGGGTTGTAGCCCGTGGGGTTCGCCCACTTGCCCACGGGAATCGCGAACGCCAGGTGGGCGACCACCAACGCCACGACCACCCAAGCTGCCGCCGATGCCCGTCGGAAGAGCAGCGCGAGCCCGGCTAGCGCCAGTGCCTCGCCGAGCCAGCCGACCTGATCGCGGACGTAACCGTGGATCATCCCACTCCACATGGACACCGACGAGAACCGCTCGCGCAATGCCCGTCCGAGGCCGCGCTGCGGGTTCTCGGTGGCCGCCACGGAAGGAGTGGCCGACGAGGCCCCGCCCTCCGTCGCCGACGTGTGCGCGGCCTCGTTCGACTGCTCGCCGTGATGCTCCCAATCCTTCTGGTCGGTGAGGTGGTAACGCAACCGATCCAGCGTCACCGCGTCTCCCCAGTTGATGGACGGACGGGCCGCGGCTCGCACCGGTACGTACGTGAACACCGCACCGCCCACGAGCACCAGGCTCGCCACCACGGCGGAGGCGCGTGGCGAGATGGCGGCGCGTTCACGCACGACCCACCACGAGAGCACCGCCACGAGATCGAAGGCGAACGACACGTGAACACCGGTAGCCAGCGCGTTCGCCAAGACCAGCGCCGCGACCGGCCGCACGTCCCCTCGGCTACCCGGACGCAGCGCGACGTCGAGCCACGCGAGCGCGATCCAGCCTGTAACCAGCGCCTGCAGCGCGTAGACCTCGGCTGTCGCGGCGTGCTCGCGGTAGATGGGCGAGCCGAGAAGCACGAACGGCGCGAGCAACGACACGAATGCGCGCACCGAGGTCGCGACGTTGGGCCACGCGATCGCGAGCAACGCGGCAGCCAGCCGGTACGCAACAGCCAGCGCCACTGCCGCCGCAAGACACGAGAGTAGATTCACGCGCCAGGCGATCGCCCCGACCGGCACGAGTGCCACGAGCCGCCCCAGCATCACCGGTAGCGGTGATCCCGGCGGGTGCGGCACTCCCAGGCTCGCCGCCGCCCACTGGAATTCAGCGACGTCGCGCCACGCACCGGAGGGTGCGACCCCGAGAACCAACACGGCGAAGCCCAACACCAGCACCGCGGCGGCGCCCAGCGTCACCATCGCCGAGCGCGAGCACGCTCCCAGGCGCGCCGCGGCGACACCGCTGTCCCCGTACCCGGCGCGCTCTCGCTGCTCCAACCTCAGGGCCCCTCCGTTGAGCGCCTCGACACTCTCGCCGAGGCCGATGCACAGGCCGCCTTATAGCAGACGCACTCGCCGTCGCTGGGCTGGGCCTCGGCGGTGCATCATCGAAAACGAAGCGGCCCTCCCACACCGTGGGAGGGCCGCCGAGAACGTCAGATTCGAATCAGGTCACGGATGCGGCGTCGGAATCGGCGCCGTGACACCCGGCAGACCACGCGAGGGCTCGCCACCCTCGGGGGTGATGACCACCTCGACGCGCCGGTTCACGCTCCACGCCCACTCGCCCTTCGCCGGGATGAGCGGCGACTTCTCGCCGTAGCTCTTGGTGCTGAGCACCGTCGCCGGCACGCCGAACTTGATGAGGGCGGCCTTGACCGTGTCCGCGCGACGGGTGCCGAGCTTGTCGTTGTAGGCGTCGGAGCCGCGCTCGTCGCAGTGTCCGTCGATCTCGACCGACTTGACCTTCTTGCCCTTGATGTACTGGGCCAGGAGGTAGACCTTGCCGGTACCGAGCGGGGTCAGGTTGTGCTTGTCGAACGCGAAGTTCACGTCCGGCAGGATGAAGCGCTCCTTCTCGACCACACGCTCGACGATCTTCTCGACGGGGGCCGCAGGTGCCGGCGCCTCGACCACCGGCCGCGACACGGGGCCTGCATAGGTCAGCGCCACGATGCCGCGATAGTCGTCTACGGCCTTGGAGATGCCGAAGTCCACGCCGCCGGCGATGCCGAGGCCGTTGCCGACGCCGTAGCGCGCACCGGCGAACACCGAGAGCGGATCGTCGTCAGCGTTCGACAGATCGTTGGTCTCGCCATGCACGACGCCTTCGAGCGCCAGCTTCTCGCCCGGCAGGTAGTAGTTGCCGTAGATCGGCAGCTCGAGGCCGCCATGGTACGAGAGCGTCGAGTCCACCTTCTCGCTCGGACCGGCGCCGGTCTGGCTACCGAGGATGAAATTGCCAGCCGCACCCGCCGTGAGGAGGATGGGGCCCTGGAAGACGTACTCGCCCTTCCGGCCGAGGTCGATCGGCAGGTCGATCAAACCGCCAACCGAGATCACGTCGCGCTCGAGACCTTCGCCGCCGATCAGCGAGTCGATGTTGTCGCGGTAATCGACGCGGCCCGTCGTACCGAAGCGGTAGGTCACGAGCGCGGCCACGTCGATCGGGGCGATCTCGTCGCCATCACCGAGCAGCTTGCCGTCCTTCAGGATCGCGACCTTGGCGCTGGCCGCCACGTCGCCGATGCCCTTGTGCTCGCCGTTCGGCTGGCCAAGCTCCTCGCGGTTCGCGTTCCACACGAACGGCAGCCGCGCGCTCACTTCCAACCAATCGAGCAGGCCTACCGCCGCCACCAGCCGCAACTCGTTGACGTGCGAGATGGTGTCGCGCAGGTTGGCATCCTGAATGCGCATGTCCGCGATCGCACCCAGCGAGAACTTGAACTGATCCAGGGTGCTCGCGGTGGGCACCAGGATCAGACCGCTCGGGCCGGCAAAGCTCGGATGCGGCTGAATCGCATCTTCCTCGGCGTGCGCGGGCCGGAAAGCCGAGGCCGTGAGCGCCAACACGAGGCCGAGCACCACGGAATGGCTACGCCAGAACCGTTTCATCGTGATCACTCCTTCGACAGGTGGGTGGAGATCACCCGTTCATTCGCAGTCAAACGCAGGTTGAATCTATGTCGTGCCGCTCCCGATGTCAACAAAAAAAGCTGAGCGTGCGGGTAGTTCGGGTCGGGAAATAGCACAATTATGCAATGCGTCATAGCGGATTCTCACGACGGTGTCAGCCCCAGATCGCAACCGTGTTGCATCCAGCGGGTGCGTCGTGGGCTGGTCGCCCCCGCTGGCGCACCCACCCCGAGGATCAGATGAGCCCGAGAGCTCGAACGACCCACCGCGCCAGATCGAAATCGTCATCCCAAACGACGCCCACTTCCAGGGCGCTCGGTGCCGGATCCGCGAGGACGCGTTCCAGCTTGGGTAGGTCCTTTGCCGTCGTGACGATGCGGTGGGCACCACCGGCGAGCGCCGCTGCAGCGATCCGCTCGGCATCTGCGTTCGAGTATCTGTGGTGATCCGGAAACACCAGGCTGGCAACGACCTGCGCATCGAGGCGACGCACCGACGCTGAAAAAGCCCCAGGATTACCGATACCCGCAACGGTGACGACCTTCTCACCGGCGAGGGCACTCACGCGTTCCTCTCGACCGCCAGCCGTCCGCAACACCCGCGGTGCGAGCGCGAAACGGCGTACGGGCACCCCTTCGGCGAGATCCCGGATGCCGCGGTCGATGAGCTCTTGCCACGGATCGCCCTCGGGAGCCCGCTTCACCAGCACCAATGAGGCGCGGCGTAGCGCGCTGGGCGGCTCACGAAGTGGGCCGCGCGGCAGCAGGTGACCGTTGCCGAAGCCACGCCCGCCGTCGACCACCACCAAGTCCACGTCGCGGCCGAGGCGGCGATGCTGGAATCCATCGTCGAGCACGAGCGCGGTGGCACCGCGCGCGACGGCCAAGCGCGCCGAGGCGACCCGGTCGGCGCCCACGATCACGGGGCAGCCTGGGAGCGACCGTGCGAGCATCACCGGCTCGTCGCCGTAGCGCGTGGGATCGAGCGCGTCGACAGGTGTTGGCGTGGCACCGTGCGCACCGCCGTAGCCACGGCTCAGGATCGCGATCGAATGCCCGAGACGGCTCAAACCGCCAGCCAGGTCGGCCACCACCGGTGTCTTGCCCGAGCCACCCACGGTGAGGTTGCCGACACAGATCGTCGGCCGCTCCACGTGCGTGACACGGAGGCAGCCGCGCTCGTACGCGCGACTGCGCAGTCGCACACCGGCTTCGAACGCCAGCGAGGAGGCCCACAGCGCGCGATCCAGCACCCGCGAGCCGGTCGACCCCGATTCGGACCAGAATGCCCGTTCGATTCGGCTGCGCGCGCTCATGATCCATCAGCGCGGACGCGTCGCGGCATCGACCAGCGCGCGCAACGCCGCCGCGGTCCGCTGGGTGGCGCCCCGATGGGCGGCGATGAGCGCCCGCCCAGCGGCTCCCATCGCCTGCCGCTCGACCGCGTCTGTCGCGAGCGCCTTGCAGCGCATCGCCAGGGCCTCGGCGTCGGCCCCCCGGGTGCCCGCCCCTGCCTCGACGAGCGCCGCGGCGATCTCCTCGCAGCTCTCGGTATGGGGACCGAAGAGCACCGGCAAGCCGTGCGCGGCGGGCTCGAGGAGATTGTGACCGCCGATCGGCACCAAGGTTCCGCCGACGAACGCCACGTCGCCCACGCCGTAGATCTGGGCGAGCTGGCCGATGGTGTCGAGGAGGTGCACCACCGGCGTGCCTCGACCCTCGACCTCCGGTCGCGAGCGACGCGTGAAAGCGAGAGCGCGCGCCGCGATGAGACGACCCACGTTCTCGAATCGCTCGGGATGGCGTGGCGCCAAGAGCAACGCGGCGTCGAGGCCCTCGGCGCGCAGGCGTTCGAGAACGCCGAGCAGCACCTCGTCCTCGCCCTCGTGGGTGCTGCCGGCGACGATCACCAGCGCGCGACCCGCGAGCCCGAGCTCGACGGCGAGCCGCTCGCGTTCCTCCGCTCCCAGCGAGGGAACCTCGAGGTCGAATTTGAGATTGCCGAGCACCTGGATGCGCTCGCGCGGCGCGCCCATGTGTGCCAGCCGTTCCCGAAACGCTTCGGTTTGCACGCAGAAGAGCCGTACCCTTCTCAGCGCACCCGCGAGAAAGCCGAGCGTCAGGCGATAACGCCGCGCGCTGCGCTCCGACACTCGGCCATTCGCCATGGCGGTCGGAACGCACGCCCGCTCGAGCTCGCGCAGCAAGCCTGGCCAAACCTCGCTCTCGGTGCTCACGAAGAGCCGCGGCCGAATCGCGCGGATGGCGCGGCGCGTGACGAAGCTCAGATCGAGCGGCAGGTAGAGGACGTCCGTGCCCGCCGGCGCCTTGGCACGCGCCGTGTGATTGCCGGTGACCGTGACCGTGCTCAGCACCACGCGTTCGCCGGGCGAACCGTCGGGACGCGCGGCGGTGAGTGCCCGGACCAGGGGCAGGATCGCCGTCACCTCTCCCACCGAGACCGCGTGGATCCAGATCGGCCGCGGCCCGCCGAAGAGATGAGCGCGGACCAACGGTGAGTATCGGGCCCAGCGCTCGCCGAGGCGACTTCGCACCTCGGGGGCGGCGAGCCACCGGTACACCCAAAGCGGAGTCAATGCCGCCAGCCCGAGCAGCAACGCCAGGTCGTAGAGACGATACGCCCACGCCGCACCGCTCGCGGGGCGCGGATCGATGAGCGGATCGTCGGCGCGATCGAGTGCCGCTTGGGCGCGCGCGCTGGCGTTGTTGAGCCGACGCGTCAGCTCCTCGGTCAGCGACTGGATGCCTTCCGCATCGAGTCCCGGCGGCGCCGTGAGATCCGGCTCGATCGCGTAGACGATACGCGCGAAGGGCGCGGGCAACAGGAAGCGATCCCAGCTTCCGAGCCGCTTCGCGGGACGGGCCGCCCACGACACCGGCGTCACGGGGATACCTGCCGCGGAAGCGAGGATCGCCGCACCTGGCGCCGCCACCTCGCAGGGACCGCGCGGCCCATCGGGCGTGATGGCGAGGTTTCCGCCCTCGCCGAGACGCCGGATCATCTCCTGGACCGCGCCCTTGGCGCCGTGGCTCGACGAGCCGCGCACGGCACCGATTCCGAAGTGCCGGATGGTGCGGGTGATGAGCTCGCCATCGCGATGCTCGGAGATCAGCACGTCCATCGGCTGATCCGGCCAGAGCATCTGCGGGAATGCGAGCATCCGGCCGTGCCAGAAGGCCAAGACGAACGGCCCCCGGCGCCAGAGCCCGGGATAACGTTCGGCTTCCAGAATGCGCACGCGGCAGGTGAGCTGAACGAGTCGGATGTAGAGCGCTGCCAGCGGCGGCCCGGCCCACAGCGTGAGCCGCTGAAGCTGTCGCTTGCGGAACTGGCGCCAGCGGCTCTTGGCCCGCGAAGGCTTGGCGTCGCTCAAGCCGGCGCCTCGCCCGTCGCGTCCGCATCGCTGGGCGCCGCCGAGCGGAATTGCTCGCGATGGAAGCGCGTGTACGCGCCGTCGAGGGCCAAGAGCGCCTCGTGGGTGCCGTCCTCGACGATCCGCCCGCCGGCGAGCACCAAGATCCGATCGGCGTGCTCGATGGTGGAGAGCCGGTGCGCGATCACGAAGGTGGTGCGGTCGCGCACCAGCTCGTTGAGCGCGGCTTGCACTTCCTTCTCGGAAGCACTGTCGAGCGCGCTGGTGGCCTCGTCGAGGAGCAGAATCGGCGGGTTCTTGAGGATCGCCCGAGCGATCGAGATGCGCTGGCGCTGGCCGCCCGAGAGCCGGACGCCCTGCTCGCCGATGACCGTGTCGTAACCCTGCGGCAGCTCGCGGATGAAGCCATCGGCGTGGGCGGCGGTGGCAGCAGCCTCGATGTCCCCGTCGCTCGCACCGGGTCGCCCGAAGGCGATGTTGGCGCGCACGGTGTCGTTGAAGAGGAACGTCTGCTGATCGACCAGCCCGATCTTGTCGCGCAGGCTGGCCAAGGTCACGTCGCGCACGTCGTGGCCGTCGATCGTGAGCGCCCCGGCGTTCACGTCGTAGAAGCGCGCCACCAGGTTCACGATGGTGCTCTTTCCCGAGCCGCTCGCACCGACCAGCGCCACCACCGTGCCTGGCTTCACCGTCAGATCGAAGCGCTCGAGCACCAGCTGTCGATCGTACGCGAACGTGACCTGGTCGAAGCGCACCTCGCCGCGGATCTCGCCGAGCGGAACGGCACCAGGCTTCTCCGGCACCGTCGACGTCGTGTCCATCACCTCGAAGATCCGGTCCGCCGCGGCCAAGCCTTCCTGCACCGCGTTGTTGATCTTGCTCAGGTTCTTGACTGGCCGATACACGTTGAGCAGCGCGAACAGAAATGCCACGAACTGCCCCGGCGTCTGGCCACCGTCGATCACCTGGGTCCCGCCGAAAAGCAGCACGCCAGCGATCCCCAGCGAGCCCAGGAACTCCATGAGCGGGGAGCTCAGCGCCTGCACGCGAATGATGCGCTTGAGAAGCTGAAAAATTCGCTCGTTCTCGGCATCGAAGCGCTGGCGCATGGCGCTCTCCAACCGAAACGCCTTCACCACGCGGATGCCCACCGCCGTCTCGTGGAGCGAGCTGGCGAGGTCCCCCATCGTCACCTGAGCCTTGCGGCTGGCCCGGCGCACCTTGCGGCCGAAGGTCACGATCGGTGCGATCGCCACCGGGAACACCAGCACCCCGATCAGCGAGAGCTGCCAGTTCATCCAGAACGCCATCGCCGTGAGCGCGACGAGCGTCCCCGCGTCCATCACCGAGGTGACCACGCTGCGCACCGCCGCGCGCTCCACCAGCTCGACGTCGTAGGTGACCCGAGCCAGGAGCGTGCCGGTGGGATTGGCGTGGAAGAACTGGAGCGGCAGCTCGACGAGCTTGCGGAAGAGGTCCGCGCGCAGATCGGAGATCGCTCGCCTTCCCAGCGTCTGCATCAAGAACGACTGGCCGTAATCGCCGAGCCCTTTGAGAAAGAACACCCCCACCACGGCACCGGCGACCGGCCACAGGATCGCCTTGTCCTTGAGGATGAAGACTTTGTCGAGGATCGTGCGCAAGAGCGGCGCTTGGATCGCCGTCATCCCGGCCACCAGAAGCATGCAAAGCACCGCGAGCCCGAGCTTGCCGGAGTGGGGGCGGAAATACGGCACCAAACGCCGCACCAACTCGCCCGTGGAGCTGCGCCGCGGGGGACGCTGAGGTCGCGGCGGCGCCGCGACCTCGAGCGCCGCGGCAGCTGCCCGCCCGCTGGCACCTGGCGCGCCCAGCGCTCGATCGACGGCCGCGAGGTTGGCGCGGGTGTCGGCCGCGTGACCGTCATCGTCCAGGTAGCGTGCGACCTCGCCGGCGATGCGCTCCGGCGTGGCGTCGTCCTGGAGCAGCTCGGGGACGATGGTGCGGCCAGCGATGATGTTGGGCATGCCGAAGTTCTCGACGCCGCGGACCAGCAACATCGCCAGCCGGTACGTGAAGTGCGTGACGCGATAGACGATCACCATCGGCAGGTGCGCGCGCGCAGCGTCGAGCGTCGCGGTGCCGCTGGTGACGATCCCGACGTCGGCGGCATCGAGAATCTCACGCAGAAGGTCGCGCCTCACCATCACCTTCACCCGACGCGACGCGAGCATCGGCGCCACGTCCCCTTCGTCGAGGGTCGGCGCGAGCGGCAGCACGAAGCGCAATCCGGGCCGCTCGGCGGTGAGCCGCTCGGCGGCGGCGAGCATGGGTGGCAGACAGCGCCCCACCTCGCCACGACGGCTGCCCGGCAGAAGCGTGATCAACCGCTCGTCCGCAGCGATGCCCAGCGTCGACCGCGTCTCGTCACGGGTGGCTCGCGACGGCGGCTGGTCCGCGAGCGGATGGCCGACGAACCGTACGTCGACACCGTGGCTTCGGTAGAAGTCCTCCTCGAACGGGAAGATCACCAGCATGCGCCGAACCAGACGCGCGATGAGCCGCACCCGTCCGCGTCGCCACGCCCAGAGCTGCGGGCTCACGTAGTACACGATGGGCACGTCCAGTCGCTTGAGGAAGCGCGCCAGCAGCAAATTGAAGTCGGGGAAATCCACCAACACCGCGAGCTCGGGCTGCTCGCGGCGCACGTAGGCGACGAGCCTCCAGAAGGCGCGCACGATCGCCCCCAGGTGCGCCAGCACCTCGAAGACCCCGACCACCGCCACTTCCTCGGCGCGAACCAGCACCTCCACGCCCTCGGCACGCATCCGGGGTCCACCGAGGCCGACGAAGCGCAGCGTCGGATCGAGCGCGCGCGCCTCGCGCACCCAATGGGCCGCGTGCTGGTCTCCGGAGGCCTCGCCCGCCACGATCAGCACCCGGCGAGGAAGCGCACCAGCACCGCTGGCACCACCACCTTCGGCGGGAGCGCCACGCGCCGGCTTCACGGCGGTCGAAGCGGCGGGGGTCACCTGCGTGATCTCGTGCGAGCGCCCGAGGGGCGATCGTTCAGGCGGCCGGGATGCCGGCCCCGGATGCGACGCGCTCGCGATGTTCCGCCATCGACGCGAGGATACGATCGGCCAGCTCCATCGCGCGCCGGCCGTCGCTCCCCGTGACCACGGGATCGCGCCGATCGCGGACGCGCTGGAGAAAGCTCGCGATCTCGGCGCCCAGCGCATCGCCGTCCACGATGTCGGCGAGCACCGGCACGATGCTGGGGCTCGTGGTGGCGTTAGGCCCCGCTTCGCGGCGAAAGCCGGAGGCCGACTTCTTGTCCAGATCGAGCGACCAATAACCGGAAGGCTGGAAGAGCCGAATCTTGCGGGTGCGTTCGACGCTCACCCGGCTGGCGGTCACGTTCGCGACGCAGCCTCCCTCGAACTCGATGCGCACGTTGGCGATGTCGACGTTGCCCGTGAGCACCGCGACACCCACGGCGTGGACGAATCGCACGGGCGCTCCCACCCAATGGAGCAAGAGATCGAGGTCGTGGATCATGAGGTCGAGCACCACGTCCACGTCGCTGGCCCGCTGGGTGTACGGTCCCATGCGCTGGACCTCGGCGAAGAGCGGACGGTCGATCTGCCCTTCCACCGCACGCACCACGGGGTTGAAGCGTTCCAGATGCCCCACCTGGAGCACACGCCCGTAGGCGCGTGCCGCAGCGAGGATCTCGTCGGCCTCGGCGAGCGTGGCGGCGAGAGGCTTCTCGACCAGCACGTCGACGCCCGCGCGAAGCAGCGGCAAGGCGACGTCGCGGTGCGCGGTGGTCGGCACCGCGACGCTCGCCGCTCGTACGCGGCCGGGGAGCTCCCGCACGTCGTCGAGGATCGCTGCAGGATGATCGCCGAGCGCGGCCCGCGCCCGCTCGCGGTCGGGGTCGACCACTGCGACCAGCCGCGCTCCGGGAAGCGCGCGGTACTTCGCGACGTGGCGGCTGCCGTAATAGCCGGTGCCGACCACCGCAACGGGAATGGGCTCGGGCTCCGTCACACGTGGATCCCACGCTCCGATTCGCGAATGAACCGCAGCAGGTGCTGCACGTCCTCGGTTGCCTCGACGCTCGCCTCGACCTCCTGCACGGCCTTCGAGAGCCGATGCCCCGAGCGGAAGAGGATGCGGTACGCCGCCTTGAGGCTGCGGATGCGCTCTTCGGAGAAACCGCGACGGCGCAGCCCCAGGCTGTTGATGCCGTGCAGTTGCACGTCGCGGTTGCCCGAGCAATGAACGAAGGGCACCACGTCCTTGCTGGCCATCGTCCCACCGCCCAGCATCGCCGAGGCACCGACCCGCGCGAACTGGTGCACCGCGCTCAGCCCGCCGAGAATCGCGAAGTTCTCGATCGCCACGTGCCCAGCGAGCTGCACGCCGTTGGCGAGAATCACTCGATCCCCCAGCACGCAGTCGTGTGCGATGTGGGCGTACGCCATCAGCAAGCAGCCGGCCCCAACTTTGGTGAGCCCGCCACCGGCGACGGTCCCACGGTGGACCGTCACCGACTCGCGCACCACCGTGCCGTCGCCGATCTCCACCCGCGTGGGCTCGCCCGCGTACTTGAGATCCTGGGGAGGCGCACCCACGCTCGCGAATTGAAACACCTGCACCTTGGCGCCAAGCCGCGTGTGGCCGTCGATGACGGCGTGCGGTCCGATGATCGCACCTGCGCCGATCTCCACGTTCGGTCCGATGACGCTGTACGGCCCCACCGCCACGTCGGGAGCGAGCTTCGCCTCCGATGCCACGATCGCCGTCGCGTGGATCATGGGCGCGCTCCGTGGGCGCTACCGCCGGACTCGTCAGGCAGCCGCGAAAAAGCAGCGCTGATGACCGCGTCGCATACCAGTTGGCCGTCGACCAGGGCGCGACAGTCGAAGCGCCAGAAGATGAGCCCGGGCGCGCGCCGCCCCTTGGGGTTTTCCAGCTCGTAGCGCAGCGTGTCTCCCGGGACCACCGGCCGCCGGAAGCGCGCCCTGTCGATGCCGGTGAGGCTCGGCAGCCAGCCATCGCCTTCGGGCGGCGACTGGTGCATGACCCACACCCCCGCGAGCTGCGCCATGCCTTCCACGATGAGAACGCCGGGCATGAGCGGTCGTCCCGGAAAGTGCCCGGGAAAAAACGGCTCGTTCACGGTCACGTTCTTGAGCCCGACAGCGCGCTCGCGGTCGATGGCGAGCACTCGATCCACGAGCAGCATCGGATGGCGATGTGCGATGAGGCGCATGATGTCGGTCGCACCCAGCAACGTTCGCTCCGCTGCTCGTCCCGTCGATTCGGTCATGAATCTCCCTCGAGTCGCGCGCCAACGGCGAGCGATCACTCGCGCGCCTTCTCGGCGAGCGCCGCAGTGAGCCGTTCCACCTCGCGCTCCAGCCTGCGCACGCGATTTCGAAGCTCGGGCAGCGACGACTCCGCGGCCTTGATCCGCAGGAAGTCGCGGTGCGGGACGGGTGGCCGCCCCGTCACCTCGGCGCCCGCCGGGATGTCGCCGGGCACCCCGGACTGGGCACCGATCCGCGCCCGGTCGCCGATCTGAATGTGTCCCACGACGCCCACCTGGCCGCCGAGCTGAACCCACGCCCCCACGCGCGTGGAGCCGGCCACGCCGACCTGCGCGGCGAACGCCGAATGCGGGCCGACCACGACGTTGTGAGCGATCTGAATCAGGTTGTCGAGCTTGGCGCCGCGCTGAACTCGAGTCTCGCCGAGCGTGGCGCGGTCGATGGTGGTGTTGGCACCCACCTCGACGTCGTCTTCGAGCACTACCGTCCCCACCTGGGGGATCTTGACCCAGCCGTCTCGCGTGGGCGCGAAGCCGAAGCCGTCTCCGCCGATCACGCAACCGGGCTGCAGCACCACCCGATCGCCGATGGTCACGCCCTCGCGCACCACCACACCTGCGTGAAAGAGGCCGTTCTCGCCGATGGTGCAGTCGTCGCCGACGTGCACTCCCGCGTTCAGCACGGTGCCGGCGCCGATGCGACTGCGCTCGCCCACCGTCGAGCCCGGCCCGATCGAAGCCGACGCGTGCACCCACGCCGAGCCGGCCACCACCGCGGTGGGATGGATGCCCGCCGCCGGTCGCAGCCGTGGATGGAAGAGCTCGAGCGCCTTGGCCAACGCCAGGTAGACGTTGGGGGTGACGAGCCGGTTTTCACCGAGATCACCGAGATCGGGGGTGACGATGAGCGCCGAGGCAGAGCTGGCTGCGGCCGCGCTGCGGTAACGAGGATGCGCGACGAACGAGAGCGCGCCCGCCGATGCGGAGGCAAGCGGCGCGATCCGATCGACGGCCACCTCGCCGTCACCCCGAAGCTCGACACCGAGTGTCTTGGCCAGCTCAGCGAGACGCATGCACGTGACTCCCCGTGAGCGCGACGCCGGGAGGCGTTCGCGCCGTCGAGCGGGGCGGGCGGCGAGGCTTCGCGCGCCACCGCTGCACCCCGCTCACCTCACGGCTTCGACGACTTGCCCTCACCCGCGCTCGCCTTCGGCATCCCTTCGGCGTCGAAGCGCTGGATGAGCTTGTCGGTGAGGTCGAAGGCACCGTCCGAGTAGAGCAGGTTGTGAGACTCGAAGACCAGGGAATACCCGTCTTCCTTGGCCACCTTCTGGACGATCTCGGCGAGCGCCTTGAGGATGCGCTGGGTCGCCTCGCCTTCCTTGCGCTTGAGCTCGTCGAGGACGTCGCTGCGGTAGCGCACGGCTTCCTTCTTCTTGTTCTCGATCTCGCGCTGCTTGTCGGCGAGCGCGTCGTCCTTGAGCGTGAGCCGCTGCTTCTCGACCTCGTCCTGGATCTTCTGTAGATCCTTCGACATCTGATCGAGCTGCGTCTGCGCCTTTGTGACCTCGTTCTCGAGCCGCGACTTGGTCTCCTTGCCTTCTTTCGAGGTGGTCAAGGCCCGCTGCAGGTCCACCACACCGATCTTGACCCGGCTCCCATCCTGCGCCGCCGCGGGGAAGACCAACACCAGCGAAGCGGCGGCCACCAGCCACCCGACGCTCCATGCTCTGACCGTGCCCACCATGATGTTCTCGTCCTTTCTCTTCGCTCGACCGCGATGAAGGCGCGGCCAGTCGGGATCTCGAGCCGTGACGCGACGTGGTTCGCGACGCTCAGAGCGGAGCGCCCACGCTGAACTGGAGCGAGCTCGCGTCGTCACCGACGCGGCGGCGCAGAGGATAGCCAATTTCGAGCCTGAGAGGCCCGAGCGGCGAGAGCCAGCGGAATCCGAAGCCCACCGACGTGCGCAGCTTGTCGAGGTCGAAACCGATTCCTTCCGGATAGGCCTCGCCCGCGTCGAAGAACGTGACGCCCTTGAGCCCGAAGCTGGGCACGATCGGAAAGATGAACTCGGTGTTGAAGATGAGCTGTTTGTTACCGCCGATCTCGTCGCCGGTGATGGGGTCCTTGGGGCCGAGGGAACGCACGTCGAAGCCGCGCACCGAATTGATGCCGCCCACGAAGTAGCGTTCGAAGAGCGGTAGATCCTGCCCCGATTCCAGCGACTCACCGAAGCTCATGCGTCCGCGCACCGAAAACACGGTTCCCCAGATCACCGGCACGTACCACGCGGTGCGCGCCTCCAGCTTGTAGAAATCGCTGGTGCCGCCGAGGAACACGCCCGCCAGCTCGGCACTCAGCACGTTGTCCGAGCCGCGCGTGGGATCGAAGCGGTTGTTGAGGGTGTTGCGGCGAATGGCGGCGGTGATGCTGGAGATCTCGTCGGTGCCCTCTTGGGCGCGCAAGATCGACGACGCGCCCGACGACACGTCCGTGATCTCGACGTGCTCGAAGCCGTAGGTGAGGCTGCCGTCGATGAACTCGATCAACGGGTAGCCGAGCGTGGCGCTGCCGCCCAGGCGCTTGCGCGTGAAGTCGTTGAACTCGCGCTGATCGTTGAAGACCGAGAGACCCGCCGAGATGCGGGTATCGAGGACGTAGGGCTCCGTGAACTCGAGGTCGACGAGCTGGCGGCGCGATCCCAGGTCGGCGTTGGCGGTGAGGCTTTCGCCGAGGCCGCGAAAGTTGTGCTGGGTGACGCGCAGGTTCACGAGGAACGCGTCGACGCTCGAGAAGCCGGCGCCGGCAGACAGCGTCCCGGTCTGGCCTTCCTTGACCTTGACCTTGAGATCGACCTCGTCGTCTTTGTTGGTGCGGGCCTCCTCGAAGTCGATGGTGTCGAAGAAACCGAGCCGTTCGAGGCGCTGCTTCGAGACCCTGAGCCGCGCACCCGAATAGGTGCTGCCCTCGCTCACCCGCAGCTCGCGCCGCACCACCTTGTCGCGGGTCTTCGTGTTGCCCTCGACCTCGATGCGGCGGAAGTGGACCTTCTTGCCCTGCTCGATCTGGAACACCACCTCGACGGTGCGCGCGTTGCGGTCCAGCTTGGTCAACGGATCGACCTTCGCGAACGCGTAGCCCTGGTCCGCGTAGACCTCGGTGAGCCGCTGGATGTCCTGGCGCAGGAGATCGCGGTTCAGGATCTCGCCCTTCTTCGACTCGACGCGGTCGATGAGCGGGTGGCCGTAGGGATCGGGGAGGAGATCGCCCGCGAGCGACAACGCCGAGATCGTGTACTGCGGCCCTTCGTCGATGCCGATGGTGACGTGCAAGCCGTCGTCGCGGAAATCGAGCCGGGGATCCGAGATGCGGTGATCGAGGTAGCCGTGGTTGTAGTAGAGCGACGAGATCCGCGCGACGTCTCCGTCGACCTGCTCCTTGCGATAGAGCCCGCGCTCGGTGAGCCAGCTCAGGAACCACTTCTCCTTCGTCTCCATCGCGTCGACGATCTCGTCGTGCTCGAAGTGCTCGTTGCCTTCGAAAGCGAGCTCGACGACGTAGACCTCCTCGTTTTCGCGCACCTTGTAGACCACCTCGACGGTCTCGGCGCTCGGCACCAGCTCGCTCTCGACCTGGGCGTGGGTGTAGCCCTTCGAGTCGTAGAGGTCGTGGATCTTCTTCACGTCCGCGCGCACCTTGTCCTCGTCGAGCAGCTCGCGCGGCTTGACGGTGACGACCTCGCGGATCTTGTCCTCGTTGATCTCGTCGTTGCCGGTGATGCGCACTTCCTTGATGCGCGGGTTCTCGGTGAGCACGAACGTGACCACGGTCCCGACGGCACCCGGCTCGCTGCGGACCTCGATGTCCCGGAAATAACCCAACCGGTAGAGCGCCTTGACGTCCTGACGGATCACGTCGGGATCCACGGGTGCTCCGATGCGGGTGCGCACCTCCTGCATCAACCGGTCCGACTCGACCAGCCGGTTGCCCACGAATTGCACCGCTTCGACCGTCGGTGCAGCCGCGCGCGCAACCCCGGCGCACACGAGCCCGATCCATGCCGCGGCCAGTGCTGCGAGCGCCGCCCACCGGATGCCGCGTCCCTGCCACCGACTCGTCATGCGCTCGCCTCGTGCTCCGCACCGGCCACCAGCAGCCGGCCATCGAACATCGTGAGACACCGCTCCATCCGCGTCGCGAGCTCGGGATTGTGGGTAACCACCACGAGCGTGGTACCGCGCCGCTGATTCATGTCCAACAGCAAATCGAAAATTCTCGTGCCCGTGCCCACGTCGAGATTGCCGGTGGGCTCGTCGGCGAGCACCACGGCGGGATCCATCACCAGCGCCCGCGCCAACGAGACGCGTTGCTGCTCGCCGCCCGAAAGCTCACCGGGCCTATGCGTGAGCCGATGGCCCACCCCCACCTCTTCCAGCAGTGCCGTGGCGCGGGCTCGCGCCGCCGCCTCGCTCTCGCGGGCGATGAGCGCGGGCATCATCACGTTCTCGAGGGCGGTGAACTCGGGCAGCAGATGGTGGAACTGGAACACGAAGCCGATCGAGCGGTTGCGCAGCTCGGAGCGCTTCGCCTCGGGCAACGCGTAGACGTCGTTCCCCTCGATCGTCACCGAGCCCGACGTCGGCCGTTCCAGCCCCCCCAGCACGTGCAGCAGCGTCGACTTCCCCGTTCCCGAGGCACCCATGATCGCCACCGAGGAACCGCGACCGAGCGTCAGATCGACGCCCTTCAGCACCTCGACGCTCACGGCATTCTTCTGGAACGTCTTGGTGAGGCCTGTCATCGCGACCGCCAGCTCGGTGCCCGCGTGTGCGGCGCCGACCGGTGGGATGGACGATTCGTCGGCGAGGTCGCTCATCGGGCTCACGAGGATCGTGGTTACGCGAGGAGGGGCGCCTGCGTCACTCGTAACGGAGCGCTTCGGCGGGATCGAGGCGAGAAGCCTGCCAGGCCGGATAGATCGTGGCCAGATAGGAGATGGCGATCGCGGTCACGGCCACGATCACCACGTCGAGGGGGTTCACCTTGCTCGGCACCTCGTTGATGTAGAAGACGTCCGGCGGAATGATGACGATGTGAAACACGCGCTCGACGAACCGCGCCAGGTTCGTGAGATTGAGCGCCGTCACGAGACCGAGGGTCACGCCCAGCGCCGTACCCGTGAATCCCACGGCAAGCCCCTCCACCTGGAAGATCTTGCGGATGCTCGCCGACGACGCCCCCATGGACTTGAGGATCGCGATGTCCTTGGTCTTCTCGAGCACCGCCATGATCAGGGTGCTCACGATGTTGAACCCAGCCACCAACGTGATGAGCAGCACCACGATGAAGTAGACGAGGCGCTCCAGAAAGAACGCCGCGAAGAGATTCTGGTTCATCGTGATCCAGTTGCGGGTGCTGTACGGGAAGCCCAGGGCCGTCTGGACGCGCTCCGCCACTTCGACGGCGTGCCGCGGCTCGCGCAGCCGAAGCTCGACACCGGTCACTTGCTTCCCCACGCCGAGCAGGCTCTGCCCCTCCCCCACGTGCACGTAGCAGAGCGAGTTGTCGTACTCGTGCATGCCCGAGTCGAAGATGCCCACGACTTCCAGCGGCCGCGAGCTGTACCCCGCGCCGAAGGGAGTGATCGCTCCGCGCGGGGAGATCGCGTCGATCCGGTCGCCCACTCCCACCGAGAGCTGCGCCGCCAGTGCCTTTCCGAGCACCACGCCACCGGGCCTGCCCTGACCGCCCGGGTGGAGCTCGGCGAGGTTGCCCTCACGCAAGTCGCGAAGCACCTCGATCACCTGGGGTGCCGTCGCGGGATCGATGCCGCGCACCACCACCCCGGCGCTCGAAACGTCGTTGCGCAGCATGATCTGCGCATACACGAATGGGGTCGCGGCCTCCACCTCGGGATCGGCCTTGGCCACGTCTAGCACGTGAGCCGGATCGTCGATCCCGCCGCCGAATTTGAGCACCATCACGTGGGGATTGATGCCCAGGATCTTCGACTTGAGCGCGTCCTCGAAGCCCGTCAGCACCGCCAGCACGATGATGAGCGCCGCCACACCCAACGTGAATCCCGCGAGCGTGATCAGCGAGATCACGGAGACGAAGGTCTGCTTGCCGCGGGTTCGCAGGTAGCGCCAGCCGACGAAGGTCTCGAACCTCACGTGCCGCTCCCGGCTGCGGGCTCGGCGTCTTCGACGGCTGCGGCGGGCACCTCCTCGGCTGTCTCGGGACGAAGCTGCGGAAAGAGAAGCACGTCGCGAATCGACACTGCGCCGGTGAAGAGCATCACCAATCGATCGATCCCCACCCCGCAGCCGGCGGTGGGCGGCAGGCCGTGCTCGAGGGCCAACACGTAGTCCTCGTCGATGGCGCGCAAGCCGCTGGGGTCGTTCGCGACCTGGTCGAGGAAGCGCTGGCGCTGGTCGGCGGGATCGTTGAGCTCGCTGAACGCGTTCGACAGCTCACGGCCGCCGACGTAGAGCTCGAAACGATCCACGAGGCTGGGATCGGCGTCGTTGCGCCGCGCGAGCGGCGAGGTCTCCACCGGGAAGCCGACCACGAACGTGGGATCGACCAGCTCGCTCTCGAAGAGATGCTCGAAGAGCGCCAGCGTGATCTCGCCGGCACTGGCGCCCTCGTCCACGGGCATCCCCTGCGCGCGTGCCAGCTCGCCGACCCGTGCCAAGTCCATGAGCTCGCGCACCGCCACTCCGAGCCGCTCGGCGAGCGCCTCCCGGAGCCGCAATCGCTTGAACGGCCGCGCGAACGAGATCGAGTGCTCGCCCCAGACGAGGCGCTTCGGGTCCTCGAGCAATCCCTCGCGATGGAGACCCTCAGCCACCTGGACGAAGAGCTCCTCCACCAGCTCGATCAAGTCCTCGTAGGTCGCGAAGGCCTGATAGAACTCGAGCATCGTGAACTCGGGGTTGTGGCGCGTCGAGAGCCCCTCGTTCCGGAAGCAGCGCCCGATCTCGAACACCCGATCGAGTCCGCCCACCACCAGGCGCTTGAGATAGAGCTCGGGCGCCACTCGCAAGAAGAGATCGACGTCGAGGGCGTTGTGGTGGGTGGCGAAGGGCTTCGCCAGCGCCCCGCCCGGCAACGCTTGCAGCATCGGCGTCTCCACCTCCAGGAAGCCTCGCTCGAGGAGGAAGGAACGCACCAACCCCACGACGCGGGCGCGAATCGCAAACGCCCGCCGGACGTCTTCGTTGGCGATCAGATCGAGGTAGCGCCGCCGATAGCGCGTCTCAACGTCACGCAAGCCATGCCACTTTTCCGGCAAGCCGCGGCGAGCCTTCACCAACAGGCGCACTTCGCTCGCCGCCAGCGTCAGCTCGCCGGTCTTGGTGCGAAACGGCCGGCCGCGCACACCCACCACGTCGCCGGGACGCAGCGCGCGAAAGACGGCGAAGGTATCCTCGCCGAGGACGTCCTTGCGGCCGTGGATCTGGATCCTGCCGGTGCCGTCGAGGAGATGGGCGAAGCCCGCCTTCCCCATGTCGCGCTTCGACACCACGCGGCCGCCGAGCGCGACCTCGTCGGCGAGCGGCTCGGCGCCCACCACCGTACGTTCGCCGAAGACGGCGACGATCCCGCTCGCCCGGTGGGTGGGACGGAAATCGTTGGGAAACTCGTGAACCGCGGTCGTCATACGTCGATCCCGTCCGAGGCGGAGTCCGGATCCCCCGCACCCTCACCCATCAGGAAACCCTCGATGAACCGGTCGAGGTCGCCGTCGAGCACCGCCGTGGGGTTACCCGACTCGACGCCGGTACGGTGGTCCTTCACCATCTGGTAGGGCTGCAGCACGTAGGAGCGGATCTGCGAGCCCCATTCGATCTTCTTCTTGGTGCCCGAGAGACTCTCGAGGTGCTTCTCGCGCTCTTCCAGCTCGATCTCGAGCAGGCGCCCCTTCAAGAGCTTCATCGCGGTGTGGCGGTTCTTGTGCTGGGAGCGCTCGTTCTGGCACTGGACCACGATGCCGCTCGGCAAGTGCGTGATGCGCACCGCCGAGTCGGTGCGATTGACGTGCTGGCCACCCGCGCCCGAGGCCCGATACGTGTCGATCTTGAGATCGACTTCGTTGATGTCGATCTCCACGTCGTCTTCGATCTCCGGAAAGACACCCACCGAGCAGAACGACGTATGCCGGCGCTTGGCGGCATCGAAGGGCGAGATCCGCACCAACCGATGGACGCCGCGCTCCGCGCGCATGTAACCGTACGCATGCGAGCCCCGTAACGCGAGTGTCGCGCTCTTGATGCCGGCGTCCTCCGCGGCCAAGAGATCGATGAGCTCGCTCTGGAAGCCGTGGCGCTCGGCCCAGCGCCGGTACATCCGGAGCAGCATCTCGGCCCAGTCCTGCGCTTCGGTTCCACCCGCACCGGCGTGGATCGCGACGATCGCGTTGCGATGATCCTCGGGGCCGGCGAGCATCCGCTCGAGCTCACGCTCGCGCGTCCAGGTCTCGAGCCACTCCACCTTCTGCTCGAGCTCGGCCACGGCCTCCGCCTCGCCCTCTCGCGCCATGTCCGCGTACACGGCGGCGTCGTCGAGCGTCGCGTCGGCCTTCGCCCACGCATCCAGCTCGCCACGGACTTGGGCGCGCTCGCGCAACGCTGCCTGCGCCTTGTCGCGATCGCTCCAGAAATCCGGTTGCGCGCTCAGCGCGTCGAGCTCGTCGAGCTTGCGTCGCTTGGCATCGAGGTCAAAGATGCCCCCGAAGGTCCGAGGTCTTCTCGCGAACCTTCGTCAATCGTCCCTCGGCCTCGATCAGCCGTTCCTGTACGTCGACCATCGCCTTCCCCCCCTCGATCCCGACCCGATCCGATTCATCATTGCGCAGGCTCGGCGCCGCGCACGCGTCCCCGGCGGGCACCGATCGCCCGCGCCACGAGCACCAGCAGCACCACGCCACTCGAGCTGCGCGCGAAAACGTCACCGTAACGCAAGTAGAGGCTTTCGAGGACTGGCCCGAGCGTCACCGCGCCCGAAAGCGTGCCGTCCACGAAGAGCCCAGTCTCGCTGACCCGGCGGCCCCAGGGATCCACGAATGTGGTGACGCCGGTGTTGGCGGCACGCGCCAGCCACACGCGGTTCTCGATCGCTCGCACCTGCGCCATCTCGAGGTGCTGATAGGGGGCGCCCAAGCGCCCGAACCACGCGTCGTTGGTGATGCTCACGAGCAATCGCGCGCCAGCAGCGACGGCGTGTCGCGCTTCCATCGGGAAGATCGCCTCGTAGCAGATGAGCACGGCGAACCGGATGCGCTCTCCCACGGCGAAGGTCACGTGCTCTTTCCCGGGATGGAAATTCCCGATGCCCGCGACGATCTTTTCCAAGAACGGAAACGGGCTCCACTCGCCGAACGGCACGAGGTGCATCTTGTCGTAGTGGGCCAGCTCGCCGCCGTCGGGCGCCAAGAGATAGGCGCGATTCAGGCTCTCCACGTCTGCAGCGGTGAGCGGGCGACCCGCGCTCGGCATCGACCCTTCTTTGAGGCGATACGCGGGTGCGCCGAAGAGCACCGGCAGCCCGGTGAGCCGCGCCAGATCGCGTGCCCGCTCGCTGAAAGCACCGCCTCGTTGGAAGTAGAAGGGCATGGCGGTCTCGGGAAGCACCAGCAGGTCGAGGGGCTCCTTCGCGGCTCGCGCCGCGAGCGCCTGATAGACGTCGATGGTGTGGCTGCGAAACGCCTCGTCCCACTTCTGATCCTGCGGGACGTTCCCTTGCAGGAGCCCGATCCGCACCGGCTCGCTGGATGCGGGAGTCGTCCGCATGCGGATCAGCCCGTAGACCCGCACACCCGCCACGACCAGCACCAGTGCCACGAGATGGGCGAATGGCACGCGTAGCGCACCGAGCCACGAGCGCCACGCCAGCGCAACCGCCGCCGAGGTCGCCACCAGCACGAAGCTCACGCCGTAAATCCCAGTGACGTCGGCGATCTGCACCATCGGCAAGTAGCCCACCTGGCTGTAACCGAGCGTGAGCCAGGGAAAGCCGGTGAGGAAGAACGAGCGCAGGTACTCGAGCGCGCACCAAAGCGCAGCGAGCCCCCAGATGCCCCATCCGCGATCGAGACCGAGCGGCGCGGAGAGCGCCGCGAAGCTCGCCACGAAGAGCGCCAGGAACGCCGACAACAGCACGTGGCCGAGCACGCTCAGCGCCACCGGCAACGCACCGAAGTGGTGCATCGTTTCCACCAGCCAGTAGAGCCCGCCCAGGAAGAGCGCCATTCCCGCGAGATAGCCGAGGACGAAGCGGCGCCGCCAAGGCTCGCCGGCGAGCGCGACCAAGAGCGGCGCCAGCCCCACCCAGGCGAGCGGCCGCACCGGGTAGATGGGAAACGCCAGCACCAAGAGCACGCCGCTCGTGAGCGCCGCGGCGATCTTCCAGGGC
>CAYVDO010000007.1:0-12962 GCA_964450125.1 uncultured bacterium
CCCACGCCGAACACGTCGGTGCGAGCGTCGATGCGATGCACGTCTCCGAGCGCTTGCTCGGGCGACATGAACTCGGGGGTGCCGATGATGACGCCCAGCCGGTCGATCGGCGGCGCGGGCGGGAACGGCTCGTCGGCAAACTCCGGTTCCCCCGGTGTTTCCGCGCGGAGCGCGATCCCCCAATCCATCACATACACCTCACCGTACTCGCCCACCAGGATGTTCTCGGGTTTCAGGTCGCGATGCACGACGCCGTGCGCGTGCGCGAACGCGAGTGCGTCGCAGGCCCTCACGACCACTTTCACGAGCTCACGAAGCTCGCGATCGGTGCGGGTTTCGGGCGGATTCTCGAGTAGTAGCTCGGCGAGCGGGCGGCCGTCCACGAGCTTCATCGTGAAGTAGAGACGGCCCTCGGCGGTGGTGCCGATCTCGTGGATGGGCACGATGTTCGGATGCTCGAGCTGGCCGGTGAGCTGCGCTTCCTCGATGAAGCGGAGCTCGTCGCGCTCGACGGCATCGAGCGCCGGGTGCAAGAGCTTCACCGCCACACGCCGCCGCAGGCCATGGTCGAGGGCCGCGTGCACCGAGCCCATTCCGCCCTCGCCGAGGCTGCGCTCCACGACCAACCCCGGGCGGACCTCGTGGAGCGCACGCTCCACGGTGGCGGCCGTGCCGCGCGACGGGGTGGCCGCGCGAAAACCCGACTTGATGGCCGCGAGCGCTTCGCGCCGCAGTGGATCGATGCTGCGAGCACCTTCGAGAACGCGCGTGGAGCGACCGGGTTTGCGGTTCATGCGCGAATGTCGATCTCCGAGGCCGAAGCCGTGGCCGTACGGATCGACGAGAGCGCCAGCATAGATGCGCAGCGCTCGCGATCGAAGGTCGTACCCGTCACCGGTGGCGACGTACGTCGGCCTGGGGATGACTCGTGGGCGTGGACGTCGGTGGTTCTGCGGGGGTAGTGTCGGCGAATCCACATCGGTCCACGTGTGTGATCCGCGAATCGTGCAGGGAGAAATCGAAATGCGACGACGAGTGTCCGTGACGCCGGTTGCTGTGCTTTGGCTGGGCGCGGCGTGGGACGTCGACGCATACGCCAGCGCACCCGCCCCCGCGGCGGAGCGCATCGAGACCGACCCGCCTCGCTACCCGTTCGCGACGCACGCGCCTTCGCCCACGGGCGGACACAGGCGGCCGTGGGGAATCGATGCCGTGAAGGCCTGCACCAGCATGAGCGATTGCTGCTCGGGCGTGTGCCAGAGCAAGAACGGCGAGAAGGTGGAGCAAGTGATCGCGCCGCATGGCGCGTGGACGTGGCGGGTGGGGAGCGATAGGTTCGGGATTTGGGCAGCACACTCGTGAGCGATCGAGGGGTCGATCGCGGAGGAGGAGTCGTATGAAGCGATGGCGCAGTGCTCTCGTGGTGGGGATGGCGGCGGCGCTGGGATTGGCAGCGGCCGGCGCGGTGCGGGCAGGAGGCCCGGATCCGGAGCGACAGATCGTCGTCTACAAGGATGCCGGGAAAGCTCGGAAAGCAGTCGAGGCGGCGGGCGGTAAGGTGATCCGCGAGCTCGCCAAGCTCAACGCGCTGGCGGTCAAGGTGCCCGCGAGCGCGCTGGCGAAACTGCGCGCCAACTCGGCGATCGAGCTGGTCGAGCAGGATGCGCCGCGCTACCCGATGTCGGAGCGCGCGCCGTCACCGACCGGGCCGCAGGTCACGCCTTGGGGCATCGACGCGGTCAACGCCGACCCGACGGCGAATACCGGCAAGGTTCCCGTCTGCATCATCGACTCGGGGTACGACAAGGGCCATGAAGACCTGCAGCTCAAGAAGGTCACGGCGTCGCCCGACTCCGGCACCGGCGACCCATTCCACGACGGCAGCCACCACGGTACTCACGTGGCGGGCACGATCTCCGCGCTCGACAACGCCATCGGCGTGGTGGGCGTGAATGGCAACGGCGTGTTGCCGATCCACATCGTGAAGGTGTTCGGCGACGACGGCGTGTGGGCCTACTCGTCCGACCTCGCTGCGGCCGTCGTGAAGTGCATCGACGAGGGCCACGCGAAGGTCATCAACATGAGCCTGGGTGGTGGCACGCCGACCGCGACCGAGAAGAAGGCCTTGGACGACGCGCTCGCGAACGACGTGCTGCCCATCGCCGCAGCCGGCAACGACGGCAACGGTCGCAAGTCGTACCCGGCAGCCTACGACTCGGTCATGTCGGTGGCGGCGGTGGATTCGGCACTGGCCCACGCCAGCTTCTCGCAGTTCAACGACGACGTGGAGATCGCCGGGCCGGGTGTTGCGGTGCGCTCCACGGTGCCCAAGGCGCAGGGCTCGGAAGTGCAACTCGGGGTTGCGGCGGTCAACGCGCCGCGAAACGGCATGGCCACCGATTTCGAAGCGGCAGCGCTCCAGGGAAGCCCCATCGCCCAGGTGGTGGCACCGCTCTATCGCTGCACCGCCGTCGATGGCCTCGGCACACCGGGTGATTGCGAGGGTGCTGCCGGGAAGATCTGCGTGATCCAGCGTGGCTCGATCACGTTCGTCGAGAAGGTGAAGGAGTGCAAGCGCCGTGGTGGCGTGGGGGCCGTGATCTTCAACAGCACGGACGCGCTCTTCACGGGTACGCTCGAAGGCGTCGACGCGAACATCGTGATCCCCGCGGTCTCCGTGGCGGGCGCGGATGGGCCGACGCTCGAGTCTTACGAGGGCACGGATTTCTGGCTCTCGGTCGCCAAGGGCAACTACGACTTCTTCGACGGCACCTCGATGGCCACGCCGCACGTGGTGGGCGTCGCCGCGGCGGTCTGGAGCCAGAACACTGCGTGTAAGGCACGCGACATCCGCACGCTCCTCGACTACACGGCGCACGACGTCGATGCCGCAGGACGCGACATCAACACGGGTTACGGCGTGGTCGACTACGCCAACGCGCTCGCGCACCTCGACTGTGACGGCAAGCAGGAAGCCTGCACCCTCGGGCAGAAGGGCGCGGCTTGCACGAGCATGAGCGATTGCTGCTCGGGCGTCTGCCAGACGAAAGGCGACAGCAAGAAATGCCAATGAGCCGCTCTCGCTGAGGTTTCCTCGGCGAGGCGTTTGGGGGCGGTGTGCCGATGGCCGGCACACCGCCCTTTTTCGTGGTCCGCCGATGGGCTGGACGCGGCCGATCGAGCGGTCACGCGTGCCCAGAGGCGCGCGCCCCCCGGCGGTCTTGCCAAGGCGTCAGGCGTGGGCCGCGGCCCGTTTCGGTTTCGCGATCCGAGGACGTGCCGCCGCGCGCCGTGCCGGCGCCGGACGGCTCATGCGCTCGATCTTCCGTTCGAGCCTCTCGAGCCGCACGCGGCTCTCGTCGATCGCCCGTCGCGTCGGTTTCAGCAGCGTGTCGAGCGAGCCTTTCATCGCCTCGTCGACCATGGCGCGGATGTGCTTGCTGGCTTTGTTGAGCTCGCCTTCGAGCACCCGCGTCTCCGATTTGACCTCGCGCCGCGCGCACTTCACCAGCTTCTTCACCGCGGTTCGCGCCCGCTCGCCCTGGCCTTCGAGCTCGTGCAGACCGGCGCGCACGCGCTCCTCCAGCCCGCCCATGGCCTCTTTCAGGTCGCGCTTCATCGTAGTCCCCCTTTCTCGCTGGGCTGAGACGCGACTCCCGCGCCGAGGACACCTCGGGACTTTTCCGCTCGGCGGCAACCGGCGTAGGGTGTTCGCACCTCACCCTGGAATCGAAGAGCGGAGCGAGAACCGTGCCGAGAGCTCGTCGGGTCGTTGAGCGGGGCGGCGTGCGGTCCGGCAGCGGTGGTGAAGCGATCGCTCGACGCGCCGGGCGGGCGCGCCGGATGTGCCGTTCGCTCGCGGTCTTGCCGTTGGTGCTCACGGCGTGCGGCCCCTGGCTGCGCAGCGGTGCGGTCCGTGCGCCCGCGCCGGCGAATGCGGAGTTCGCACGTGCGACGGAGGCGTTCTTCCACACGTATCTCGACGATCACCCCGGTTTCGGCGTTTCGCTGGGGTATCACGAGCTCGACGGGCGGCTGCCCGACGTCTCGCCGCGGGGGATCGAGCGCGCCATCGAGCACTTGCACGATGCCGAGCGCCGCATCGCCGCGTTCGCGCCCGAGGATCTCGGCTTCACCGAGCAGCTCGAGCGCGAAACGCTCTTGCTCACGATTCGAAGCGATCTCCAGAATTACCTGGAGCTCAGGTCACCCTGGCGCAATCCCATCGGGTACGACGGCGCCCTCGAGCTCGACGGCTACCTGAGCCGCAATTACGCGCCCCTCGAGCAGCGCGCGCGAGCGGTGATCGCGATTGCCCGCGGCGCGCCGGCCTATCTCGCGGCGGCGCGCGCCAACTTGCACCCGGTGCTGCCCGAGCCGTGGGTGGAGATCGCGCGCTTCGAGATCGCGGGGCAGCTCGATTTCCTCCATGCAGGCGTGAAGGAGGCGCTGGCGCCGCTCACCGATCCGGGTCTTCGCCGCGATCTCGACGAGGCCTTGATGGGCCTCGCCGGCGCGCTCGAGGCGCAGCTCGCGTTCCTCGACGCGCGGCGCGCTCGCGCCGACCAGGGCCACATCCTCGGAGCAAACGGGCTCGAGCGCCTGCTCGCGGTCCAGGGAGGCGTCGAGCTGGATCTCGCGACGATCTCGGCGATCGGCCGCGCGGACCTCGAACGCAACCAGCGCGCGCTCGCCGAAGCGGTGCGAGCCGTGGATCCCACCCGCCCCGCCGCTCAGGTCATCGAGGAGCTCAAATCCCAGAAACCCGTGGACGTGCTGGTCGAGGCTCGTCGCCAAGCGGAGGAGGCGCGCCAGTTCGTGATCGAGCACGACCTCGTGGGCTTGCCGTCGGACGCCACGGCGGAGATCCGCGAGGCGCCCCCGTACGACCGTACGGCGGCAGCGATGCTCGACAGCGCCGGCGCATTCGAGCCCGACGACATGCCGAGCTTCTACCTGATCTCGCCGCCCGATCCCGGGTGGTCGGCGCAGGAACAGCGCGACTACGTCCCGGACACGTGGGACTTGCTGGTCGTGACCACACACGAGCTCTATCCCGGGCACTTCGTCGACGACCTCCATCGCCGCGCCATGCGCTCGCGTGTGCTCAAGAGCTTCTGGCACCAGCTCACCGGCGAAGGTTGGGCCCACTACGCCGAAGAGCTGATGTGGGAGCAGGGCTTCACCGGCCGAGACCCCCGATTCCGTGTGGCACAGCTCCGCGAGGCGTTGATCCGCGACGTGCGGCTCGTGTGCGCCGTCGGCATCCACGCCGAAGGCATGCGCCTCGACGAGTGCGCGCGCCGCATGCGGGAGGATGCGTTCCTCGACGAGGCCGGTGCACGTCAGGAGGCGATGCGCGGGACGTACGATCCCACGTATCTCGCCTACACCCTGGGCAAGCACCTGATCTTGGCGCTGCGCGAGGAATGGCGCGCCGAGTTGGGCCCGCGCTTCTCGCTGCGGGCGTTTCACGATCGATTCCTGGCCTGCGGCGGAGCCCCCATTTCCGCCATTCGCCGTGCCATGCTCGACGGTGTCGATCCGCCCGCCGCGTCACGCTGACACGGGCAACCGGATCGATCGCCAGCTCCGTGTCGTCGTCGACTGCTCGCTCGCGCCCCGCCGTGCGCTACTGGCTCCCGCGCGTCGCCGTAGGCGCCGTCACGGCGTATGGCATCGCGATCGTGGCGCTCGGCCGCCCCGAGCTGAGCCTCGATGCGCTCGTGCTCGGCCGCCGTGGCGTGGGGCTCACCTTCGGAGTGTGGGCGATCGCGGTGATCGCCGCGATGGGCGCGCGCGGCGATGCGTTCCGGCGGGGGCTCGCAGCGCTGCGGGCGCGGCCGGATCGCGCGGCGCTCGCGGCGATCGTCGCATTGGCTGCGGTATTGCGGTTCGCCGGGCTCGAGCATGGACAGAAGCTCGAGTTCGCCGTCGACGAGCAACGCTACATCACCGAAGCCGGCCGCATGATCGAACAGGCCACGCTGGATCACGAGAACCTGGAGCACGGCGGGCTGCCGTACTACGTGCAAGCGCTCGCCGCCATCACCTATGGCGTCATCGGCCCCATGCAGGGCTTGGGCGGGTCGATCGCCGAGCTGCCACCCGAGGGCTACCTACGCTACGGCCGCTACGCGATGGCGATCCTCGGCACCTTGAACGTGTGGGCACTGGCCTGGGCGGTGCGGCCCCTGGGAATCTCGCGAGGCGCGGGTCTGGGCGCGAGCGCGGCAGCGCCGCTGGTGGCAGCGAGTGTCTTGGCGCTCGACGCCGCGCACATCGGCCACGGCCGCTACGTCCACGACGACCTCCACGCCGCGCTCTTCACCACGCTCGCTTGGGGCGCGCTGCTCCGGCTTCGCACGTGGCAGAGCAGGCGATCCGATCTCGGTACGGGGATCCTCTGTGGAGTGGCGGTGGCCGCCAAGTACTACGACGTGGTGCTGGTGTTGCCCCTCGCCGCTGCGGTCCTGCTGGATTCCGCGCCCGCGAAGGGAACGCCAGGCATGCGCCTGCTTCGCGCGTTCGGCGGGATGGCGCTCGGCTTCTTCCTCACGAGCCCGTACACGGTGCTGCATCCCGGGCAGTTCCTGGCGCAGACCAAGGATCTCCACCTCAACACCTTCACCGTCGAGAAGGGCCTCAGTCTGTTGCCGCACCTGCGCAAGGCGGTGCTGCACGGCGTGGGGCCGGTGTTCACGGCCGTGCTCGCCGTCGTGGTGGTCGCCGGTGCAGCGGCGGCGCGTGCGACGGCCTTGGTGTCGGCCTCGTTTCCGTTCGCGTTCCTCGTGCTTCTCGGGAACTTCCGGCGTCTCTATCCGCGCTATCTGCTACCCATCCAGCCGTTCCTGTGTGCGGCTGTGGCGATCGCGCTGGTGGGCGCGTGGCGTGCCGCCGGGAAGCACTTGCCGCGCGATCGCGCGCGGCTCGCGCAGGGGGCGCTCGGCGTGCTGCTCGTCGCAGGACTCGCTGGGCAGATCCCCGCGCTCGCCGAGGAGCTGGGCTTGCGCGCCAAGCTGTCCTCGGTGGCCCAGGCGGAGCAGTGGATGCGCTCGCATCTTCCCGACGGCTCCACGATCGTTTCGGAGGTCGCGTTCGTGGGCGACGTCGACGCCGGGAGGCTCGCGATCGAGAACGTGCCTCGCGTGGTCGGCTCGCGGGAGGAGATCGCACGCTACGACTACGTGGTCTTGAGCGAGATCAACTACGAGCGCCCCGGGTTGCGCCCGCGCTATTTCGAGCTGGTCCGCAACCTCGCCCTGGTGAAGGTGTTCGACGGCACGTCGGACGGGAATCCCGGCTCCGAGCAGCGCGCTCAGGAGACCCGGATCTACGCGACCCGACCGTTCCCCGCCTCGCTCGCGCTGGAACGCAAACGCGCCGGCCTGGTGGCGCGGATCGGTGTGCTGCCGCCCGGCAACTACACGCTCAGCGCGACTGGGGTACCGGCTGCCGCGGGCTCTGCGGCCGGCGCGTTCGAGATCGAGCTGGTGGGGGTGGGCGGAAGCCGCTTCGAATCGAGCGAGGCGGTAACGCCCGAAGGTCCGGTGGTGCCATTCTCGCGGTCGTTCGAGCTCACCGACCTCGTGATGCTCGACGCGGTGGTGAAGGCTTCTGAAGGCGTCGACCTCACGGGAGTCGAGCTCGTGCTGTCGCGCCAGCCCGATCCCCCGAGCGCAGGTTTTCGGCCGCGCCGCCGTGATCAGCCCGCTCTCTGACGATCCGAGGCGCAGAACCCTCCTCGGTCGCCCCCCGATCATCTCCGAAGGCTCCCGTGAAACTGCATCGAGTCGCGTCGGAACCTGTCCGCGTCACCGGCGTGCTGGTCGCGAGCACGCTGGCACTGGCGAGCGCCTTCGCGGCGGTGTCGTTCCTCGGCACGCCGTCGCGACACGATTCGCTCGACGTCGTGTTGCTCGCGCTCGTGTGGCTGCTCGGTGGCGCGGCGCTCGCGGCCTGGGTGCTCGCCGCGCGCACCGTCGGGCGCTGGCCCGGTGCGCTGATGGCGACCGTGGCGCTGGCCGTGTGGGGTGCGCGACTTCGGGAGGCCGTGCGGCCGCCGGGAACCCCCGCGATGCTCTCGCGTGGCCTGAGCGTGGCGCTGGTCGCGTTCGCCGTGATCGCGATGCTGACGATCGCCCATCGTTGGCTGCCGGATCTCGGTGGGCGCGCGCGCCGGCGATTGGTGCGGATCGCGCTGCTCGCGAGCGTCGGATGGGTAGCGGTGACCGCAGGCGCCTATCGGGGGGTGGCGACGTTTCGCTGGCATCTGCTCCAGCACGATCGCCTGGTCGGCGTACTGCTTCACCACGCGCTGGACGTACCCGTGGCCACGATCGAGGACGCGCTCTGGCAACGCATGTCCGCGAACCAGGCCGAAGTGAGCCGTGAAAGCGCGCCCCCGTCGCCGCCGAACACGGCTGAGCCCGGGAAGCCCAACCTCGTCATCGTGCTCATCGATTGCTTGCGCGCGGATGCACTGCCGCCCCATGGCGGCGATCCCGCGTGGTTTCCCGAGAGCGGCCCGCGCCTCGCGCAGGGGCTGGTGTTCGCGGATGTGATGGCGAGCACCACCTGGACGCGGGCTTCGGTGGCTTCGCTCTTCACCGGCCGCATGCCCGAGCATCACGGTGCCGTCGATTGGGATTACCTGCTCGCCGAGGATCAGCCCACGCTCGCCAGCGTGCTCGGCGAGCGCGGCTACCGCACGGCAGCGTTCATCGCCACGCGCCACGCGGTGAACGGCGAGTCCGGCTTCGCCCGCGGCTTCGACGCGTTCCATCACCTGAGCGAGCCCCCGTTTCCGTATGCGCGCGCCGCCACCGTGACCGACGACACACTGCGCTGGCTGGACGAGTCGGGCGCGTCGCGCGGCGGCGGTGAGCGGAAGCCGGTGTTCGCGTACGTGCACTACCTCGATCCGCACACGCCGTATCTGAGCGGGGGGCCGCGAAATCCGGCGCGCCCGGCGGCGGCTCGGCGTGGCTACCAGGCCGAGCTCGCGTACCTCGACGGGCACTTGGCGCGATTGCTCGATGGGATCGCGGAGCGTCTCAGCGGACCGACTCACGTGCTCATCACCGCCGATCACGGCGAGGAGCTGGGCGAGCACGGTGGGCTCGGCCACGGCCACACGCTCTACCGTGAGCTCTTGCACGTGCCCGCGGTGCTCCTCGATCTCGCGCCTGCCGCGACACGCCGCGCCGCGGGCCGCGTGGACGCGCGACTCGAGCTGCGCGATTTCCACGACCTCTTCGTGGCGCTCGCCGATGACTCCGGCCTCGACGCTGCGGACTGGGGTGCCGCGCATGCGCGTGCGCTGCGCTACGCGTCGCTCTATCACTCGAAGCGATCCAAGGATCGGTGGTTCGCTTTCTTGCGACCGTATCGCGCCCGCATGTGCATGCGCGCCGTCGAAAGTGCCTCCGAGAGCTTGGTGTGGTCGGCCTACGGCGACACGTTCGAGCTTTACGATCTGGCCGCCGATCCTGGCCAGCTTCGTAACCTCGTGCGGGGCCGTCCCGACGCGTCGCGCCGGCTCGCGGCTCAGCTCGATGTCGCCGCTCCTGCGCCATGGGCGCCCCGAGTCACCACGCCCGTCAGCGCCGAGGACGAGACGCGCCTGCGTGCCCTCGGGTACGCGCAGTGAGATCGCAGCGACTGAGATTCGTCATTGGATGTCGCGGCGCGTCGTGCTAACCGTGCAGAGCTCGGATCCATCACTCAAGGGGGAGACAGCCATGAAGCGTGCAGTCCTATTCGTCTCGGGAGCATTGCTGCTTGCAGGAGCTGGCAACGGGTGGGCGGCCGGTGACGTCGCCGCCGGGAAGGCCAAGTACGACATGCTGTGCGCGACCTGTCACGGCCCCGCAGGCAAGGGTGACGGTGTCGCAGGCGCGGCACTCAATCCGAAACCGCGTGATTTCACGGATCAAGCCTGGCAGAAGGCCACCAACGACGAAACAATCGCTAAGGTCATCAAGCTTGGTGGGGCCGCGGTTGGGAAGTCTCCGCTGATGGTGGCGTGGGGACCCATGATGTCGGACGCCGACATCACCAACGTCACCGCCTACATCCGCGAGTTGGGCAAGGCGAAGAAGTAAGTCGCCCTCTTTTTTCGCTCGGTTTTGCCGAGCGACGCACGCCGCGCCGGAGTCATCGGCGCGGCGTTTTCGTTTCGTTCTCCCTGCGCTCGAGCGCGGTCGCGGCTGCACCTCCTGCGATCGGCAGCGTTCGTCCTCGTCCTGAGGCCGGTTACCTGGCCGTAACATGTTGCCGTGTCGAGCCCCTTGTCTGACGCGAACTGGTGACGATCGAGGCTCCCCGGCTGCAGGTGATCGACCGCAGATCGCGCGCGGAAGCCAGTCGATCCATTGGGGTGCCGCGGTCTCCGGTACCTGGACTCCGGCCGATGCGCTGCCCCGTGCAGATGCGGTGCGGTGGCACGTCGCTTGCCCTACGTCCCGGCCCTGGCGCTCGCGTCATCGCCAAAACTTTGCCCCCATGGCGTCCATCTCGACCGCGCTCGCGGCCCTAACCGTGGATCGTGTCCCGTCGCTCGAACAGGCGGCCGTGGTTCGCACCAGCACGTGCCTGCATTGCGGTCTCGATCTCGCGCCCCACGACGTCGACGGGTTCTGCTGCGCGGGGTGCCGCACCGTCTATCGGCTCATCCAGGCCGAAGGGTTGAGTCGTTACTACCGCATTCGCAGCGGCGCGGGTCGGCCAGTGGTGGAGGCGGCGCGCGACGAGCCCGACCGCAAGTGGCTGGAGCCGATCGAGGCGCGGCTTACCTGCACGACGGACCCGACCGCGGTGTCGCTCGACGTGCAGGGCATCCACTGCTCGGCGTGCGTGTGGCTCATCCAGGAGATGTTCCGCCGCGAGCCGCACGGCCTGCGTGCGCTGGTGAATCCCGCGCTCGGCCGGGTCGACCTCACCGTGGAGCCGGGCTTCGGTCTGCGCGACTGGATCGCGGCGATCGAGCGCTTCGGCTATCGCTTCGGCCCGCCACTCAAGGACGCACGCTCGACGGCAGATGCGCTTCTGGTGCGCGCAGGCATGTGTGTGGCGCTGGCGGCCAACGCCATGATCTTCGGTTTCGCCATGCACCTCGGGCTCACCGAGGGGCCCGTGTACACGATGCTGGCGGGCGCAAATGCGGTGATCGCCACGCTCTCGCTCGTCCTCGGCGGGACGATCTTCATCCGGTCGGCCTGGCGCAGCCTGGCTGCGGGAGTGCTGCACCTCGACACTCCCATCGCGCTCGGCATCGTGCTCGCGTACGCAGGCTCGATGGCGTCCTACCTGTGGGCGGGCGACACCGCGAACTACCTAGACACCGTGGCCGTGTTCATCGCGCTCATGGTGCTCGGGCGCTGGCTGCAGGAGCGTGTGCTGGAGCGCAATCGCCGTGAGCTCTTGGCCGACGACGGCGTCGATGGCTTGCGCACTCGGCGGGTGCGAGACGGGCGCGTCGAGCTGGTGGAATGCCGCGCCGTTCAGAGCGGCGACGAGCTCTGGATCGCACCGGGGGATCTGGTGCCCCTCGACTCCGTGGTGCTCGGCGGGGCGGCGACCCTCACCCTCGACTGGATCAACGGCGAGTCCGAGCCGCGGGTCTTCGCCGCAGGCAGCCAAGCGCCAGCCGGCAGCTTCAACGCCGGCGGCTCGGCGGTCTCGATGCGCGCGCTCACGGCATTCGCCGACTCGCCGATCGTGCGCCTGCTCGCGACACCGCGCGAGCGGCTCGCCGACGCCGCGCGCTCGACGCCGTGGTGGCAAAGGGTCGCCTCGGGCTGGGTGATCGGCGTGCTGGTCGCCGCGGTGGCGGGGCTCGCCGGCTGGTGGCTCGTGACCGGTGATGCGTTGCGGGCGTTCGAGGTCACCACCGCGGTGTTGGTGGTGACGTGTCCGTGTGCGTTCGGGATCGCGTCGCCACTCGCGTACGAGCTGGTGCAGGCGGGGCTCCGGCGGGCCGGGCTCTTCGTGCGTGCAGCGGGATTTCTCGATCGAGCGGCATCGGTGCGGCGCGTGGTCTTCGACAAGACCGGCACGCTCACCACGGGCCGACTCGGGCTCGCGAATGGCGGGCCGATCGATGCGCTCGAAGGCGGTGAGCGACAGATGCTCTTCGATCTCGTGGCCCAGAGCAGCCATCCCAAGAGCACTGCGGTGCGGCGCCATCTGGAAGCCCAGGGCCTCGAGCTCGGGCAGCGCCTCGCGGTCGTCGAGAAGCCCGGCCTGGGGCTCGAGGCGCAGGTGGACGGCCACAGCGTGCGCCTCGGCGCTCCGAGCTGGGCCGCTCCCGATGCGCCTCCGGAAGCCGACGTGGTGTTCGCGATCGACGGCAACAGTCGTGCGGCGCTCAGCACGGCGGAAGAGTTGCGGCGCGACGCTCGCGCCGAGATCGCATGGTTCCAGTCGGCGGGGCTCGAAACCTGGATCCTGAGCGGCGACTCCACCGCGAGGGTGGCGGGGCTGGCGCGGGAGCTGGGCGTGGCACCCGAGCGCGCGGTCGGGGATGCGAGCCCCGACGGCAAGGCCGAATGGCTGGCGCGTCACGACCGCAACGACACGCTGATGGTCGGCGACGGCATCAACGACAGCCTGGTGGTCGCCAACGCCTGGTGCTCGGGCACGCCGGCAGTGGATCGGCCGTTCATGGCGGCGCGGAGCGACTTCTACTTCACCACCGCCGGGCTCGCGCCGCTGCGGCAGGCGCTGCTCGCAGCCCGACGGCTCGAAGCGGTGCTGAAGCGGAACTTGGGTTGGGCCGTCGCCTACAACCTGCTCGCCGTGGCGTTGGCACTGGCGGGGCTGATGAAACCGTGGCTGGCGGCGGTGCTGATGCCGCTCAGCTCGATCGCGATCGTCGCAGCGACGGCCACGTCGCTCGGACCGAGGAGCAACACGTGGAGGTCCTGATCCTGCTCATCGCCGTGAGCCTCACGATGGCG
>CAYVDO010000007.1:12972-44594 GCA_964450125.1 uncultured bacterium
TCCGCGTTCGTCGCGCGGCTTCCGCTGGTGATGGTGAGCCTCACGATGGCGCTGGGAGCCGTGTTGTTCTTCGCGTGGACCGTGCGCGAACGCACCCTCGAGCACGCGGATCGCCTGGCGCTGCTGCCGCTCGACGACGACGAGTTCACCGCCGTCCCGGAAACTCGATCGAATGCCAAGACCAAGCAAGACGACCCGGTGAAGAGCTGAAACAGACGTCGGCAGAACCACTTGGAGAGGGGTGGAACGTATGAAGAACACCAAAGTGACCTACGACGACAGGATCGTCCGATGGTTCATGACGGCCTCGGTGCTCTGGGGCATCGTCGGAATGCTGGTGGGCGTGATCGTGGCGCTCCAGCTCGCGTTCTGGCAGGCCGACATCCCGCCGTTCCTGAACTTCGGCCGGTTGCGCCCGCTGCACACCAACGCGGTGATCTTCGCGTTCGTGGGCAACATGATGTTCGCGGGCGTTTACTACTCGACCCAGCGTTTGTTGAAAGCGCGCATGGGTCACGACCTGCTGTCCAAAATCCATTTCTGGGCTTGGCAGCTCATCATCGTGTCGGCCGCGCTCACGCTGCCGCTCGGCATCACCACCGGCAAGGAATACGCCGAGCTCGAGTGGCCGATCGACCTGGCCATCACGCTGGTGTGGGTGGTGTTCGCGGTCAACTTCTTCTGGACCGTCTTCAAGAGGAACGAGAAGCACCTCTACGTGGCGCTGTGGTTCTACATCGCCACGCTCATCACCATCGCGGTGTTGCACATCACCAACAGCCTCGAGCTGCCGGTGAGCGCCTTCAAGAGCTACTCGATCTGGGCCGGCGTGCAGGACGCGTTGGTGCAGTGGTGGTACGGGCACAACGCGGTGGCATTCTTTCTCACCACGCCGATGCTCGGCATCATGTACTACTTCGTGCCCAAGGCGGCCGAGCGTCCGGTGTATTCGTACCGGTTGTCGGTGATCCACTTCTGGTCGCTGGTCTTCCTTTACATCTGGGCCGGTCCGCATCATCTGCTTTACACCGCATTGCCCGACTGGGCGCAGACGCTGGGCATGATCTTCAGCGTCATGCTGTGGGCGCCGAGCTGGGGCGGCATGATCAACGGCTTGCTCACGCTGCGCGGTGGCTGGGAGAAGCTGCGTGACGATCCGGTGCTCAAGTTCTTCGCCGCGTCGGTCACGTTCTACGGCATGTCGACCTTCGAAGGACCGCTCCTGAGCGTGAAGAGCGTCAATGGTCTCGCGCACTACACCGACTGGATCATCGGCCACGTTCACTCCGGCGCGCTGGGATGGAACGGATTCCTCGCGGCCGGAATGTTCTATTGGCTCGCTCCGCGTCTGTGGGGCACCAAGAAGCTCTATTCGGTGCCGGCGGCCAACGCGCACTTCTACCTCGGCACGTTCGGCATCCTGCTCTACATGGCGTCGATGTGGATCTCCGGTATCACCCAGGGACTCATGTGGCGTGCCCAGGGTGAGGGCGGTGGTCTCGCCTATCCGAGCTTCGTCGAGACGATCATGGCGCTGCGGCCGATGTACTACACCCGCATCGTCGGCGGTGCGCTCTACCTGGTCGGTTTCGTGATCTGTGCGTGGAACCTGTGGAAGACGGCCAAGTCCGGTGCGCCGGTCGATACGACGGTCGAGGTCGCGACCGAAGCCAAGTCGGCCGCGGAGCCGAGCTGGATCGCCGTGGCGCTCGGCAAGCCCGTGCTGCTCAGCATCGTGGTGACGGTGCTGGCCTGCTCGGTCGCGTTCCTGCCGCCCGCGGTGAGCGTGGCGGTGATCGTCGTCACCGTCGGTCTCACGGTCGTGGGAGGCATGGGATTCAAGCGCGCGCGCGTGGGCGGAGGCGCGGCGAGCTGGCATCACGTTCTGGAAGGTCGCGCGCTGCCCTTCACGGTGGTCGTGGTGCTCGCCGTGGTCGCCGGTGGCATCGCCGAGATCGTGCCGACGGTGCTCACGAGCCACGCAGGGATCGCCACTTCGGCCAACAAGCCCTACAGCCCCCTCCAGCTCGAGGGGCGCGACGTCTACATCCAGGAAGGCTGCTACGTCTGCCATTCGCAGATGGTGCGCACCTTCACGTGGGAGGTGCAGCGCTACGGCAAGGCGTCGACCATCGACGACTCGATCTTCGACCATCCGTTCCAGTGGGGCTCGAAGCGTACCGGTCCGGATCTCGCTCACGAGGGCGGGATGCGCTCGAACGTGTGGCACTTCCAACACATGATGGACCCGCGCTCGATCACGCCGGGTTCCAACATGCCGCCCTATGCTTTCCTCACTTCGAGCAAGGTGAACTTCGCCAAGACCGCTACGAAGGTGCGCGCCATGAAGACGCTCGGTGTGCCTTACGCCGACGGCGACGTGGCGGGCGCCGAGGAAAGCGCGCGCGCCGAGGGCGAGAAGATCGCCGCCGGCCTGAAGCGTGAGACCGGCACGGACGTCGCGGCAGACAGCCAAATGACGGCGCTGATCGCGTTCCTGCAGCGGCTCGGCCGTGTGCCCGAGTCGCCGAAAACCGCGGCGCTCGATGCGTCGGCGGCGGCAGGAGGTGGGTGATGCTGAGCCTGCTGGCGAGCGAGCACTTCGCGAAGAGTCCCTTCTTGAACTTCGCGATCGCGGCGCTCGTGATCTTCATGGCCGTGTTCGCCGTGGTGACCATCCGAACGCTCTTCACCCGACCTGCCGAGCTCGAGGTCGTGGCCCGTCTTCCCCTGGAGGCCGACGATGACTGACACGAAACGCAAAGACGCCATTCAAGGCGAGATCGTCCACGAATACGACGGGATCGAGGAAGCCGACAACGCGCTGCCGAACTGGTGGCTGGGGATCTTCTTCGCGACCGTGCTCTTCAGCATCGGTTACTGGTTCTACTACCACGAGTTCGAGGTCGCCCCGACGCCACGAGCGCAGCTCGAGCAGGATCTCGCGAAGATCCAAGCGACGGAAGCCGCTGCCCCAGCGGTCACCGACGACATGCTGATCGCGATGTCCGAGGATTCGGCGGCGGTGGCGGCAGGCAAGACCACGTTCATGACCTTCTGTGTGGCGTGCCACGAACCGCAAGGCCAGGGAAAGATCGGCCCCAACCTCACCGACAAGTTCTGGATCCACGGCGGCGCGCCCACCAACCTACTGGACACCGTGACCAAGGGCGTGCTCACCGCAGGCATGCCGTCTTGGGAGGGACCACTCGGCAAGCCAGGCGTGCAGAAGGTCGTGGCCTACTTGCTCACCCTTCGCAACACCAACGTCCCTGGCAAGGCGCCGCAGGGCGATCCCTGGCCGCCCGAGCCCAAGGCAGGCGGTTGAGCTTCGTGATGTTGATTCGAGGACCCGCATGGGTCCCCTGTCTTCCCGGGCGTGGGGGCGGGGGCCCCCGCGCCGCACGCGGTGCGCCGGCCGCTGGCCGGCGCCCGCAGCTCACGCACGCGCGGTGAGCAGGATCATGGTGTCATGGCCTCCGCATCGATGGCATTGCCTGGAGAGAAGCAAGGTTCGCTGCAGCAGGACGGCAGTCGAAAGTTCGTTCATCCCGCCGACGTCACGGGGCGTTTCACCCGTATTCGCTGGGTCGTCTTCGCGATCCTGATCGCGATCTACGCCGCGTTGCCGTGGATCACCATCGGCGGCCACCCGGCGGTCTTCCTCGACATCCAGCACCGCCGCTTCTACCTCTTCGGCGGGACCTTCAACGCGCAAGACGCGTGGCTGGTCTTCTTCCTGGTCTCGGGGGTGGGCTTCGCGCTCATCGCCATGACCGCATTGTGGGGACGCATCTGGTGCGGCTACGCGTGCCCGCAGACCGTCTTTCTGGAAGGCTTCTACCGCCGAGTCGAGCGCTGGATCGAAGGGCCGCGTGAACAGCGCATTCGGCGCAATGCGGGTCCGGCGACGTTCGACAAGGTGTGGCGAAAGCTGGTCAAGCACGCAATCTTCGCGGCGCTCTCGCTGCTCGTGGCCCACATCTTCCTCAGCTACTTCACGTCGCTCGATCATCTCTTCCAATGGGTGCGCCTGAGCCCCACCGAACATCCGGAAGCGTTCGGGTGGATGGCCGGCGTGTCCATCCTCATGTACGTGAACTTCGCGTGGTTTCGCGAGCAGCTTTGCTTGATCGTGTGCCCGTACGGTCGGCTGCAATCGGTGCTCACCGATCGCGACTCGATCGTCATCGGATACGACGCGAAGCGCGGCGAGCCGCGAGGCAAGGCCGGCAAGGAAGGGGTCGGCGACTGCGTCGACTGCAAGCGTTGCGTGGTGGTCTGCCCGACGGCGATCGACATCCGGCACGGGCTGCAACTCGAGTGCGTGGGCTGTGCCGCGTGCATCGATGCGTGCGACGAGATCATGGACAAGGTGGGCCGCCCGCGGGGCCTGGTACGCTACGACTCGCAGGCAGGGCTCGACGGCGAGACGCGTCGCTTCTGGCGTCCGCGGTTGCTTCTCTACGCAGTGCTCGGCGTCGTGGGGTTGGTGGTTGCGACCACGTCGTTCGCGCGACGTACCGCGTTCGAGGCCAACCTGTTGCGTGCCCAGGGGCCGCCGTTCGTCGTCGACGACGGCGTGGTCCGCAACACGTTCAACATCCATCTCGTCAACAAGTCGCCGCAGGAGGCCACGCTGGTGCTCGCGGCAGTGGCTGGCTCGGGGCTCGAGTACGTGGTGCCGGTGCCCGAGGTGTCGCTCGCGTCGCTGGCGAGCACCAACGTTCCGGTGATCGTGACGGCGGAGCTGGCGACGCTCGGCGAGGGCCCCGAGGTTCGGCTCACCGCGACCATGCGCGGCCAAGACGGCGAGAAGCGTGAGCTCGAGGCGCCGTTCCTAGCGCCGCGACGAGCCGAGGTCGAGCACCGCGACGAGCGCGATGAAGATCACGCCGAGTCGCACGAGGAACACCGGTGATCGTCGAGGCGCTTCTCGCGGGAGCAGCAGCCGGCCTCGCGAGCATCCCGCACTGTGGCGCGATGTGCGGGCCGCTGGCCGGTTTCGCCTGCGCGCGTGGTCGTACGGGACCGGCTGCGCTGTGGCGGTATCAGCTCGGTCGGCTCGTGGGATACGGCGTGTTGGGTGTCGCCGCCGGCGCCGTTGGCGGCACGGCGGCGACGCTGATCGCAGGGCGTTGGGGTGCTGCGTTGATCTCGTGGTCGCTGGCGGCGGCGCTGGCGGTCGCTGCCATTCGCGCCTGGCAACGGGGTGCTGCACCGAAGTCGCGCGGCGTCGTGCTGGGCGCTGGGGTCGCGCCGTCGCTCTTCGAGCGGGCAGTGGCGCGCTTGCCGCGCGAACCAGCGCTCCTCGGCATCGCGACGGCGCTCTTACCGTGTGGTGCGCTGGCCGCCGCGGTCGGCATCGCTGCGACGACCGGTGCACCACTCGAAGGCTTCGCGACCATGCTGGCGTTCGCCGCGGTGAGCGGAATCGCCCTGGTGGGCGCCGCGTGGGTGACACGACAGCTCGGCTCCATCGACCGGCGCGTCTGGTCTCGGGCGCTCGCAGTGGTGCTGGCACTCGGAGCTCTCATGCTGGTCGCGCGGTCCATTCCGTCACTGGTCTCGGGTGATGCAGCCGCGCCGTGCCACGAAGGACGGGTGGTCCTGTCCGTCACCGCCTGAACGGCACGGCTCACGAAGTGCGCTACCCGCGCGCACTCGCACTGCCAGGGCCCGTTGCAGCATCGTGCGCGATTCGGTGACCGCCGCATCCTGACTCCACCAAGTCGGCGAAATCCGGCCACCAGGCTCCCGGGGAAGGCGCGCGCCAGCCGCGCTGCGACGGAGTGACTTCCTCACCGTCGCCGTGAGACCACGCCGACGGGGCCGAAAGCCCGCTCGCTTCAGGCATCGCTCGCGACTCGCGAGCTGGCGCTGTCGCCGGGGGCATCGTGCGCTCGTCGCTCTCGGAACCATCGGTGGGCGGGTGGTTCGGTGAGAGCAGTTTCGTTCGGGTTACAGCGCGTGGCGTGACCACCGCGCTGGTGTGATCGAAACGGAACATTCGTGCCCGAGCTTTGCGGCACGGTGTGAACGATGGGGGTCCTATCCGGGCTCGACGCGGGTGACGTGGGTACCGACAGGTATCGAAATCCCGCTTTCCGACCGAATTCGTCCCGTTTTCGTGTGACTTCTCGACATTCGCGAAGGACCGGCACTGGTCGTGAAATCTCGCTGCGTCCCGCGCGAGAGTCAGGTTCGTCCGGTGGGAATTCGCCGCCGTGCACGAGTCGTCCGTGCTCGTGCCGGGTTCCCAAGAAATCGAAATCGATCGCGGCGCTGGTGCCGCGCGTCAACGATGGAAAGAGAAAGGGAGGGAATCATGAGGGCTCGAGGATGGAAGACTCTCGGCCTCGCCGCATGCGTGGCGATCGTCCTGACGTGGGTTGCCGGAGCGCTGAGCCAAGCGCGTGCGGATGGCTCGGGCCGCGGCGAAGTGATCTTCCGTGCGGCATATTCGGCTCTCTCGGACGATCGCGGTGGTGAGGCGTTCACCGACACCCTCGGCCTGAACGGCACGAAGAACGACGGCACGGGCGGGCTCGGAATCGCTGCAGCCCTCGACCTGTCGCTGTGGTCCGGTGAAGACATGTCGTGGATGCCCGGCGACGCCACCGTGGTGGGCGAGATCTTCGTCGAGTACTCGAAGTTCTCGGACGAGTACGTGCAGCAGACGACGGGTACGATCATCGACAACATCACCGGTGAGCCCACCGTTCCCTCCCAGAGTGTCGTGAGCGTGAGCCAGCTCGAGGTGGCCGTGGCGCCCAAGGTGAAGCTCAACTCGTCAGGCGTGGTCCAGCCCTTCGTGATTCCGATCGGTCTGGCGTTCCTGGTGCCTTCACCGCCTTCGCCGGATACGACGTACCTCGACCTCGGGCTCACCTTCGCCGCCGGCATCGACGTCAAGTTCTCGAAGCCGCTCTCAGCGGGCTTGGACGTCCGCTACACCAAGAGCCTCCACGAGACCGACACCAACACCAGCTACCTGAGTGCCGGTGGGTACGTGGGCGTCAACTTCTGATCCTCCTCCTCGGGGAGCGTCGCCGCGCGGAGGAGGGGCCGCGTGGCGACGCATTTTTTTTCACGCGCCGCGGCGGCGAACATCGACGCGGCGCGTGCTCCGTTCACGCCCGCCTTGCTGTCGAGTCCCGCCGTGCCGTTCCATTTGCATCTGGTGGGGGGGGCGGGGTGCGGACTATGCTGCGGCCGCGCGCGAGTCGGGTGTGGGGAGCGCGCGTACAGAAGGGACCGTTCCCGGTTCGAGGAGGTGTTGCGAGATGTCGCACCGCAAGCTCAAGCTGCAGGGCTTCAACAACCTGACCAAGACCTTGAGCTTCAACAACTACGCGACCAACGAGAACCAGCAACGCGAGTACATCGCGTACATCGACGAGACCTACGACGCGCGACGCTTGACCGAAATCCTCACCGAGGTGGCGCACATCATCGGTGCGAGCATCCTGAACATCGCCCACCAGGACTACGACCCACAGGGTGCGTCGGTCACGATGCTCATCTCCGAGGAGCCGAGCGGAGTGGACGTGATCACGAGCGACGCGTTCCGCGAAGAGACGCCCGGGCCGCTCCGCGCCCCGCTGCGACCGCCGCCCATGCCGGAGCTGGTGGTCGCTCACCTCGACAAGTCGCACATCACGGTTCACACGTATCCCGAGTCGCACCCCGACAACGGAATCAGCACCTTTCGCGCCGACATCGACGTTTCCACCTGTGGCCGCGTTTCGCCGCTCAAGGCGCTCAACTTCCTCATCCACTCCTTCGACTCGGACATCGTGATCCTGGATTACCGGATCCGCGGGTTCACCCGCGACATCCGCGGTACCAAGTTCTTCCTCGACCACGATCTCACGAGCATCCAGAACTTCCTGACCGAGGACGTTCGTGACCGTTACGACCGAGTCGACGTGAACGTCTACCAGGAGAACATCTTCCACACGAAGATGCGGGTGAAGGACTTCCGCCTGGACAACTACCTCTTCGGCATGGGATCCGACGATCTCTCACCGAGGGACGCAGCCCAGGTGCGCGAGCGCCTACAGCACGAGATGGACGAGATCTTCTACGGGCGCAACATGCGCAAGGGAAAGCTCGTTCGTTGACGTTCTTTCGGGGGGCTGTTCCAACCCCCCGCCCAGCGCGGCTGAGCCGAGCTGGGGCCCACCCCCGGAGGCACCTCGCTTCGCTCAGGGGCCGTAGGCCCCGTGGCTCGCCGCTGGTTCGCGGAGAGACGGGGACGTGCGCGTGGCAACGACCGTCGCGTACGGTAGCGACCGATGCGCTATGAACGAGCGTGTGCGCGGCGACGGCGGCGGCGCCCCGCGAGCCACGCCGCGAAGAGCGGTCCGGCGCCATAGAGCGCAAGGTTTGCCGTTCTCACGCCGCGGGGGTGTGTCCCGCTCGTGAGCGTGCCGCTCGCACCCAGCTCGGCGAAGCTGCCACACGCACGCGGTTCGCACGCGTCACCATAGTGGGTGAGGTCGAGATCGGCCTGATCGGGGTTGGCGACGGCTGGGCAGTTGTCGCACGTGTCGCCCACGCCATCGCCGTCCTGGTCCGCCTGGCTCAGTCCCGACTTGTTCGGGCAGTTGTCGGAAGCGTCGGGGAAGGTGTCGTTGTCGTCGTTTCCGTCACAGACATCGAGCTGGCCGTCGCCGTCGGTGTCGCGCGGCGAGATGCGAAACACCAGGCCCGGCCAGTACTCGTCGACGTACATGTTTCCGTCGGCGTCGAAGACGACGTCGATCGGCGTGTTGAGCCGCGTGGCGAAGTGCTGGCTCGAAACCACCTCCACGTTGCCGCTGGTGGTGTCGATCTTCACGCGCTCGATCTTTCCCCGGAGCTTGGGGTCGGTGAACGCATCGGAGTGGAAGAACGCCATGAAGGCGTCCCCTTCGTAGCCGCACCACTCGGCGCCGTCGTAGGTCGTGATACCGGTGGGCGCCTGGCCCTTTGGATAGAGCTGGATCGGTGCGTCCGTGCCACTGCCTGGCGGAGGAGTTCCCCAGAACGTCGGCCAACCGTAATCGTGTCCCTCGACGATCTGGTTGAGCTCGTCCTCGGCCTCGGGGCCATTGTCGGGCGCGAGCCAGAATCCGTCGGCGGTGCGGGTGATGTCGGTCGGGTTGCGAATACCCGTCGCGAGCACCGAGATGACGCCGCTCGGGGTGATGCGCAGGAACACGCTGTTGTAGACGTCTCCGCCCGCAGCGCTCACGATCAGGTCGTCGTTGGTGTCGAATGCCAGCCCTTGCACCGAAAACATGAAGCAGAAGTTGCAGATGCCGGACACGAACGTCTCGCGCGAGTCGGCCACGCCGTCGGCGTTCGAGTCGGTGAACCGCTCGATCTTGCCGTCGTTCTCGGAGACGTAGAGCTTGCCGTCCGGGCCCCACGCGAGCCCGTAGGGCTGGTAGAGGTCGTCGGCGAAAGTGGTGACCGTCGCCGGGAGCCCGTGGCTACCGTCGATGCTTCGAACGCGTCCCGTGTGTTCCGCCACGTAGAGGCGCCCGTCTGGGCCCACGACCATGTAGACCGGTAGCTCGAGGCCGGCGGCGAAGAGCTCGACCTTGAACTCGCGAGGCACCTTCACCGCGGCCGCCAGGTCCTGGCAATCCTCGTCGACGCCGTCGCAGTCCGAGTCGCGCTCGTCGCCGCAGTAATCCGTGGCGTTCGGGTGCACCTTGGCGTCCTCGTCGTTGCAATCGCCGTTCGCGGGCGTCCAGCCGTCGGCATCCGAATCCGCGTTCGAGTTACCGACCGCTTCACAGCTCCAGTTGGCCTCCGGGGGGCAGTTTTCGTTCGAGTAGCCCGGCCACGTCAGCGCCGCGATCTCGTCGCCGTTCGTGACGCCATCGCCGTCCGAGTCGAACGATGCGGCGTTTTGAATGGCACAACTGGCGTTGCTGCACGGTCCGCCATCCTCGATGAATTGCTCCTCGACCTCGTGGCCGTAGGCGTTGCGCTCGCCGCCCACGTCGAAGCCGTAGTCGCTGCGGTGGCAGACGCCGCATTGGCTGCGCCCGCTGGCGTCGAAGAGCGTACCGCGGACCGACGGATAGAGGTTGTTGAACGCCCTGCGAATGCCCGGATAGGCCAGCGCGTCGCCGGTTGCGCTCGCCACGAGCACGACGCTCAAGACCCAGAACGGAAAGCGACGGGGTATGGACATGAGGGGACCACCACGGGTCGGCGACGTGCGACCGTGCGAGTTCGTCTCCATGATGTCACCCCGAAATCGCAGCGAGCAACACGGGCCGGCGAGGCGTCGCCCGGGCGGGTGCACGAGTCGAAGCGGATGCTCCCCGGAGGGGCGGGCCCGGTAGCTTGCCGACGTTCTCCTCGGCGATCGCAACCAGCCACACGCCGGGCGTGAAGCGACCTTCGTGGGGTGCCATCCGCCGTTGCCTCGAAACGCACGTCGGCGCGCCTCGGGGCAGGTGCGGTTTCCGGCAGCCCGTCACCCCAAGAGAAGCTGGAGATCCTCGGCGGTGAGGGTCTGGATGAGACTCTGATCGGCGGTGATGATCGCTTCGGCCAACGTCTTCTTGCGCGCCTGCAGCGCCACGATCTTCTCCTCGACCGTGTCGCGGGCGATCAACCGATACGCGAACACGTGTCGCTGTTGGCCGATGCGATGGGCGCGGTCCACCGCCTGCGCTTCCACCGCCGGGTTCCACCACGGATCGAGGATGAAGACGTAGTCGGCGGCGGTGAGGTTGAGTCCCTGGCCGCCGGCCTTCAGGCTGATGAGGAAGAGCTGGCAGTCCGTGTCGTCCTGGAAATGGCGCACGTGGCGCTCACGGTCACGGGTGCGACCATCCAGGTATTCGTAGCGCATGCTGGCCTCGTCGAGGCGCGCGCGCACGATCGCGAGCAGACTGGTGAACTGCGAGAACACCAGCGCCTTGTGGCCACCTTCGATGACCTCGCGCACCTGCTCGATGAGCGTGGTGAGCTTGGCGCTGGGGTCCTTCACGCGCGCGGGGTCCACGAGCCCGGGGTGGCAGGCTGCCTGGCGCAAGCGAAGCAGCGCTTCGAGCACCTGGATCTTGCTGCGTTTGATGCCCACCGTGTCGATCTGGCCGAGGAGCGTGCCGCGGTAGTGCTCGCGCAGCTCGTCGTAGCGCGTACGCTCTTCGCTCGATAGCTCGCAGAAGAGCGTCTGTTCGGTCTTCTCGGGCAGCTCTTCGAGCACCTGCTCCTTGGTGCGCCTGAGGATGAACGGCCGGAGCGCCTTGCCGAGCAACGCGATCGAGCCGCCACCCTCCTCCTGGCCGTCGTCGGTGGAGTGCCAGGTGAGCGCCGCGGATCGGCCGAGCATGCCCGGGTTCAGGAACTCGAAAATCGACCACAGCTCGCGCAGGTGGTTTTCGACCGGTGTGCCACTCAGCGCCAGTCGCCTGCGCGCGCGGATGATCCGGCATGCCTTGGCAGCTTGCGAGGTGGCGTTCTTGATCGCCTGCGCCTCGTCGAGGATCGCGTAGTCGAACTCGAGCTCCTTGAGCTTGACGATGTCGCGGCGCAGCGTGCCATAGGTGGTGATGACGAGATCGAAGTCGCCGAGGGTGTCGAAGCTGCGCTCGGCGCCCGTGTAGTCGAGGATCTTGAGGTCGGGAGTGAAGCGCTGCGCTTCCTCGACCCAGTTGAAGACCAGGCTGCGCGGTACCACGACCAGCGACGGTAGTCGTTCGCTGCGCGGCCCGCTGCTGCGCCGTCCCTCGAGAAGCGCCAGGATCTGGATGGTCTTCCCCAGCCCCATGTCGTCGGCGAGGCAACCGCCGAAGCCGAAGCGATCGAGGAAGCCGAGCCACGCCAAACCTTCCTTCTGATAGTGGCGCAGCGAGCCAGTGAAGCTCGCCGGCGGTTCGGTCGCCTGGATGCCGTCGAACGCTTCGAGCTCCTTGCGCGCGGTGCGGAACGCCTCGTCGACGTCCGGCGTGCCCTGGGCCGAGAGCAGCGCGTCGAGGAGCAACACTTGGGAGCGAGCGAAGCGCAGTTGATCGCCGAGGACCTCGCCCAGATCCGCGAGTCCGGCGTAGCGGACCAACCATTCCTCGGGTAGCAACCCGCGCGAGCCGTCGCCGAGGGTGACGAACGCGTCACCGCGTCGCACCGCCGCGAGCAGCTCCGGCAGCCCGACTTTGGTTCCTTCGAAGTCGATCGAGGCACTCAGGTCGAACCAGTCCAGCCCGGTGCTCACGGTCATCTGGAACTTGCCAGGCCGGCGGATCTTGTGGCCCTCGGCCTCGACGCGGAAGCCCGAGTCGAGCAGTGCCGGGACGGCGGTCGCGAGCCGCCGCGGGTTGAGCTCGAAGTGGCCGACGCGCCCGGTGCCGCGGCTGAACGAGCGGAAACCGAGGGGTGGCAGCTTCGCGAGCGCTTCGCCTTCCTTCACCAGATCGCGGTGGATCACGATGCGCTGATCGCGCCGAACCAGGCTGGGCACTTCGCTGCTCGCGGGTGCGTGCAGACCCTCGTACTCGAACGAAACCTCCGCCGAGAGGCTGGCGCCGTGCCAGGCTTCGTTGGGGGGATGGATGCGGATACGGGGGATCGGCGCAGGGCGTCGCTCGCGCCACCGGAAATCGGACGGCAGGTCGAGGGGCGGAGTTCCCGGTGTTTGCCACAGCCGCTCGACGAGCGGTTCGCCTTCGCGGGCGGGCACCACGAGCGGGCCTTGCTTGCGCAAATTCAAGATCCACTCGAACGACTCGGTGCTCGCGAGCCGCGCGATGCGATCCTTGAAGATCACCAGACCGTGGGCGAGGAGCATCTCGGGCGCCTCGATGTCCAACCTCTCCTCGCCGCGCATCAGCCGTCCGCGCAGCACCAGCCGATCCTCGTTCTTCTCGCGCTCGCGCCGAAGCTCGAGCTCGAAGCGCCACGGATCGCCCGAATCCCACACCAGCGGGCGAGGCAGGTCTGCGGTGCGCCCCTGACCCAGCTCCTCGATCCAGCCGAAACGGCCGGTGTCGCTGAGGCGCGGCAGCAGCAAATCGTAGAGCGCCGGCCGGATCGCGGCGCCGGCGTAGCGCGCGTTCGGCCCGACGAAGTCGTGGCCGTAGCCGTACTGGTCGGCGTGGCGGACGTTGCCGAGGATGAGCGGCACCAGGGCCCGATCCTCCGGGTCGAGGAGATGATCGGCCTCGAGCTCGCTCAGCCGCACCGGCTTGAGCTGGCCCAGCTCGCCAGTCTTCTTCACCGGACGCTGGTGGAAGAGCACCACCAGGTGGCCGCGTGCGAACGTGCTGGCGAGGTCCACGACGTACCAGATCTCGCGTGGGCGACTGGCGTCGGCGGCGTTGAGCTTGGTCCAGCGATTGTGCTCTTCCAGGGCATGGCGGATCTGGTCGATTCGCACCTTCCAGCGCGCGCCGGCAATGGGTCGGCGCTGCAGGACGCGATCGTTCGGCGTGGACGGGCCGCGTCCAGCGCGGTCCCGGTCGCGCGCTTCACGGCGCACGTGCCAGGCACCCCGACGCACCGGGCCCAGCTCCGCCTCGGGCTCGGGCAGCGGCGGCCGCTCCGGCTCGACGGGTTCGCCCGTGGTGTCGTCGTCGTCGGCGCGAAAGCCGGGTCCGGATCGCACCACGCGAATCTGCCCCGCGCCGTGGAGGTCCGGAGCCGGGCCGTGCTCGTCGAGGTGGAGCAGCGTGGCCCACACGTGCTTGCAGAGGACTCCATCGCTGAAACGCGGGCACTCGCAGTAGGCCTTCGCGGAATCGATGCCATCGGCGGTCGCCCACTGCAGATCGACCACGTAGGTGCGCCCGCCGCTGCCCGCGACGTGCGCCCGCACGCCGTACGACGAGTGATTCGCGACCCGCACGCGGCGCTGACGCGCATAGGCGGAGCCGCGCTCGCGATCCAGGGGATGGAACGCCTGGGCAGCGCGATGCGTGAGCAGCGGAGACGAGCGGGGAACCGGCCGCATGAAACGACGACGAGCCAAGATCAGTACCGAATCGGGCAGAGTTGCCGACGACGGAGTGGATGTTCTGGGCGACGATGCATGCGTGTCGAACCTTCGATGGGTGGACGAAGCGAGAGAGAAGACGATGGGCACGCGCGAGCTACGGATCGAGCCCCTGCTATCTTGGGTCCCCGCGCGGGGACGGCGAACGTAGCGTCCCGCGCTCGAGGAGGCGAACCGTGGCGAAGGCGAACCAGGTGATTCGGGGATTGCTCCTGTCGGTGCTCATGCTCGGCACTTCGTCCCACTGCGCAGCGGGCGATGGGCGCTTTCCGCGTCTCGAACGGTGGCGCCAGATGCGCGAGGGCCAGTCGGCCCCCGAAGCTGGAACCACGGGTGCTGCTCGCGAAGCCGAGTCGCCGGCGAGCGGTGCCGGCACGGATCGAGACGACTCGATCGCGGTCGACGGGCGCCAGCGTACCTTTTATTTGCACCTTCCGTCTGGGATGAGCCCCTCCGGCTCGTATCCGCTGGTGTTCAACTTCCACGGCGGGCGCGGCGACGGCCGCCAGCAGGCCGGGCTCTCGCGCATGAACACGCTCGCCGATCGTTATGGCTTCGTGGTGGTCTATCCCGACGGCATCGAGAAGAACTGGAACGACGGACGCGGCACCACCGAGCCCTCGAAGATGGGCGTCGACGACGTGAAGTTCGCGCGCGCGCTCTACGACAAGCTCAGGAGCACCTATCCCATCGACCCCAAGCGGGTCTACTCCACCGGCATCTCGAACGGCGGCATGTTCAGCTACCGCCTGGCGTGCGACATGAGTGACGTCTTCGCCGCGATCGGGCCGGTGGTGGGATCGCTCGCCTCCAAGCATCGCCCGAGCTGCAAGCCCGCCTCGCCGGTGGCGGTGGTTTCGATCATGGGTGACGCCGACGAGTTCGTGCCGCTGCATGGTGGGGAGGAAGGCTGGAAGAACGGCAAGGGCGACGGCGGGCAGCTCGAGTCCGAAGCGTCGATGAAGGACTTCTGGGCGAAGCACAACGGATGCTCGGCCGAGCCGCTGGTGAGCCAGCTCCCCTCGAGGGTGGACGACGGCACGAGCGTGAAGAAGACCGTCTACTCGGCGTGCCGCAATGGTGCCGACGTGGTCTTCTACACGATCTCGGGCGGTGGTCACACCTGGCCCCCGTTCGAGTTCAAGTCGTTCCTGCTCAACCGAATGGCCGGCAAGTCGTCGCAGAACATCGATGCGTCGCAGGTGATCTGGGACTTCTTCTCGCGCCATCCCAAGCCCTGAGCGATTGGCCTGCGTCACGAGCCGCCCCAGCACGCCCTGATTCGGTCGTCCTGGCCGGCGCGCACGTACTGGTAGCGCTGCCAGAACTGGTCGTCGATCTTGCGCAGTCGCGCGGGCGTGCGCGGATTGCCGACACGCTCTGCGCCCCGCTTCGGCCCAGCGTGATAGATGGCATACGCGGTGCGTGCAAGCTGCGCCTCGTTGCGCGCTCGGCCCGCGACACCGTCGCCAGCGGCGTACTCGGTCAGGTAACGCAGCAAGATCTCGACGCCGGCGCGCGCGTTGTAGTCGATGTCGTCGCGCAACGCACGTAGGTCGTAGAAGCCGCGCCACGAGCGCTCTAGCACCTGCATGATGCCGACCGCGCCCGAACGTGAGCGGATCGGCTTGAGCTCGCCGCCGCGGGCGTGCGTCCAGTGTCGCCAGCAGCTTTCCTGCCACGCGGTTGCGAGCACCAGCGACCCGAACCACGGTCGCTCCTCCGGGTCGAGGCCGTAGCTCTCCATCGCCCGCTCGGCCGCTCCCAGGAGCAGCGTGCGCACCAGCGGCAGATACTCGTCCAGCTCCGCGCGTTGCGGCGCCCAGCCGGCGAGGCGCTCGCGAGCCTCGGAGAGCACCAGCGCGGCGGGATCCGGGAGCGGCGCCGCTGGCTCCGGCGTGCCGGTGGCAACCGCCTTCTCGGCGTTGCGCTCGGCGGGCAGCAGCAACGGCGTCCCGAAGCCGAAGATGCGGCGTAGCTCGGGATCGACCTGCTCACCGTACGCGAGCGGATCGTCCGCGAGCTGCGGGGTGAGCATCCGCGCCATGCGGCGCAAGCCGTCGGCGGTGATGCCGAAGCCGAGCTGCGGCCCCACGGCGTCGAGCGCCGTGAGCGCGTCCCCCGCCGAGATGAAGCTCACGTAACGAAGCGCCTCGGTGCCCGGCAGGGTGGCGGTCACCGAACGCAGCACCGGCGCGAGCCGGGCCCACGTGCTGGTGAAGAGCGATCGGATCGGGTCGCGGCCGTCGGGTTGGGTCGGGGCGAGGATCTCCGCCACGTCTGCGCGTGCGTCGATCAGCACGGCGAGCAGCGCGTCGCGCAGCTCGCGCGACTGGGCGTCGTGGGCGACGTGCTTCGCGACGAAGGTGAGGAACGCGTCCCAGCGCTGCCACGCCGCATCCCAGCGTGCAAGCTCGTCCGGCGTGAGCGCGGGCTCGGCGCGCGCCTCGGGTCCCTCGGGCTCGTCCCCGTCGGTCGCGGGTTCGTCGCCGTTCGTGCCGCGCGCTGACGGCGCGGGCCGATCGGGAAGCTCGACCCGGATCTGCGTGAGCAGCCCGCTCGCGTCTGCCTCGGCGCTCACCACCCGGAACGACTTCACGATCTGGTCGACCACCTCGGGCGACTCGTGCGGCAACACCGTTGGCACCAACTCTTCGAGCTCCATGAGCGTGGGGCGCAGGTCCACGGTGATGGTCTCGAGCTTGGGCCGAACGTAGGTCTCGATCCAGCGCACGACGGTGCTCGCATACGGGTGGTCGGGGTCGGTGCCTTCGAGCTGGGAGCTCGCGACGCGGAAGTGGACGATCGGCTTCTCGGGGTCCACGCGCACTTCTTCCACCACGTCGATCGTGCCCTTCCATTCGAACGCGTAGACGCACGCGCTGCCGATCTTCTTGCCGACCTTGGCCTCGCCGTTCGCGAGCAGGTGCAGCCGTACTCCGAGGCTGCCGAGTCGCGGCGTCGCGAGCGTCAGGAAGCTGCAGCCAGACGCATCCTTCCACGCGTTGACCGTGCCTCCGGGCTCGTCGAAGACCTCGTGCGTCAGAACCTCTTGAATCAACTCGTGCTCGACGTGGATGGGGATCGTGATGTCGGCTGCGCGCACGTCGCCGGGCGCTGCGAGCGTGACGATGAACGCCAGCGCCGCCCCCGCGAGCGGCGGCGATGCGAGCCGGGAGGGACGCAGAGCTCGCTTCACCTCACACCGCGGGCAGCGCTTCCACGTTGCCGATCAGCGACGCGTCCGCGAGGACCCGATCGGCCAGAACCATGGCGCGCGCGATGGCCTGGTCCATGTCGAAATAGCGGTACTCGCCCAGACGACCGCAGATCAGCACCCGTTCCAGCGCGTCGGCGCGCTCGCGATAGCGTTGATACAGCGTCTGATTCGCGTCGTCGGGGAAGGGGTACTCGTAGGCGCTCGGTTCCTGAGGCGAGTACGTGATCTCGCGTGTGAGCACCGTGCCGTGGATGCGCGCCGCCACGTCCGGGCGCATCATGTGCTTCCACTCGAGCGTGCGGATGTGCGGTCCGCCGGCATGGGTGGGGTTGTTGAGCTGGCCGCAAGGCTGGGCCCGGTCGAGGTCCGGCAAGTACTCGTGAACGCGACGCTGACCGCGATAGTGGAGGCGGCCGAGGTCGAAGCCGAAGTACTCGTCGATGGGCCCGGTGAAGACCAGCAACCGCCGAGCTTTCACGTGTTCGCGTTGCGCGAGGTAATCGACGTTGAGCAGCACCGGCACGCCGCGCAGCATCTCGCTCATCCAGCCCGCGTAGCCGAGCTCCGGGATGCCTTGGTGCTTGCAGTCGGGCTTGAGCCGCGGCTCGTCGTCGTGACGGACGTCGAAGCGCGTGCAGAGCCGCGCCGCGAGCGTGTGCGCGGGCACGCCCCACTGCTTCTCGTTGTATTCCTTGACGAAGAGCTCGTAGACGCGGCGAGGCATGAGCGACAACGCCGCTTCCTCGAAGTTCCTGGGGTTGCCCTCGAACTCCGGCTTCCAGCGTTCGCCCACCAGCTTCCGGATGTAGCTGCCCGCGATCGGCCACTGGGCGAGCTCACCTTCCACGTCGCTCAGGAGCGACGCCTCGTAGCGATAGAACGAGCTGAAGCGATTCGCGAATTCCCAGATCCGGTCCGACGACGTCCGGAAGTAGTGGGGGCCGTAGGTGTGGATGCGGATGCCACTCGAATGCGCGTGGTCGTGGACGTTTCCGCCCATGTGCGAGCGGCGATCCACCACCAGCGCTTCCCGTCCGGCATCGACGAGTGCCCGTGCGAGGACCGCACCCGTGAGACCCGAGCCGACGATCAAGTAGTCGACGGTGATCATGTCGAAAAGAACTCGAGACGACGTCGAAATCGCGCGCCCCGGGCACACTCCCAGCCGGCTGGCGCGAGGCCAACCTGCCAAGGCTAACCGGCTTCCAAACCCACACTCAAGCCGGATCCCCGAACTGGGCTTCGGCGAGACGCTGGAAGAGGCCGGGCTGGGCGCGAAGCTCGTCGAAGGTGCCGCGCTGCACCAGGCGGCCGCGTTCGAGCACCAGGATGACGTCGGCGCGCCGCACGGTCGAGAGCCGGTGCGCGATCACGAACGTGGTGCGACCCTTCATCAGCGTCTCGATGCCGTGGATCACGCCGCGCTCGGTCTCGGCGTCGAGCGATGCGGTGGGCTCGTCCAAGATCAGCACTGAGGGGTTCCGCAACAGCGCGCGGGCGATCGTGAGCCGCTGCTGCTGGCCGAGCGACAGCACCACTCCATCCGGGCCGATGACGGTGTCGTATTTCTGCGGCAGTCGCTCCACGAACTCGACGACCTCTGCGGCGTCCGCGGCCCGCAGCAGCTCCGCGCGGCTCGCGTCCGGGCGGCCGTAGAGGAGGTTCTGCGCCACGGTGGCGTGGAAGAGCAGCGGCGACTGCGGCACCACGCCGAGCGCACGCCGATAGCTCTTCACGTCGAGCTCGCGAAGATCGGTGCCGTCGAAGTGGATCGCGCCGGTGGCGGGATCGAAGAAGCGCAGGATCATCGAGCAGAGCGTGGTTTTGCCGGCGCCCGTGGGTCCGACCAATGCCACCGAGGTGCCCGCCGGCACCTCGAAGCTCACGTCCTCGAGTGCCAGCTCGGCGGCATTCGGATAGCGAAAGCGAACGTTCTCGAAGCGCACCGCACCGCGTGGCGCGACCACGGCTTTGGCGCCCGGTCGGTTCTTCACCTCGGGTTCGGAGTCCAGCACCTCGAAGACCCGCTGCGCTTGCGCGGCGGCGGCCTCGATGGTGGCGGTGGTCTGGATGATCGAGTTGATCGGACCGTAAAGCGAGCTCAGATACGAGAGGAAGACCAGCAGATCGCCGAGGGTGAGCCGCTGCTCGATCACCGCCGTGCCGCCCACGTAGAGCACCGCCACCGTGCCGAGCGCTCCCACCGAGGTGGTGACGGACGAGTACACGGTCTGCAGCGTGTAGAGCTCGAGCGCCTGGTCGAGGGTGCGCTCGCTCGCCGCCATGAAGCGGCGCACCTCGTCGTCCTCGGCGGTGAACGCCTGCACCAGGTGTACGGCACGCACTCCGCGCTGCGCCTCGGAGAGCAATTGGCTCTCGCTCTCGGCGAGCCGCGTGGCACGCGGACCCACCACCGAGCTCATGGAGCGGATGATCGCCGCGAAGAAGGGCAGCACCGCGATCGACACCAGCGTGAGCGTGAGGTCGAGGCGCACCATGATGACGAGCATCCCGCCCAAGGTGAGCAGAGCGGTGGCGAGCGGATAGAGCCCGCCCATGGTGATCGACTGCACCGCGAACGTGTTGGCCGTGAGCCGATAGACGAGATCGTCGGGCGGATGGCGCGTGAAGAACAGCAGCGACAAGCGGTGCAAGTGCTGCACGGTGTCGGCGCGAAAATCGTTCACCAGCCGCTGGCCGAGGCGGATCGTCTGCCAGTTGAGCGCCACACCCCACCACGCGGGCAGCGTCTCGACGACGAGTGCCACCAAGAGCAGCGCGGCGAAGAGCGTGCCGCGATCCGCCGGCAACCACGCCGGCGCAGCCGCGCTCGCGAACACGTGATCGACCGCGAGCTTGAGCGGCCACGGCCGCGCCAGCCCGAGCGCCGACACCACCGCGAGCTGAAGCAAGACGAAACCGAACTCGCTCCGATGGGGGCCGAGGTACCCGAGCAGCCGCCGTTGTGTGCCCCAGCGCTGCCGCGCTGGCCCGCCGCTCATCGCTCGCCCCCGCGGTGCTTCCTCGGGGGTCTGTTCCAGACCCCGTCCCGACGTGTCTTGCGGGGGCTTGCGAAGCCCCCGCACCCCAACGGGCGCGACTCTTTCGGGGTTCCACCCCCAAGTCGACGAGCGATGCTCGTCGCCGCGCCTCTGGCGCGGGCCGTCATCGACTCCCTGTCAACGCCCATGGGTCGACCAACACCGTCAGCCGGTCAGGCTCACGCGGGGTTCGAGGCGGGTTCGGCTGGCCGGACGTGGTTGGCGCGCGGCTCGCGCCCGAAGCGCGGTGGAGGGAGCAGCGGGATCTGCGCCGCCACCACCTCCATCACCCGGAAGAGCTCGCGGCCGAGCTCGAATTCCTCGGCAGCGACGAACGCGGCGGCTGCGAACGACGCGACTCCCGCGACCAGCGCCGTTCGCCAGTCGCCGACCACGGCAGCGAGCCCCAGCCCGAGCGGGAAGAGCGCCAGCACCAGCTTCGCCCAGCCGCTGGTGTGCAGCCGCACCTCGACATCCACCTGACGCTTGAGCCCGCCGTGGTTCTCCACCAGCACCCGCACCTCGCCGCGCGTCCACACGCCGCGGTAGACGCGCAGGTCCCACGGGTTCCAGCCGTTGTCCTCGACCACGAAGTACTTCCGAAGCCGCAGGAACCACGCGACGCGCCCCAGGATCTCTTCTTTCTCGATCCCGGTCTCGTCCCAGTACCAGACGGTGAGCCTGCGCCCGAGAACGTCGACCGCGGGCTTCTGGCGCGGCGACGGCCAATGAATCTGATCCACTCCCGCGAGCCGCTTGCTGCGGTATTTGTGGCGAGCGATGCCGCGCACCAGCGGCCCCATGTAGTTGAGGTACGCGATCAAGAGCCGCGCGCGAACCGGCGGCAGCCCGCTCACGTCCGCCGTGAATCCCACCTTGAGCGCCTGCCCGATCGAGATCCCCGCCAGCGCCAGCCCGCTCGAAAGCAAGAGCGGTAGCGGCTCCCCCTGCACGTAACCGGAGATGGAAAGCGCCAAGAGCAGCATCCACGCCAGATTCCATTCGAGGCTGGCGGGCAGATACGCGAGCAGCCCCGCGGGCCGCTCGTAGAGCGTCTGGAACAAGCCGGCTCCGAAGGGCCCCGCGTAGATGATCGGCCGTCGCGACAGGATGCCGGTGCCGAGGTCGCTGTAGATACGCCCCAGCCAGCGCGACTGCCCCAGCCGATTGAAGCGCAGCGGGTGCTTGAAATAGAGCATGCCCTCCGCGAGCCCGTAGCCGCGCTGTTGCTTGAGATAGGCATTCACGGTGCTGCGGCGCCGGTGCCACACGAGCGCAGCCGGTGTGTAGCCGATCTTGTGCCCCTGGTTCTGGAGGCGCCAGCAGAGGTCGACGTCGTCACCGGCAGCCGTGAACGCGGCGTCGAAGAGGCCGACACCCACCAGATGCTTCTTCCAGAACATCATGTTGCAGCCGGGGATGTGCTCGGCCTCGCGATCGGTGAGCAGGATGTGGGTGGGGCCGCCGGGCGCCCTCGCCACCGCTTCGGTGATCCACTCGTCTTCGGGAGGCGGCAGGTTCGGCCCGCCCACCGCAGCCCAGTCGCCGCGCAGCAGTTGGTGGACGTGATAGGTGAGCCAGTCGGGATCCACCGCACAGTCGGAGTCGGTGTAGGCGACGATGTCACCGGCGCCAGCCAAGGCACCTTCGTTCCGCGCCACGGAGAGGCCGCGGTTCTCGTGGGAGATGAGCGTGAACTCCGGGTATTCCTGCGCGATGGCCTTGGTCCCGTCCGTGGAGCCGTCGTCGACGATGATCACCTCGTAGTTGGGGTAGGTGATCCGCCACAGCGATTCCAGACACTCGCGCAGCGTGCGCTCCGCGTTGTACGCGCAGATGACCAGCGACACTTTCGGCGCCGGATCGGGCGGCGGCGGCACGCGGCAGGTGAAGAGCTTCCGCACCGCCTCGGCGGCGGGCTTGAGCGTGCGATCGCGGCGCACGGCGCCGAACGCCCAGTCGGTCACGTCGTAACCACCGGTGAACCACTCGTCGGTGAATGCGAACACCACGGCGCCCGCGAGGCCCATCTCCCAGCCTGCGCGCAGCGTGTGGTCGATGAGCTCGGCCTGGTGCTCCTCGCCCTCGCGGATCGAGTCCATGCCGAACTCGCTGATCACCAGCGGCCGGAAATCGGCGAGGTTCTGCAGCCGGCCCACGTAATTCCGGAAATCGTGCTCGCGGTGCAGGTAGACGTTGAACGACACGTAGTCGAGGAACTCGCACTCCAGGTACTCGGTGGACGGGAAGTTCGCGTACGAGACCAGCAGATCCGGGTCGATCTGCTTCACCGTGTCGTGGAGCTCGTTCAAGAACCGCTGCACTTTGGTGGGGCCGTACCAGCGCACCACCTGCGGCGGGATCTCGTTGCCGATCAACACCGAGAGCATCGGCGCCTTGCCGCCGCCCAAGCGATGCGCGGCGTCGGCCATGCGGTCGCGAATGCTCTTGGGGGTGGTGCGGTCGTCCAGGAAGCGGATGTGCTGCTGCCACGGCACGCCCACCATGAGCCGCAGGTTGAAGCGAGCCGCGATCTCCGCGAACCAGAGCGGCGGCACGTGGTAGACGCGCACGGTGTTCGCGCCGAGCTCCGCCATGATCGCGAAGTCGCGCTCCACGGCACGCGGATCGGGCAGCGGCTCGCCATTCGCGTTGGGCGCGAACGGGCCGTAGGAGAAGCCCTTCACGACGAATTTGTCTTCGCCGTCGTGGAGGAACATCCCGCGCGGGACGATGCGATTCACCACGAATCTCCGAGCGGACGGACGCGCGCCGAGATGACGCGCGAGGGGCAACGCGGCTCGCGGCGCCGCGGGAATGCGGCGGAGCGCGTGGGCGGAGGCCGGCGAGGATCGGCCGGGAGAATGTGCGATCCCCCGCCACGCCGTCCAGCCAGGGCGAGTGGCAAGAGATCGCCGACTCGTAGCAGGCTGCTGAAAAACTCGCCGGAGCGGGCTCTTCGCGCCTGCCAATGTTTCCCGGGGGTCTATTCCAGACCCCCGCCCCACGAGAAGCGCGGAGCTCAAAGGGCCGCACCCCCGCGCCGACTCGCTACGCTCGTCGGCGCGCCTCCGGCGCGCGCCTCTTTCAGCATCCTGTGAGCTGGTGCTGCGGGAACACGTCGGCTCCGCGAGTCGTGCTCCGCTGGCCCCGGAGCGCCACTGATGGGCGCGTGGGACCGCACCAATTCGACCGCCCGTTTCAGCGACGCGCAGGAAATGCGGCGATTTCGCGGGCAGCATCTTCGACTGTGGCGCTGGCACGTCGCCTGCTAGTGAGGCGCGCGCTTCGCCGCTGCGCTCGCACCCCCGCGCCTGACTGCGCCATGGACATCGATCTGCTCGGCATGCCGCCGCTCACCGTACACCTCTTGGATCGGGTGCGTGGGTTGCCGGTGCAGACGTGGCAGATCGCGTCTCCCGTGGCTCGTATCGGCCGCTCCCGCGAATGCGAGATCACCGTCGCGGACCCGTACGTATCGCGCTTGCACGCCGAGCTTCGATTCCGCGACGGCGCCTGGGTGCTGAGTGGCCTCAGCTCGCGTGGGCTCGTCGTCGCCGGAGTCCCCGTCACGATCGTCCCGGTGAGCGACTCGGTGGTGTTCCGTCTCGGTGCCGGTGGCCCGGAGCTCGAGGCGGTGGTGTCCACCGACTTCGCGGCGGACTTGCCCACGATGTCGTTCCCAGGAGTCGCGGTGAAGCCCATCGCCATCGACGAGGCGCAGAAGACCAAGGAGGTCCAGGCGATCGCGGACACGGACTCGTTCAAAGCGCTTCTCGACAAGGCACGCGAGCTGCGCAAGCAGCGGTCCGACTGAGGACCGAGAGAGCGGAAGCGAAAGAACGATGCCCACCATCGTGTCCGTGCACTCCTTTCGTGGTGGTACTGGGAAGTCGAACTGCACCGCCAATCTGGCGTCGCTCTGTGCGCTGGCCGGCCAGCGCGTGGGGATCGTGGACACCGATCTCCAATCCCCTGGCGTCCACGTCCTCTTCGGCATCGACGAAACCAACGTCAAGCACTGCCTGAACGGGTTTTTGTGGGGCACGTGCCGGATCGACGAGGCGGCTGTGGACGTCACGCGGCTGCTCGCTGACGACGTCACGAGCCCCGCGCCGCGCGGACGCTTGTGGATCGTTCCTTCCAGCATCCGCAGCGAAGAGATCGGCCGGGTGCTTCGCGACGGCTACGACGTGGGCCGCTTGAACGACGGCTTCCGCGAGCTGATGGCGAGCCTGGCGCTCGACCTGCTCTTCATCGACACCCATCCCGGCGTGAACGAGGAGACGCTGCTCTCGCTCGCGATCTCGGACCTCCTGGTGTTGGTGATGCGTCCCGACGCTCAGGACTATCAGGGCACGGCGGTGACGCTGGAGCTGGCGCGGCGCCTCGAGGTGCCGGAGATCTTGCTCACGGTGAACAAGGTGCCGCCCAGCCTCGACCCAGCAACGCTGCGCGCCGAGATCGGCCGCACCTTCGGCGTGGACGTGGCCGGCGTGCTGCCGCTCAACCTGGAGATGGTGGAGGTGGCGAGCGGTGGCGTCTTCGTGATGCGCCACCCGCGTCACGCCTTCACGCGCGAGCTCGCGGTCATCGCCAATCGAATCCTCGGCCGCGTTGGAACCACGGAGACAGCGGCCGCGAGCAGCTGAACGCCCCGTCCTCTCGGGATCCTCACCATGGCTTCGGAAAAATCGATGGATGCCCTCGACGCCCTCGTGGGACGGATGAAATCGGCCGCCTCGCCGCTGCGCGAGGCATTGATGGAAGTGCACCGCACGTACGCCGGCGTCAGCGACGGGCGCGTGGCGAGCTACATCCCCGAGCTCGCGCGCGCGAATCCCGCTTGGTTCGGTGTCTCGCTCGTCACGGTGGACGGGCAGATGGTGGACGTCGGCGATCACCAGCAACCGTTCACGATCCAATCGGTTTCGAAGCCGCTCGTGTTCGGGCTCGCTCTCGAAGACCGCGGGCGCGAGGCGGTGCTCGCTAAGGTGGGCGTCGAGCCTACAGGCGAGGCGTTCAACTCGATCGAGCTCGACGAAGCGTCGAACCGGCCCTACAACCCGATGGTAAACGCCGGGGCGATCGCCACCGCGGACCTCGTGGCTGGCAAGGATCTGCCCGAGCGCGTGAATCGCATGCTCGCGATGTTCGGGCGCTACGTCGGCCACCCGGTGCACCTCGACAACGGCGTCTACATGTCCGAGCGCGTGACCGGGCATCGCAACCGCGCCATCGCGCACCTGATGCTCAACTTCGGCATGATCGGCGATCGGGTCGACGACACCCTCGATCTCTACTTCCAGCAATGCTCGGTGCTGGTCACCGCCCACGACCTGGCGATGATCGGCGCCACCCTCGCCAACGGCGGCGTGAACCCCATCACCGGCGAACGCGCGCTGGAACAGCGCTACGTCCGTGATCTGCTGAGCGTGATGTACACCTGCGGCATGTACGACTCGGCCGGCGAATGGGTGTACGAGGTGGGCCTTCCCGCCAAGAGCGGTGTCGGCGGCGGCATCGTGGCCGTGGTGCCGGGGAGGCTCGGGATCGGGCTCTTCTCGCCGCCGCTCGATGCCAAGGGCAACAGTGTCCGCGGCGTGCGCGCCTGCGCCGATCTGTCGCGCCGCTTCGGCCTGCACCTCTTCGAGTCCGGCTTCACCGGCCCCGACATCGCGAGCCAGCTCACCCCCCGCCGCGGCCGCTCGGTGGGCTGACGCCCGCAGCCACTCTCGCGCGCCACGTCGCTCTCGACTCGGTGGTGCCGAGGCCGATCTCGATCGGCCAGAAAGATCCGCGTCTTGGGCGAGAGGGTCTCCACGCCGGCCTCGTCCGCGTTCGTGTCGCTGGGGCGGCATACTGCGCTCGATCGCTGACCCCCGTGACCCTCTCGAAGGAGCCTCTCGTGAAGACATTCCTCGCCGTTTACGTCGGTACGCCAGCGTCGATGTCGAAGTGGGACGAACTCACGGACGCGCAGAAGCTCGAGCGCCAGAAAGCCGGCATCGCCGCTTGGCACGCATGGGCCGAGAAGCACGCAGCCGTCATCGTCGACATGGGCGGTCCACTGGGGAAAACCAAGAGTGTCGGACCGAGCGGCATCTCCGACGTTCGCAACGCCATGACCGGCTACACGCTCGTGAAAGTCGAATCCCACGAAGCTGCCGCCAAGCTCTTCGAAGGCCACCCGCACTTCACGATCTTCCCCGGCGATGCCGTCGAAATCATGGAGGTGCTCCCGGTGCCGGGCGTGACGGGCTGAACCGGCGATGGAAATTCGTGCCTTTGGACGCGTGGAGCGCACGTGCGATGAAGAGGGGCTCGTTCAGCTCGCCGAGGTGACGTTCCAGGTCTCGCCCGAGACGCTCCGCCGCATCGCCTCGTTCCTGCAAGATGCCGCCGCTGACCTGGAGGCGCGAGGCAGCGACTTCGGTCATCGCCACTTTCGATCTCGCGAGAAGGACTGGAGCCGTTGCGACGTGATCGTCGCCGAGCGCACGGCCGCTCAACACGGTCCCGACCGGGGTGTTTCATCCAACGCAACGGCGAGCCCTTCGCGTCGAGACTGATCGCCGCCGTCGCGACGCGCACGTCACCGTCCTCGGTGCGCCTTGCCTCCAGGCCGAGCTGTTTCTGCTACGCCGCCAGCGTGTGACGGAGGCCGTCGGGCTGGTCGAGTCGAGGCGCGCCGCCGATGGCCGTTGGCATCTCGAGGTCCTGCATCCAGGCCGCATGCCTATCGAGATCGACGACGGCGAGGGCCGCCCGAGCCGCTGGAACACGATGCGCGCGCTCCGGGTGCTGAAGTGGTTCTCGCCCCGATCGCTGTAGCTTGCAGGCGGGCGGCTGGGTATCGATCGGTCGAGCCGGAGGACGAACATGGGCAAGGGCAGGCTGGAAGCGTTCAGCGACGGCGTGATCGCGATCATCATCACGATCATGGTGCTCGAGATGAAGGTGCCGCACGGCGACGATCCGGCGGCGTTGGCGCCGCTCGTGCCGGTCTTCCTCAGCTACGTGCTGAGCTTCGTGTACGTCGGCATCTACTGGAACAACCACCACCACATGCTCCACACCGTGCGGCACGTCACCGGCGGGATCTTGTGGGCCAACCTCCATCTCCTCTTCTGGCTGTCGCTCTTTCCGTTCGTGACGGGGTGGATGGGTGAGAACCATTTCGCGGCCGCGCCCTCCGCGCTCTACGGTGGCGTGCTGCTGGCGGCGGCGATCGCGTACTACATCCTGCAGCAGACGATCATCGCGACGCAGGGGGGCGATTCGCCGCTTCGGGCCGCCATCGGCAGCGACTGGAAGGGGAAGCTCTCGCCACTCGCGTACTTGTTTGGCATGGCGTCCACCTTCGTGTGGCCTTGGGTCGCGCAAGCTCTCTACGTGATGGTCGCGCTGCTCTGGCTCATCCCCGATCGCCGGATCGAGCGAGCGCTCGTCGCTCGCGTTCCATCAACGGAGTCGACGACTCCATGAGGCGGTTGGCGACCGCGCTCATGTTCGTCGCAACGGCGGCGTTCTACGCGCGCACGGGGCTCGTGCGGTTCGCTTGTTACGGGCGCGACCGGACGAGCGCGACGAAGGGGATCCAGTGGACGCGAGTGCCGTGATCGTCTCACGCGCGTGGGGCTGCCCGGGGCGGGTTAGAACCCGGCTGCTGGGCCAATCAGCGCCTACGTCTGATCGCCAAGTGAACAAACGCAGCGACTGCGCCGACAACAACGACTGGGACGAGCAACCCGCTGTCGTGCAGGTGTTCTATGCTGTGGCCGGCGTGCACTACTTCCTTGACGCCGTGTAGCGCACCCGCCTGAGAGCAAGGGACCACCGCAGGCCCGAGTAGCATGCAGAACGCCTGGAGCAATACGGACAACGCCAGCGAGAACCTGGGCGAAAACCATATTCTGATCATCCGGCTTCCCCTGACACACGCGACTGAATGGGCACGGAGATCCTACCTCAGTCCCGGACACCGCAACACCACGCCCAGTCGTTTCCCATGGATTGCGCGCGCGGCTCCGGCCGCTCGGTCAGCCGTTGCGGGACCCCCTCGAGCACGCGTGCGCTCGCCCTAGCTCTCGACCTTCGTCACCGGGTCGACGTGCGGCGCCGTCTACTCGACGAGTACCGCCGAAACGCGCCCCCCGTCGCCGGCCCGCGCCTCGGTCTCGATCTCCTATCCCGGACGCCAGGTGCCGCCGCGCGTTCGCTGGCGCGCCTGCGTCGCCTGACTCGACTGTACCGGCGGCGTCAGTCTGAGGTTGTCACAGGGCGTTCGTGCGGCCCGTGAGCCACATCGCTGCGCGGCGCAGGATCTCGGCGTGGGTGGGGTGGGTGTAGGAGCGGGCGTCGTGGCCGAGGGCGTCGTAGACGACGCGGCCGTGGCCGAAGCGCCGCGCCCAGAGAAGCGGATGGTGTGCGCCACCGTGAGATGACGTCACCAGCGGTACGATTTCTGGCGTGTGGTCCAGGAAGCCGTAGCACTCGTCCACGATCTCGAAGTCGGCGAGGCCTGCGACGATGGGGTGGTCGCCGCCGCATACGCGTACGGTCATCGGGCCGAGCGGTGGGTGGCTCGATCGCTGCCAATTCCACGCGCCGCCCACGATCTCTCGCCACTCGGGCCAATCGTCGAAGCAGATCGCGGCGGTGTGGACGGCGAGCAATGCGCCACCCCGTGCCACGAAGTCGCGGAGCGTGCGGCGAGCATCCGCGGCGAGGGAAAACGCCCAGGCGTCGCGGTGTGCGGCGTAGCGCTCGGCTTCCATGCGCCAGCGCAGCACGTTGACGGTCACCATGGCGAAGGCGCCACGCGTGAGCGCAGCGATCCCTTCCTCCAGGTCCTCGGTGACCGTCGAGCGAACCCCCACCTCGGCGAGAATCGCGCGGAGCGCCGGAGTGGTCTCGTGGAAGGGGTGCGAGAAGCCGCCGGAGAGCAGCAGGTTATCGACGGGTACGGACGGCCCGCCGTCCGCGCCGCTCATCGCGCGGTTCCACCGAACACCACGGGATAGACGCCCCAGTTGGCGCGCGCGGTCTTGGTGTCGGCCGCCGGCGGGTTCGCGGGATCGGGCCGCGCGCCGGCGTCGAGCATCATCTTCACCAGCACCGGAACGCTGCCGTAGAGGTGCTCGGCGGGATCGGTGTCTGTGCGCGGCGCGAGCCCGGCGTCGAGGTCCTGGCCGATACACGCGTGAACGCCGGTGCCGAAGGTGAGGCCAAAGGGCGGCACGTCCTCGGCCAGAACTCGATCGGGGTTGAAGATCGCGGCGTCGGAGCCGAACACGTCCGGGTCCTGGTTCGCGGCGAGGAGGTCGAGGACGACGCGGTCGTCGGGGCCGAGCGCGGCACCGCTCGGCGCGTGCGCGGGGCACACGGCGCGCCGCCACGCCACCGGGCTCGCCGGATGAAGCCGCATGCTCTCGTGGACGCAGCGCTGCAGGAAGAACGGCTCGCGGCCGATCCGGCTCCAGCCCTCGGGGTGCGCTGCGCACCACGTGAAGATGTCGTGGAGGGCGTGCGTCATGGAGTTCGCGGTCGAGTGGGAACCGGCTTGCAGGTAGAAGGCGACCTCGCGGCGAATCACGTCCTCGCCGAGCGCCAGCTTGTCGTCGTTGCGGAGCAGTACGGTGAGGACGTCGCGGGGCAGCTCGCTCTCGGGCAAGCGCCCCGCCGCGACGTCGGCGAGGAGCGCGCGGCGGCGGGCGACCGAGCGCACCAGGAACCGCTCGTCGAGCCGCCGCATCGCCTCGCGCACCTCGGCCCGCACCTCGTCCTTGTCGCGGGTCGAGTGGACCAGCGTCGCGCCCTCGCTGAACGTCATCACCAGCGCGAGCAACGCCTCGGTCTCCTCGGGGGTCTGCTCGACGCGATCGAGCCCGGCGAAGTCCGCGGTGAGGTTCATGGTGACGCGATAGCCGAGCGCCACCAGGTCCGCGCGGCCCGCGGCCACGAAGGGCGCCATCGTCCGGGTGGCGAGCGCCGGAATCACCTCCCGCTCGTAGTAGCGGAACACGTCGCGGCGGAAGAGCCGATTCTCCAGCCGGCGACGCGCGCGGTGCGCCTCGCCGTGGAGGTTGAGCAGCACGTCCGCCATCACCACCGCACCCTCGTCGTAGAGCGATTGGGCGAGGTCGGGATGGCGAAAGGCGCGCGCGACGTCGTCGAACCGCGTGAGGGTCAGCGTGCTCATGATGTTCGCTCGTCTCCGTACGCACGCTCCCAGGTGAGCAACTCGTGCGAGTAGAGGACCACGCGCTCGCCGGGGACGCGGCGGCGCTCCGGCCACGGTCGCGCGAGGTCGATCGGGCGCCCGCCGGCGAAGACGTGGCGCAGGCGGCGGCGCTCACCGAGGATGCGCACGTCGGCGAGGGGGTCGCCGTCGACCACGATCACGTCGGCGAGATACCCGGCGGCGATCGTGCCGACCCGACCTTCGAGCTTGAGCGCGCGGGCTCCGTTGCGGGCGGCGCAGGTGATCGCTTCGAGCGGCGTCATCCCGAGGTGCCTCACGAACACCTCGAGCTCGCGGGCGTGCCAGTGGCCGTAGGGTGTGAGCGAGAAGCCGGCCTCGGAGCCGGTGAGGAAAGGCACGCCGGCGTCGTACGCTTTCCGCAGCATCACGCTCGACTCGGCGATCTCGCGGCGGAAGAGATCGACCACGAACGGATCCGCGCCCACCCTGGCGCCGAAGTCGGCGAGATTCGCCTGGAACGTGAGGGTCGGCGCGATCGCCGCGCCCGAGCGCACCACCGCGTCGAGTGCCTCGTCGTCCATGAAGGTGGCGTGCAGCACGAGGTCCACGCCCGCGCGCGCCGCGTCACGGGTGCTGGTGGCGTTACGGCAGTGGGCGACCACCGGGATGCCGAGATCGTGGGCGGTGTCGCACACCACCTTCATCTCGTCGTAGGTCCACACTTGGATCTCGCCGCGCTCGCGCTGCCGCGGGATGAGCCCGGTGGCGTGGACCTTGATCCAGTCGACGCCGTACTTGATCTGCCGGCGCACCTCCACGACCATCTCGTCGCGCGTCCGCACCACCTTCGCGTAGCCGCGCCGCCCTTCCTCGGGGATCAGCAAGCCGGCGGTGCCGCCCACCGAGGTGAGCAGCGCGTTGCCGCCCGTCGACATCCGCGGTCCTTCCACCACGCCGCTCTCGATGGCGTCTCGCAGGTCGGGCCCGAGGTCGAAGATGCAATCGGCGTCGAGAAAGCCGGTGACGTTGTTGAACAGCAGTTCGGTGTACACCGCCATCCGCCGCGCCGGCACCCCGGCCGGGCGCGGGGCGTGGTGCGGGTCGCGGATGTGGCGGGCGAATGCGCGCTGAAACGTCTGGAAGTCGGGAGCG
>CAYVDO010000008.1:0-16928 GCA_964450125.1 uncultured bacterium
TGGGGCCGGCACGTCATCGCGCCGGCCGTCGCCGTCTGCGGTACCAGCGCGACCCCCGCACCGTAGCCGTCGCCCCAGCGGTAAGCCTGAAGCACGATCTGCATCAGGTCACCGGCGAAGCACGGCTTGCGAAAAGCCACGTCCAGACCGCGCAGCAGCAACGTGCGCGTCGAGACCCCCAGCTCGTGGAGCCGTCGCACTGCGGCCTCCTCGAAGATGCGGGGGTACACGAGTGAATTCACGTGCTGGTTGCTGTCGGTATCACCGAGCGAGAACACCGTGGGCAGTGACACGGGCCGCGGCAACGGCTCGAGCGCGGCAGCACCTGCGGGCAAGGGCAGCACGTCCTCGAGTTCGCGCCACGCGTAGCGACGAGGGGGGATCCCCGGCCACCCGGGGACGCTGAGCGACAGAACCTTGCGCCGCTCGGGGGGTGCAAAGAGCCGTGACAGCACGTGCTCGGCGAAGATGCGCCCCACGATGACGTGCTCCCCCGCTCGCTCGGGCGGCGGGGAGTGGGTGCGGCCGATCGGCCCTGAGACCTCCACCCACATGTTCGCGAGGATCTTGCTGACGTGCCCGGAAGCGTCGGCGGCGTGGGCGAGATCGAGCGCGCCGTGACCCTGGAGGGAATGGCCGACCGAGATCGGGCCACCGCCACCTTCCATGACGAGGCGCGTCAGGATCGGCACCACGCCATCCTCGCGCATCGCCTTGGCGAGCGGGCTGGCGTTGATCGTGCTGCGCCACACCACCGCCCCGACAGACGGGCTGAGCGCCACCAGCCGGAGGCGCCCGTCCTGCGCCACGTCCTGATAACGCAGCGCCATGGTTCCCGTGCCGCGCTGGGCGTCGGGGACATCGGGCCAGGCTGGAACGGAGATCATGGGGCGCGCGAGTGTATCGAGCGCGCGGCGCCAAGCAACCGCCCACAGGCCGCGTCCCACGCGGCGTGTGGCATCGCGTCACGACTGGACTCGGACACGCGTGAACCCGCATCGTGCCGGAGAGACCGAGCGAGAGGCGCGCAAGCGAGCCGGTGTCGAGAACGAGCTCTGGACGGGCGTCCGGTGCCAAATTCAGGACGCTACCTGACGTTTTCTGCCGGCCAGCGTCAGCGTTGCCCGACGCCGAACGGCGGCGCCGGGGCCTGCGAACGGCAGCCCTCGGGTGAGCCAGTCGCGCGAAGAGCATCGTCTTTTCGCGTAATTGAGCCCGAACTGCGCGGGCCGTCGCGGCGTTATGCGACTCGAGGCATGCGCCTTGCTTTTCTCGTACGCGACGATCGACGTGCGGCCCACGGACTCGGGCACGTTTGCGCTCGATGGGGGCGTACGTTCGGAGGGAGGTAAGACGCATGAGTCGCTCGCGCCGGCAATACGACAGTTGGAGCCCCCGAACGGGAACCATTCGCCGCGGCAGTCGGCCGCAAGGCCGCCACGGGCTCGACGAGCGGATCCAAGAGGAGTACGGCTGGGACCCGCGCAACGCACCGCACGATCGGCTCTGGGTGCACGCCCAAAAGGCGGCGGACGACGGCGGCGATGGCGCCCCCACCCGAGCGCTCCGCTCCTTCGACCTCCTCGACGACGACGAATCCTGACGACGTCCGGCTGGCCGCGCGAGCCGAAGCCCGCGCGCTAGCGTCCCCATGGATCGCCCCCCCAATCCCGCGTCCGGCGAGCCTCTCCACACCTTCGTGGTGAGCGACATCCATCTCTCGGAGGCCGAGCCGTCCCACCCCGGCAATCCGCTCTGGAAGCGTTACAAACGACCGCGCCACTTCGTCGACAAGAGCTTCAAGCGCTTCCTCGAGCACGCCCGCGCCGCGGCCGCGGGCCCGTTGGAGCTGGTGTTCAACGGCGACGTCTTCGACTTCGATTCGACCATGGCGCTGCCCGAGCGCCCCCCGTTCTCCGTGAGCTGGCTCGAGAGGCGCCGCGGCCTCACCGCGCAGGAAGCGCGCTCGCGCTACAAGATGAACATCATCCTCGAGGACCACCCGGTGTGGCTCACGGCGGTACGCGAGTGGGTCCTCGCTGGTAACCGCGTGGTGTTCGTGGTCGGGAACCACGACCTCGAGCTCCACTGGCCGGCGGTACGCGCCGAGCTGCTGCACTGGCTCCGACTGCCCGACACGGACGCCGAGCGTGTGCGCTTCTGCGAGTGGTTCTACGTGTCGGGCGGCGACACGCTCATCGAGCATGGCAACCAATACGACCCGTATTGTGTGTGCCCCAACCCGATCCACCCCATGGTACGCAAGCGCGGCGCCGAGTACGTCCGGCTGCCGTTCGGCAACCTCGCGGGGCGTTTCATGCTGAACGGCATGGGGCTCTTCAATCCGCACGTCGACTCGAGCTTCATCAAGGCGTCGTTCTTCGAGTACGTGAAGTTCTTCTACCAATACTTGCTGCGCGTGCAGCCGCTGCTCGGCTGGACTTGGTTCTGGAGCTCGATCGTCACGTTCCTCTACGCGCTCGAGGAGGCGTTGCTGCCACCGGTGAAGGATTCGCCGCTCGACTTCGAGAACCGCGTCGAGGAGATCGCCGCGCGCGCCAACGCCACACCGCGCGTCGTTCGCAGCCTGGCACAGCTCCACGCGCACCCGGCCGTGCTGAGCCCGCTCAAGGTGATGCGCGAGCTGTGGCTCGATCGCGCGCTGCTGGTGGTGCTGGCGCTGCTCGCGAGCTTCGAGGCGACGCTGGTGTTCAAGCTCTTCGTCGCGATCCCGTTGTGGACGTTCGTGGCACCGTTCGCGGTGCTGATGCCTTGGGTGATCCGCTACGCGCGAGGCGTCGAATCCGAGAACGAAGAGGCACAGCGCGGTGCCATCGAAAAGCTCGACCTGAGCTCACAGATCGCCGGCGTCAACCGGGTGATCCACGGCCATACGCACAAGCAGACGCATCGCTGGATCAAGGGCGTCGAGCTCCTCAACACCGGCACGTGGTCGCCGGCGTTCGAGGACGCCGAATGCACCAAGCCGTTCGGTCTCAAATGCTTCGCGTGGCTGCGTCCCGGCGACCCCGGCGCGCCGCGCGCGGCCACGCTCTACGAATGGGCTGATCCCGGCGTGCGCGCGCTCGCTCCCGAGCGAGCGGTCGCCGAGGAAGAGCCGCGCACGAGGCTGCTGCCACGGCGACGGCTGCGGGAGGCGGCGCTCGAGATCCCGACCGCGCTCGAGTCGGCTGGGGTGGCGGTGGCAACGCGCGACTCGCGAGGCACGGGGGCAGCTGGCCTGTCGCGCGGTGGCCTGTCGTCGCTGATCCGCGCGCTGCTTCCCTGACCGCAACCGATCGTGCGGGCAATCCGAGCGGCTCGCGGCCCCCGGGATGGAGTCTAGCGATAGTCGCGTCGCGATCGGGCGGCGCTGCCGCGATCGGAAGGGATGATCGAGGTGGAACGCTCCGACGACACCCTCAGCACGGTCCCGGAACCGGCGCTGGTGTTGCTGAGCCGGATCTTCCCTAGCGCTCCGCCAGCTCGGCCCACGGACTGGCGCGAGCGGCGAGATCGCGACACTCGTACCAGTTGCCGGACTCCCCGTCCGCGAACTCGAACTTCGCCCACTCGAGCCAACCCCGCCGCACGCTGCCGCACGGGGCGCGAAGCTCGTGTTTCCGCGACGTTGCACGCGCCGCATCGACCACGATCGGCAGCCTTCGGGTGATCCGCTCGATGGCTCGCGAGTTGCATGAGGTGATCAGCATCAACACCGGGCAGTACCGCTTTTTTACGAGGACATCCCCGGAGGACGCCATGAGCCCGACGTCGGTCGGCTTGTTCGCTGGCGTGCTGGTCGTGTTGCTCGCGGTATCGCAGATCGCCTTGCTGTGGTGGGTGGCACGCGCCGCACGGACGGTGAGCGAGGTCGTTGCTCGCGACGAAGCCGAGGTGGCTGCGGACGAGCCGACTGTTCCGCGAGAGCGCCTCGCGGCTTGACAGGCTGCCGAGTCGCTCGCGGGCGCGAGTGCTTCGCGCGTGTCGATGGCTCCTCGGAGCCTCGATCTCACCGCTGTACCCGCAAGAAAGGGTGCGCGGCTCAGGCGGGGCGCCAACCCCTGGTCGGCTCGCCATGCTCGCGGATGGCGCCAGCCGCGCGGGCCGCTTGGCGCTACTGTCGCCATCGGCGAGAGCGCGACTCCTGCGCGTGAGCGATCTTCGGCGGTCTCACCACCGAGCGGTAGTGCGTTTACCGCACGCACGCCTCGCGGTAGAAGCGGGTACATGCGCGCTGCGCGCGACGCACGCCGAATCCGAAGCCTCGACGATGAACCTCACGGACCTGGCGGATTTCTACGTCGAGCGACGGGGTGGCGAGTCCGTCGACGCCATTCTCCGCGAGCTTCGCGACGCCGCCGAGAAATGGTGGCCGTTCACGTTCGAGGAGGGGCCGCCGCTACCCGACACGCTGCGCGAACCGAAGGCCGCGTGGCTCGGCGTCCGCTGCCGAGGTGACGCGCGCTGGTACGACCTCGTGAGCGCGTGCCGTGCGGCGGGGCGCGGCGGGCGACGGGTGCGCGTGTTCGCCGTCGATCCCGTCCTCGACGGCCTCTGCGAACGCGACCTGACGCTCGTCTCGCCGTTCAGCGAGCGCGCGCCAGGGGGGCATTTCGCCGAAATCCCGCAATTCGGTCTGTCGCCGCTCTTTCGCGGCAGCCTCGCCGTCTTCGAATCGATGCTCTACCGCTGGGCACCGGACCCGCCGCCCGCGTACGACGTTTTCGAGCATCTCGGCACCCACTACATCGGCGGGAAGCTCGAGCTGAGCCAGGTGCTCGGGAAGTCGTCGCGGTTCCCGCAAGTGGAGTTGCTCTTCGCGGGCCCTCCCTTGTCGAAGGAAAGTGCCGTGTCCGCGTTCGCACGATTGTTCGTCGGGTTCCCGATCGTGGTGCGGGTGCCCGGCGGCTGGCGAACCACCGAAGCTGCGATCGCGGCTCTGGAGACGGCGAAGGTACCGGCGGAGTACGCCATCGCGAGCAAGGTCTCCGCCGTGGTGGTGCGATGAGGCACGTCGCCACGCGGATCGTCGCCGCGCTCGTCTCTCTCGCCTTCGCTGGCGGCTGCATCGCCCCCACGGTCGTGGCCAACGTCGAACCGGTCGGCGTTTGCGAGGTGGGCGACGCCGCGATGGCGCGCGACGTCCTCTACTTCGGACGCAATCGTCCCGATGGCGGCTACGTGAGCGACGGCGAGTGGCAGCACTTTCTCGACGAAGTGGTCACGCCGCGCTTCCCCGACGGCTTCACCGTCTTCGAGGCCACCGGACAGTGGAAGGGAAAGAGCGGCGTCGTGGAACGAGAGAGCTCGGAGGTCGTGATGCTGCTACACGCAGGCGACGAAGCAGCGCGACGGGCGGTCCATGAGATCGCCGCCGAGTACAAGCGCCGCTTCGGTCAGGAGGCCGTGCTGCGCGAGCGCACCGCCACGTGCGCGAAGTTTCAATGAGCGCGTCAGAGAAACGCGAATCCCTGGCCGCGGTAAGTGGGCTCGCGAGCGACCAGGTTGCCGTCCCGAACGAGCAAGTACTCGGTGAAGCGCTCGGCGAGCTCGCCCGCCTTGGCGTGACGGAAGATCACGGGATCGCCGAGGCGAACGTGCGGCGCGTCCGAAGGTAACGTGAGCGGGGTTTGCACTTCACCCGCACCCTCGTTGGGCAAATAGGCGAGCCCACGGGGTAGCCACGGTAGCGGCAGTTTCTCCCAGCTCGGCGTGCCGGAGGCGACGTAGCCGCCGCCCGAGCAGGTGACGAAGCCGGGGTCGGAGATGCGGCAGGCTTCGAGCGCGAAGAACGCTGCAGGCTCGCAATCGATCGACTCGAAGTAATCGAAGATGTGCGAGCACACGAAACCGGAACCGACGGTGATCTCGGTAACGCAGGTTTCGGCGCCGGTGCTACGGACGCTTCCCGTGCCACCTCCGTTCACCAGCTCGAGCGTGAAGCCCTCCCTCACGAGCAGAGCGACGGTGGCGGCGCGCAGCCGGGCCACGTCCGGGATCGAGAACCGCTTGAGCGCGCGGCTCACGCGGTTCATGGCCGGGGCGAACGGGCTCTTGTCGGGAAATCCCGCGATGTGCGCCTCGTAGGCCATGAGCCCGGCCAGCCGCACGCCCTCTAGCGACGCCGCGGCGCGCGCCAGCTCCAGCACCTGACCCGGGTCGCGCAGCGGGCTGCGGCGCACACCCAGATGAACACGGCCCGCGATCCGACGATAGGAAACGTCGAGCTCGGCGACGGCTCGCATCTCGACCCCCGCCGCGCGGCCGGCGCGCGCGAGCGCCTCGAGGTGCTCGCGCGAGTCGACCATCGCCCAAATCGTTCGCCCGCGCGCGGCGCGCTCCGCGAGCACCGCGAGCGCTTTCGGCTGCAGCGTGGGGTACGCGAGCAGGAGATCGTCGAAGCCCTCGTCCGCGAGGAACGCGAGCTCCTCCGCCGCGAATCCCATGATGCCGCGGAATGCCGCACCGCCGCGCTCCAGGATGCGGCGCAACAAGCCGACGTGCCGCACCGACTTCGAGCCGACGCGAATCGTCTTGCGATGCCTCTCGGCGGCGCCGCGGATGCGATCGACGTTGCGATCGAGCGCGTCGAGATCGACGAGCGCAGCGGGCAACCGTTCACCCGCGAGCACGCGCTTGAAGTCGTCCCACGCGAGCGTCACGACGCCTCAGCGCTTCGCTTGGGGTGGTCGCACGAGCTTCGGCCCGAGGAATCCGAGCCACACCGCCGAGCCGACGATCCACGCCGCCGCCGCCGAAGAGAGGTGTTGATAGTAGGTGTGGCTGACGTCCGCGGCAGTGCGTCCCAGCAATGCGACGATCACGAGCCCACCCGTCCACTTCACCGCGCGGTGGCTGGTGAGCATCAGCGATTCGAGGCCGGGCAGGTGTGCGTACGCGACGTGCGTCGCCACACCCAGGCACAGCAGGCTGTAGCCGCCGATGAAGAGCACGTGCAACGACGCCACCCGTAGACCCGGCAGGAGCCCCGAGAGCACTACGCCGAGCGGCGTGAGCCACACCGCGAGCCAAATCCAGCGGCGATGGAGCCCAGCCTTCTTCGGCATGCGCCACGCACCGCCACCCCACGCCAGCGCCGCCGCCACCACCACTCCGCGCACGATCGGCCCGGCGCGAAACGCGCCCAGCGCCTCGGCGATCTCGCTGGCGACGATCGCCAGTCCGGCGGCGGCGTATGCCAGCGCCCGCCGCGTCTCGCGCGGCGAGCTACCCAGATCCGCGGGCGGTGGCCAACCACCGATTAACGGCAGCAACAACCCGCCGATGCCGACGATCAAGCAAAGAAACACTCCTTGCTCGATGAACAGGCGCCCGAGCGGATACATCCACGGCGCCACGTTCAGCCGCGGTCCCGCGATCACCAAGAGCGGGCCGATCAATCCCTGTAGGGCGGCGATCGGTACCAGCGCGAACGCCGCCGGAGGCCGTCGCCGCGCTCGCTCTCCCCAGAACCGCGTCAGCGCGAAGCGGGCGAGCAGCCCGAAGAGCGCCACGTAACCAAGCATCATCGCCGCTCGCTGCGCGAAGAAACCGAACAGTGTGATCGACACCAGCAAGCCACTGCTCACCGCGAGCTCGGCCCGCGACGGCGGCGGCGACTGGGTGCGACGAGGCAACGCGGTGAAGAGGAAGCCCAACGCGAACGCCATCGTGAACGCCTGCAACTGGATGAAACCGTGCAGGTCGCACGCGTAGCTCTTCGGCCAACCGAACGGGAAGAACACCCATTGCGAGAGCCCCACCCACGCGATCAGCACACCGAGCGGGAAGAAGATTCGGAACGGCTCGGTCTGCCACACGCTCGGCACGGTCGGATCGTTCGCCACTCGTTTCCTCGAAGCACGCTGCTTTGGGCTCGCGAATCTAACAGGCTGCAGAAGAACTCGCAGCGGCGAGCTCTTCGAGCCTGTCGGTGTTTCCTCGGGGCTCTCGATAGACCCCCGCCCCACGAAAGACGCGGTGCTCGAAGGGCCCCACCCCCAAGTCGACTCGCTACGCTCGTCGGCGCGCCGCTGGCACGTGCCATTCTCGACACCCTGCCAAGCGGCGGTCGCGACGGAGTCGACGGTGGTAGGATCGAGCGCCCTTTTCGCCGCCGCCGACATGCCGCCGACGACACCCGCCACGTTCGACCTCACGCAGCACGTCCACCGGCGCTGGAATCCGCTCGTCGGCGAATGGGTGCTGGTCTCGCCGCATCGCACCCAACGACCGTGGCAAGGCCAATCGGAGGCGATCGCCGCGACCGACCGCTCGGCATTCGATCCGGCCTGCTATCTCTGCCCCGGCAACCCACGCGCGGGTGGAGCTACCACGCCGCATTACGAGCACACCTACGTCTTCGACAACGACTTCCCCGGGCTCTTGCCGAACGAGGTGCACGGGACCGTGGAAGCAGTGGGTGGGCTCATCCACGCGGCGCCCGTGCGTGGCGTGTGCCGCGTGGTGTGCTTCTCGCCACGGCACGACCTCAGCCTCGGCCAGCTCGGCATGCGCGAGGTCCGACGCGTCATCGACACCTGGGCCGACGAAACGACGTCGCTCGGCGATCGCAACTACATCCGCCACGTGCTGGTGTTCGAGAACCGCGGCGCGACGATGGGCGCTTCGAACCCCCATCCCCACGGTCAGATCTGGGCCACCGAAGAGGTGCCCAACGAGGTCGCGCGCGAGGTTCGCACCCAGAGCGCCTACTGGCGTGCGCACCAGCGGCCGCTCCTCCTCGAGTACCTCGCACACGAGCTCGTGGACGGAGCGCGCATCGTGCTCGTGAACGACCACTTCGTGGCGTTGGTGCCGTTCTGGGCGGTGTGGCCGTTCGAGACCCTCGTCCTACCGCGGCGCGCCGTCGGTACGCTCGCCGACCTCGAGCCGGGCGAACGCGACGCGCTGGCGGGACTCGTGCGGCGGCTATGTGCGCGTTACGACCGCGTCTTCGACGTACCCTTCCCGTACACGATGGGCTGGCACCAGCGCCCCACCGACGGCGACGCCCACCCGGGCTTTCTGCTCCACGCCCACTACTACCCGCCGCTCCTGCGCTCGGCGACGGTGCGGAAGTTCATGGTGGGATTCGAGATGCTCGGCGAGCCGCAGCGCGACATCCCCGCGGAGGTCGCCGCCCAGCGCCTGCGCGACCTCGGCGATCCCGAGTGATCGAGCGCCGAGACTGCGGGCAGCTCGAGCGACCATGCGCTCGCCCTCACCGAGGCGAGGAGATCGCGCGATACGGCACGCTGAGCTGGTCGAACAAGAACGCGTAGAGGTCGGCGTCCTCTTCGATCTGCTCGTCGAGAGCCGTTCCCTGCCCATGTCCTGACGTGGTGCTCGCGCACAGCAGCACCGGCCGTCGCGACGCGGTCGCCGCCTGGAGGCGCGCGGCCATCTTGCGTGAGTGCGCAGGGTTCACGCGCGCGTCGTTCTCGCCGGTGGTGAGCAGCACCGCCGGGTAGTGCGTGCCGTCTTGGACATGGTGATACGGCGAGTAGGCGGAGAGTGCCTCGAACTGCCCCGGGTCACGAACCGTTCCGAACTCGGTGACGTTGAAAGCACCGTTCGGATCGAGCTCGACGCGCAGCATGTCGTAGATGCCCACGTGCGCGAGCACTGCGGCGAAGAGCTCGGGACACTGCGTGAGCGCCGCGCCCATGAGCAATCCACCGTTGCTGGCACCGCGGATCGCGAGCCGGTCCGGGCTCGTGTAGCCGCGCTCGATCAGATGCGTGGCACAAGCGAGGAAATCATCGAACACGTTCTGTTTGCGCGTGAGGCAGCCCGCCCGGTGCCACTCCTCGCCGTACTCGCCGCCACCGCGCAGGTTCGCGATCACCCAGATTCCACCCTGCTCGAGCCAGACCTGTCGGACGGCCCAGTAGGAGGGCGCGAGGCTCCAGTCGAACCCGCCGTAGCCCGAGAGCAGCACCGGATTGCGTCCGTCGAGGGCGAGGCCCTTGGGCTGCAGGATGTTGAGCGGCACGCGCGTGCCATCGCGCGACACGCAATGCTCGCGTACCACTGCGACGTCCCCGAAGTCTGCGGGCGAGCGCACCCGAAGGCGTGTGCGCCGCACTTCGTGGCTCGCTCCCACCACCCGGTACCACGCCGGCGGCGAGACGAAGCTCTCGGCTCGGAAGAGCAGGTCGTCTCCGGCAAGCGGCACCAACTCCGTCACGGCCGATACCGGCTCGATCGCGATGGTTCCTCGGGGCGTACCGCTGCGATCGAACGTGCGCAGCAGTGCTGGGCCACCGTCCACGTAGCGGACGTGGAGAGTGGAGTCGGTGACCTCGAGACTCTGGATCGATTCCGATGCTTCCGGGACCACCAGCCGGGCCCGCCCGAGCTCGGGAGTCGCGAGCGGAATCGCGAGGATCCGCCCGTGCGGCGCATGCTTGCGAGAGAGCACGTACAGGCATTCTTCGGGCCCCAGCACCGCGCTCACGACCTCGTCGTCGAAACGCGTGACCTGACGCCAGTCGCCACGCGGCATTCGTAACCAGTGGGCGACCTCGCCGCCGTCGCCGTTGGCGACGCTGGCGAGCACGTGGCTCGAGCCCACCCGAGTGGCGAGCCGCACCTCCGCAATGCGCGGGAACTCGTTCCCGATCACGTACCGATCCGCAGCGACCGGTTCACCGAGGCGGTGAAAGTAGATCTGCTGGAAGAAGGGAAAGTCCTCGGGCGACCGCTCGCCTTCGTGCGGGTAGCGGGTGTACCAAAAGCCCGTCGCCTCCGCGTTCCACGCGACGCTGCCGCCGCCCGTCGGGTAATGGACGCGAGGAACTCGATCGCCGAGCTCTTGGCCCGTCGCCACCTCGTAGACGTGCAAGGAACCGTCCTCGCTGCCGAACGCCGAGAGACAAGCGGCGACGAAGCGACCGTCCGGCGACGGCTCGAAGAAGTCGATGGCGATCGACCCGCCCGGATCGAGCAGGTTCGGGTCGACGACCACGCGCTCGCTCGCGAGATCGTCCGCGGAGGCGAGCACCACGAGCAGGGGCTGCTGTTTCGGCGGCTCGTTCTTGATCGCGAACAGCATTCGGCCGCGATGGCGCAGGTCGTAGTGGTCCGCCGAGAGCTCGGTCGTGAGCATTCGGACCCGCGCACGGATCGCCGGGCGCGCGGCGATCGAGTCGAGGTAGCTGCGTGCGTGGCGGTTCTGCGCTTCGCGCCACTCGCGCACCTCGGGCGCGAGCGAATCCTCGAGCCAGCGATAGGGATCGACGACCGCCACACCGTGATACATATCGACCACCGGTCGCACGGGTGCCGGCGGCGGCGCCGGGGAATCGTCGCTCTGATCGAGCACGCTCATCGAGGAAGTCCTCGGATCGATCGGGCCCTCGATCGTACGCGAAAGCCCGGACTCACGCTGCATGTTCGAGATCGAGACGGACGTCACCCCTGTAACGTATGCGGCGCCCGTTCGACCGGCAGTGGGGAAGCTCTCGATGCGCACGCTGCAACCACGATCTCGCGACGCGGAGAGGGTGGTGCTCGCGGTTCGCGCTACCGCGATCGTCGTGGCATTCGCGGCCGGCTGCGCCGCGCGACCCGCGCCGCCGGATCTCTCGCGGCTCTACTCGCGGGTGGCCGAGTTCGAGTACCCGGAGCGCAACCCGGTCATCGTGATTCCAGGAATCCTGGGCTCGAAGCTCGTCGACGGCGACACCGGCAGCATCGTGTGGGGCGCGTTCGGCGGCGGCGCTGCCGATCCGGAAGCACCCGAGGGAGCGCGGCTGGTGGCGCTGCCGATGGCCGAGGGCGCAGAGCTCGCCGCGCTCACGGATGCGGTCAGACCCGCCGGCGCGCTCGATCGCGTGAAAGTGGACATCCTCGGTCTGCCGGTCGAGCTGAGTGCCTACGCGCAGATCCTCGCGACCCTCGGCATCGGCGGCTACAGAGATCAAACCCTCGGCGAGGCCGGCGCCATCCGCTACGGACCCGATCATTTCACGTGCTTCCAGTTCGACTACGACTGGCGCCGCGACAACGTCGAAAACGCACGCCGCCTCGACGCCTTCATCCGCGAGAAGCGCGCGTACGTCCAGCGTGAGATCGAAAAGCGTTTCGGTGTGAAGGACCAGGACGTCCACTTCGACATCATCGCCCACTCGATGGGTGGGCTGGTGACGCGCTACTTCCTGCGCTACGGCACCCAAGATCTGCCCGACGATGGTTCCCTGCCGGAGAGCTCGTGGGCAGGCGCGCGCTACGTCGACAAGGCCGTGCTCATCGGCACACCCAACGCCGGCTCGATCAAGGCGCTTCATCAGCTCGTCGAAGGAGCGGATTTCGGACCGGTGGTGCCGTATTACGAGCCTGCCGTCATCGGAACTTTTCCCTCGCTCTATCAACTGCTGCCGCGCTCACGTCACGGCGCGCTGGTGGAAGCGCACGCGGGATCCGCGACTTCACCCACGCCAGTCGCGGACGTTCTCGATCCGGCACTCTGGGAGCGAATGGGCTGGGGCCTCGCAGCGCCCAACCAAGATCGGTTGCTCGCGACGCTCATGCCCGCGGTGAGCGACGCCGCGACACGGCGGCGGATCTCCCTCGATCACCTGCGCAAGTCGCTCGTCCGCGCCAGGCAGTTCCACGCGGCGCTCGACGCACCCGGCCCGGTGCCACCTGGGATCGAGCTCCACCTCATCGCCAGCGACGCCATCGAGACCGATGCCGTGTCCGTCGTCGACCCACGCACGGGCACTCTCGCCCATTCCGGAACCGCGCCCGGCGACGGCACCGTGTTGCGCACCAGCGCCCTCATGGACGAGCGCGTCGGAAGCCGCGGATGGCGGCCGCGCCTGCTCTCGCCGATCCCCTGGACCACCGTGACGTTCCTCTTCGCCGATCACCTCGGCCTCACGCAAGACCCCGCGTTCACCGACAACGTCCTGTACTTGCTGCTCGAACGCCCCGGCTGACCTTCGCTCGCGGGAGGCCTTCCACACGTACGATTGCCGCGACACGCGTCGCTGGCACAGAATCGACCTTCACCTTCGGTGCCTGGCGCCGGCGCACGGCGTCCCGTACCCATCGAAAGAGGAGGGGATTCGATGATGCCGCGATACAGGACTGTGATGTGGTCGGCCTTCGCCATCGGCGCGCTCTCCGGCTGCGCCGCCACCAAGGCGCCGTCCGTGGGCGCGTTCCAGCCGGTGGCGCTCGATCCCGCCGGCTTCACCAAGAAGGCCGACGCCTTCGTGGTGGTGCTCGATGCCTCGTCTTCGATGAACGACAACTTCGGCGGGCGTGACAAGTTCGACATCGCCCGTGAGACCATCGCTCGCTTCAACGCGACCGTGCCGGCTCTCGACTACGAAGCCGGGCTGCTCGCGTTCGGCTCGGGCCATTGCGTCGGCGGTGAGACCAGCAAGGTGCTCTATGGACCCGCGGCGTATCGCCGCGCCGACCTCGACGCCGGCCTCGCCAAGCAGTCCTGCGCCAGCGGCTTCACCCCCATGCAGCGCGGCCTCGCGGCAGCCCACGAGGAGCTCGCGGGCACCAAAGGCCGCATCGCGCTCATCGTCGTCGGCGACGCCACGCGCGTGAGCGACAAGGGCGTTCTCGGCGCCGCCGCGAAGCTCAAGTCCGACTTCGGCGACAAGCTCTGCATCTATCCGGTACAGGTCGGCGACGACGCCAACGGCAAGATGCTGATGGACGAGCTGGCCGACGTCACCGGCTGCGGCTTCGCCACCAACGCCAAGGACATCGCCGATCCCAACGCCATGGCGGGCTACGTGACGAAGGTCCTGCTCACCCCCGCAGCCAAGCCCGCGCCGGCGCCCGTTGCCGCTGCACCCGCGGTGATCGGCGACGCCGACGGAGATGGCGTCAAGGACGACAAGGACAAATGCCCCAACACGCCCAAGGGCATTCGCGTGAACTCGGTCGGCTGTTGGGTTCTGGAAGGTGTGTACTTCGACACCGACAAGGCCATCATCAAGGACGCCGCTGCGATCGATCATGCGATCTCGGTCTTCAAGGCCGAGCCCAAGCTCACCGCCGAGATCCAAGGCCACACCGACGACCGCGCCTCCGACAAGCACAACCAGAAACTCTCGGAAGCACGCGCCAAGGCCGTGCGCGATTACATGATCCAGGGCGGCATCGCCGCCGACCGGCTGCGCGCCAAGGGATACGGCGAGTCGAAGCCCATCGCTCCCAACGACACCGACGAGGGCCGCGCCCAGAACCGCCGCGTCGAGATCCAGCCGGACAAGTGACGCCCGCACGCAACGCGTGACGACGAGCCCCAGCCCGAGGGCGATCTTCACCTCCGGCTGGGGCTCTCTCGTTTGGGCGAGCCCGAATCGCCGCTCCCACGCACCGGCCGCCGTGCTCGAGCTCGGCGCTCTGGCCCCCGCAGCCAGCACCAACACCCCGCCTACGCGCCGCTCGGCGTGCGGGATCCGACGCCTTTCGGCATTCACACGGCGAGAATTGCGCCGTGACGAATCAACGATCGACGTGACGCGGCCGTTCCGCACGCCGTCCAGCGCGAGCGTGTCACGCTCGCGCGCCAGCAATCCGTGCGGCGAGCCCGAACCTCGGAATCCCCGAGACTCGATGATCGAGGCCCGACGTCGCGTCCAACTCGCTCCACGCACGCTACAGCGATTCGAGGTAGCGCACCAGCGCCCAGATCTGCTCGCGGGCGAAGGTCGGGCCCCACGCAGGCATCGGGCTCGGTTTGCCGTCGCGAACGGGACCGCCTTCGGCGATGGCGCGATAGATGCCGGCGCGCATCTTGTCGCCGCCGAAGAAGAAACCCATTCGCGCGCCCATGCCACCCCACGCGCGTGGTGGCGGATCGGTCTTCTGCGTGACGCCGTCGAGACGACCGGACACACCGTGACAGGAAGCGCAGACGCGGCCCCAGATCGCCACAGCCTCCGCGCGGGTCTGCGCGTCGTCGGTGGCGACGTCCGGTGGTGTCGCGACGGACAGGGTGGCATCGCGGTGCCGCGCCTCGTCGAGCGAAACGCCGAGCTGGCGAGCGCGGCGCTCGAGCCAAGCGTCGCGGACCAGGTCGTCGATGCTCGGCGCCACGAACGCAGCGGTCGGCGCGGGAGCCGGTGCGACCGCGGCCGGCGCGCAGGAAAGTACCGCGGCGAGCACGAGCGCCGTGGAAACCGCAGGCGGCCTAGCGGTCGCCCCTGAGGGCCGAAAACGTGGAATGGCTCGACTCCGTCAGCCGTCGCCGTGGTGCTGGGTGTGTGGGCCGAAGCCGGGGAGGTCGAGGCGCACGGCGAGAGGCGAAGGCTCGCGCGCTGCGGTCTCGTGACGGGAGATCGGCGCCACGTCGTTGGGCGCTTCGGCGCAGTAGAGAGCAGCCAGGAGCCTCGCTTGCTCGCGGCCGGGACCGAGCTCCCACATGCCACCGATGTGCGCAGGCACGCCGGCTGCGCGGGCGGCTTCCAAGCCGCGCAGCGCTTCGAGCACTCCGCCCATGCGAGGCGCCTTGATGCTGATCATCGCGCCTTCGGCTGCCCATCGTGCGGCATCGGCGGCGGATCGGATCACGATGTCCCTGGCGACTTTCGCGTGCGGGTTCTCGCCCAACATCGGCGGATCTTCGAGCCACGCTTCCGGGAAGGCCGCAGCGAGACGCTCGACCAGCGCCGCGTCGCCGCGTTCCTTGAAGTCGAGCATTTCCACCACTTCGCTCGCAGCCAGCTCGGCGACGGTGGTGTCACTCCACTCGGGGTCGACATCCACCTTGAAGCGCGCACCGGGATTGACGCTGGCGATCTCGGCGAGTCGCGCCGCGGGATCGAGCGTGGCGTCGAACGAGATCAGGTAGCGCACCGGAACCGTCGTGACGTCGCGCACGTCGGCCGCGCTCGCCAAGGTCAGCCCCGCCTGCCGCAACGCCAGATCCACGAGCGACGCCTCCAGCGCCGCGTGGGCGTAGGGATCGGCCTCACGGCTGACCAGCTCGCTCACGCGGCCGGCCTTGGCGACGATCAGCTCGCTCACGCTCGCAGCGAAGCGATCCTGCACCGCGAGCGTCCACGACACGTTCTCGCCGCGCCCCACCTCGCCCTTGCCGGCGACGTGCACCACCGCCACCGGGCGGGTACCGCCCGGATAGGCTTCGATCTCGACCTCGACGACCTCGCAGAAGACGCGCTCCACGTTGACGTGAAGCGCGGCGAGGCGCGTCGCCAGCTCGCCGGGAGTGATCAGAAGGGCCTCGCGTCGCTCGCGAGCCCGGCGGCGCCCAGATACATGGCGTCGATCGTCTCGCCAGCATTCATGCCGGCGCGCTCTGCGGGAACCACCAAGAGCGCGTTCGCCAGCGACATGGATCGCAGGATTCCCGAGCCCTGCGGGCCGGTGGTGCGCGCGTGCGCCACGCCGTCGCGCTCCTCGACCACCCCACGCAGGAAGTGCGTGCGGCCTTGGGTGGTCTTCACGTCCTCGTCGAGGATGGCGGGAAACACGCGGCGGAAGATCTTTCGATGCGCCGCCATCTTGAGCAGCGCCGGCCGCACGAAGAGCTCGAACGAGACCATCGACGACACCGGATTGCCGGGCAGACCGAACACCGCACGCTCGCCGAGCTGCCCGAACGCGAGCGGATGGCCCGGCTTCATCGAGACTTTCCAGAACGCCATCGTGGTCCCGAGCTCTTCCAGCACTTCCTTGACGTAGTCGTGATCGCCCACCGAAACACCAGCGCTGGTGACGACGACGTCGGCCGTGAGCGCGCGCCTGAGCTTGGCGCGCAAATCGGCGCGATCGTCGCGCGCGATGCCCAGGTTCCGCGGGATGCCGCCGGCCTCGCGCACCAATGCCGCGAGCGTGTGCCCGTTCGAGTTCACGATCTGGTGCGGCTCGAGGCGCTCGCTCGGCTCGACCAGCTCGTCGCCGGTGGCGAGGATCGCCACCAC
>CAYVDO010000008.1:16938-44015 GCA_964450125.1 uncultured bacterium
GATCGAGGCGGCCGAACAGCGCCTGTTCGAGCTCGCCACCACCGGCCTGAGCGTGACGTCCACGAACGAGCGGCCGATCGCGGCCATGACGCCGATCTCGGCCGAACCCACGAGCTGGCCGGGCTCGAGCACGGTCGCGCCGGCACGAAGATCCTCACCAGCGCGCCGCACGTCGCGACCGGCTTCCGCCGCCACGCGAATGCCGACCTTGCCGCCCACCACCGCGGGCACCGTGTCCTCGATGCGTACGACGGTGTCCGCGCCGGCGGGTAGCGGCGCGCCCGTCATGATCCGCGCGGCCTGCCCCGTCACCACGGTGAGCTTGGGCAGACGTCCTGCGGGGATCTCCTCGATCACGTCGAGCCACGCCGGCGTCTCCGCGGTCGCCACCCCGAGATCCTCCGCGCGGACCGCGAAACCGTCCATCGCGCTGTTGTCCCAGGGCGGCTGGTTGCGCGGCGCAACCAGCGGCTCGGCGAGCACGCGCCCCTGCGCGTCGCCGAGCGCCACGCGCTCGACGGCAAGCGGACGAATGCGTTCCAGGATGCGGTCGCGTGCCTCGCGCACCGAGATCGACTTGCTCATGCGATCCAACCGTGAAGGGAAGAAGAGGTGAAGAGGATCATGGCGCACTCACGTGACGTTCAGCGTCGCGGCGATGCGGGGTGGCGTGCCGTCCGGCCAGACCGGCAATCCGGCACGCTCGCGCTCCGCGGCTCTCGCGAGCCAGCGCTCGATGGCCGCCAGCAATGTGGCGATGGCCACCCCGCGGTGCGCCGCACCGAACGGTGCCAGGCGAGCACGCCCCTTTTCGAAGAGCTTCCCGGCACCGCTCATCTGTGCCAGCCGCGCTTTGTGCAGTGCCACGCCCACTTGCAGCAGCCCTCGGTAGAAATCCCGCTCGGGTCCCGGCTCTTCGCGCCACAACTCTTCGAGGACGTCGTGAAACTCGAAATAGCGTTCGTCGTCGAAGAGCTCGAGGGCGGCGGTAAAGCGCTCGTCGACCGACCCCGGCGAGTCGAGCGTGGGCGACGGTGCGTCCATGACCGTGACGCGCGGCAGCGTAAACGACGTTGCGGGATTCGTCGCGGGTGGCTGCGCAGCCCGTGCCCAAACGCACCGTCGTCTCGAATGGGCGACGGACGGCGCTCGCAAGCCCGTGTGCTATGGTCTCGCGCCTCGTCGTCGCAACACGCGTTCTTCCAGAGACTCCACGTGTCCGAGCGCGACCGCCGCGCGGTGCTCGACGCAAACGCCAAGTTCTACGAGGCGTTCGAGAGTGGACGCATCGAGAACATGGAGCGCGTGTGGGCGGGCACCGAGCAGGATCGCTGCATTCATCCTGGCTGGCCGATCCTCCACGGCTGGCCGCAGGTGCGCGAGAGCTGGCTCGGGATCTTCCACGGCTCCACGAACATCCGCATCGAGATCGACGAGGTCGAGGTGCTGGTGATCGGCGAGGTCGCGTTCGTCACCTGCATCGAGACCTTCGCCGCCGTGGCTGGCGGCACGCCGGTGTCGGCGAGCGTCGCAGCGACCAACCTCTTCCTGCGCCGCGGCGAATCGTGGCGCATGATTCACCACCACGGATCGCCGCTGCTGCGCGATCGCGAGCGTGCGCCGAAGCCCGAGCCGCGCACCGTCCACTGACGCAGACTGCGGGTTCGGCTGCGGCTGGTCCTCTTGCTCGAGGGTATTCCCATGCGATTCCCGTGCACGGCGCTCCCCGCCTGCCGGCTCGCGTGCGTGGTGTGGATGGCGCTGGTTGCCGCGTGCAACCGCGCGCCGACCGAGCTACCGAAGCCCCCGATCTCGATCGTGCTGCTCTCGATCGACACGCTGCGCGCCGATCACCTCGGTTGCTACGGCTATGCACGCCCCACCAGCCCGCGACTCGACGCGCTGGCGAGCGACTCGATCCTCTTCGAGCATGCGCGCACACCGGTGCCGTGGACCACGGCGGCGCACATGACGATGCTCACCTCGCTCGAGCCCGACGTGCACAAGGTGACGCACACCGCGCTCGCCGAGACGCGCTTCACCGGACCGGAGCGCCTTCACGAGGCCGGTTATGCGACCGGCGGCTTCGTGAACGCGACCGCGCTCGACCACCGCTTCGGATTCACCCGCGGGTTCGATGCCTACGAGTACGTCGATCGCGAGACCGGCTCGGCGGTCGTGAATCGAAAGGCGCTCGACTGGCTCGCAGGCGTGGGGGACAAGCCCTTCTTCCTCTTCGTCCACTACTACGTCGTCCACAACCCGTACGATCCCCCTGCGGAGTTCCGCGCGCCGTTCGTGAGCACCTACCGCGCCGAAGACGTGGCGCGCACCGGCATCGGCCCATATCACGGGCCGGCCACGTTCACCGACGCCGAGCGACAGGCGATGATCGACCTCTACGACGGTGGCGTGCGCTTCGGTGATCACGAGGCGGGGGTTCTCCTCGACGGTCTCGAGACGCTCGGCGTGCTCGATCGCACCGCGGTGTTCGTCACCTCGGACCACGGTGAGGGTTTCGGCGAGCACGGTCTCTACAACCACGGCAACTCGCTCTACGACGAGCTGCTGCACGTGCCGCTCATCGCCCGGTTGCCGGGCAAGCTGGGTGCGGGGCGGCGCGTGAGCACGGCGGTGAGCCACGTCGATCTGCTGCCCACCTTCTTCGCGCTCGCAGGAATCGGCGACGCGTCGGGCCTGATGGGACGCTCGCTCTTGCCGGCACTACGGGGAGGCATGCTACCCAACCAGCCGGTGTGGGCCGACGGCGCCGGGTCGCAAGCGCTGATCGACGGAACCTGGAAAGTGATCGTCAACGGCGAGGGTCGTGCGAAGCGCATCCCGGGGTGGAAGCACGCCGGACCGATCGAGCTCTTCGATCTGGCGAACGATCCCGGCGAGCGGCAGAACCTCGCCGAGGCACGGCCCGCGGACGCCCAGCGACTCGCCGAGCGGGCGCGCAGCGTCCAGAGCGATCACCGCATGCTCGCGAAAGCCGTGGCCACGAGCCACCACGAGCTTCCCGACGACGTGCGCGAGCGACTGAAGTCGCTGGGCTACCTCGAGTAGCCGATCGCAGGGAGCACGCGATGCGACTCAACCGCCTCGAGTTCCACCTGATGAACAATCCAGTGCGCGCGGCGTCGCAGCGCTGGATCGAAGCGGCGACGTTGCTCCGCGACGCGACGCTCGCGCCAGGCGCGCGCGTCCTCGAGATCGGCTGCGGGCGGGGCGTGGGGCTCGAGATCCTGGAGCGGCGCTTTCCCGCTGGCTTTCGCGTGGGCTTCGACCTCGACCCGGCGATGGCGAAGCTCGCCCAGCGCCGCATTCGAGGCACCGGGCTCACCGCCGCCGCGTTGGTCGCGGATGCCGAGCGGCTACCGTTCGCGGATGCGTCCTTCGACGCCGCAGTGGAGTTCGGGATCCTGCACCACGTGCCGGGCTGGCGAGGCGCGCTCAGCGAGATCGCCCGGGTGCTGAAGCCACGCGCCACGTTCTGGTTCGAGGACCTCACCAGCCGCTTCAGTGAGAACGCATTCGTTTCGAGCTTCCTCGAGCATCCGCGAGGCCTGGCGATCCACGGCGACACCTTCGGCAACGCGCTCGCCGATGCAGGTTTCGGGGTGGTGCGGCTGCGCGAGGTTCTCGGCATCGGGTTCTTCGGCCGCGCGGTTCGCGTCGATCGTTGAAGGCGCGTGGCCACCGGCAGCGCGTTCCCCGACCGAGCTCGACGCGCTCGAGCGCTGCTCGCCGCGTCGCTGTGCGCGCCGTCGATGCTCGGCACGATCGCGTATCAGCGACTGCATGTCGCGGACGTTCCGGGCGGCCCCTGGCTCTGGCTCGTCCTGCTCGACGTGGTGCCGCCGCTCTTGGCGTTGGCGATCGCGCTTCGCCCGACTCTGGGCGCACGCGTGACGCGGACCTACGCGTTGGCCCTCGGGCTCACGGGTTCGACGTGGACGTGGCATCCTCCCCCACAGTTGGGTGCCCCATCCGCCACACGCGGACTTGCGAGCGCTGCAGCAGCAACAGGCGCAATTCAGGCCTGGCTTGCGATGCGCGTGTTGCGAGACGATCGGCGACAGCAGGCTCGAGAGATCGACACATGACGGAATCCGGTGGTGCTCGCTCGCGTAGCGCGCGAAACGCGGCTGCGAACAAGGCCGCCATCGAGCCCGGTTCCGTCGCCAGCGACGGCGACGCTGCGCTCCAGCCCTCGCCGTTCGAGCGCTACGTCCACCGCCCGCCACCCGAGCGCCGGGCGTGGGCGCGCCAACCACTGGTGGCGCTGATCCAGCACCGCAAGCGCATCGCGTTCTACCAGCAGTTCCTGAGCCTGATCCGCTCCGGCGCCAGCATTCCCGTAGCGCTCGCTCAGCTCGCGCGCTGGGCGCCATCCGCCGCCTTCCGCACTGCCATCGAAGACGTGAGCCGCGAGATCGTGCGCGGAGCCAACCTGGGTGAGGCGCTCCGCCGTCACGCCGCGACCTTCGACGACACCAACGTCGAGCTGCTGGTGTTCGCCGAACAAGCCGGCAGTCTCGACAAAGTCCTGGCGCGAATCGTCGACTACATGGAGCGGATGCAGAAGCTGCGCTGGTCCGTGGTGATGTCGTTGCTCTATCCCGCGTACTTGATCTTGGCGTTCACGTTCGCGGGTCCGCTCTTGGGTTTGAGCCTCGGTATTCGCGAGGGCGCCGGCATCGGCGATCTGCCGAAGCTCTACGCCACCGGGCTCGCCACGAACCTGCTGGTGTTGGCCGGAATCGTCGCCGCGTTCCTGGGCGCGCCGCTCGCGCTGGTGGCGCTCGGGCTCGATCGCGGCTGGGATCGGATCAAGCTCCGTTTGCCGCTTTTCGGCCCCGCGCATCGCGCCATCCACGGGGCGCGCTTCTTCTCGACACTGGCGATGGGCCTCGGTGCCGGCGTGGAGGTGGCGCGCACGCTCACGCTGGCGCTGCGCTCGACAGGCAGCGCGGAGCTCGGCGCCCACGCGCCGCAAGTGCTGGCGCGGATTCGCCGCGGTGCGAGCCTCGCCGAAGCCATCGAGCCGCTGCCGCTCTTCGACCCGGTCTCTCTCGGCTCGATCGCCATCGGCGAACGTACGGGCACGCTCGACGAAACGCTCCTTCGGCTCGCCGACGAGGCCACCGAATCGGCCGTGCGTCGCTGCCGCGCGCTCGCACTCGCCGGCGTGGTTCTCGTCACCGGGCTCGCGTTCGCGGTGATTCTGCGGGGATTGCTTTCGGTGATCCTGGGACCCATCGCCGACTACTTCCGCCAGATCGGCGACATCTGACGCGTTCGGCATCCGTCGGCGCGGCACGCCGCCGCCGACCCGCAGCGTCGAGACTCGAATGCGGCGCGCTGCAGCGTTCCCGCGTCACCCCGAAATCATTCGCCACGAATGCCGCGTGTTGCCCTTCGCCTGTCGAGCACGGACTCGGCGAACCACGCTGGCATGCCAGCGCTCGTCGCACCTGCCCACGCAACGAAAGCAGGAACGACCCCGGCAGCGAGAATCACTCGACGCACGCGGTTCATGGCGCCAACACGAGCGCTCTTACCTACTCGCGCGCGGCATGGATGCCGACGCGCCAGTTGCCGATCTGCGCTCGGCGCTCAGGCGTCTTCATCATCGGCCGACGATGGTCGCGACCTCGACGAACCATCGGCACCGATCAACCCCGAATCCGGCGACTCGACCAGCCACCGTATCGCGCTCCGGCCACGGTCCATCACTTCGGACGTGAGCCTGCCGCCGGACAGCCGATCCACCGCGCTCCAGGCTTTTGCCACCTTCTGTGTCGTAGACGGCCCCAGCTCGTGCGATATGCGTTCGATGCGTCGCGCCGACGCCTGCAACTCGGTCAGTCCGACGGTGCTGGCGTCGTACCCGGCGCTGTTCAACTGGGATGCAAATCGGTCCACATCCAGCAACAGTCGCTCCACCGCTCTGCCCAGCTCGATCAGACGACTCGGATTCACGTTGGTCTGGCTCAGGAGGGCTTCCAGCTCAGCTGCGGGACGGGACGACCGAATCTCCCAGAGAATCGTGTCGAGAACGCGCGATAGCTCTTTTCCGTCTCTCTCCTTTTCCAGATGCAGGAGATCCATCGTCGTGGAGACGGGCGAGTCGACCCGACCATCGAGACAGGCCTTCAACTGTCCTCGAAGCTCCGTCAGAGCCCGCCGACGATCGTCCGTCAGAGCAGGATCGAACTGAATGACCCGCTCCTGCACGACGTCGAACGGCAGGCGATCGTTGGAGGTGGTGCGTTGCACGAGAACCGTCGGCCTCCGAAACGAGTGCGCAACGGCGAGCTCGTACATGACGTTCGGATTGAATCCCGTGAGGTCCGCCACCGCGACGCTGCACGCGGTGAGGTGCTCGACGACCTGGCGAAGGATCGAGCCGGGCTGTCCCGTCTCGTCCCCGCGCACCACTTCGAGGTCGAGCTCCGCTGCTACCGGTCTCAGGTAGTGCTCGAGCATCTCGTCGGCATGCCGACGAGATGTGCTACCCGGATCACCGATCGGTGTGATGAAGAAAACAACGCCTCTCGCCTTCAGCACCGCTCATGGCATCTCACGTTGGACCAGTGGGATCACTCGAGAGGGCACTAGGAGCCTGTCGGAAAATGTGCTTCGCACGCCGACAGGCTCCTCGCTTGATGTTCCCCCGGGGGTCTCAACAGACCCCCGCCCCGAAAAAGGCGTGACTTTTTCGGGGCCCCACCCCCAAGTCGGCTCGGCTTCGCTCGCCGATCCTCGCCTTCGGCGAGGCTAGCAGCGTGTCGGGAACGAATTTCCCGACACACGCCTAGCCCGGATCATTCACGAAGCGTTCTACTGCGGCCGCCGATCGTTGGCATCTCTGAGGTGCCTCTCCTTCAAGACACCTCGCGAATCGGCTCAGCCTGCCTCGGGAGTGGCAGGCTTCTTTCGGCGCGGGGGCGCGGGGGCGCGACGCGGTGCGCTGGGATCGAGGAACGAGGTCTGCGGCTCGGCTGCGACGGCGCCGGCGCGGAACTTGAGGACGACGCTGCCCAGCACCAGGACGTCACCGTCTTCGAGGACGCGATCGGTGATGCGCTCGCCGTTCACGAACGTACCGTTGCGGCTCTCGAGGTCGCGGATGCGGAAGCGGCCCGGCCCCGCGGGCTCGAGGATCGCGTGCAGCGTGGACACGTTGCGGTCGGAGATGGCGAGGTCGTTTGCTTCACCGCGGCCGATGCGCAGCGCACCGTGAATCGCCCAGGTATCGCCCTTCCCGGGCCCTTCGAGCACCCGGAGCAGACCGGGAACGCCGTCCGGCACCACGATCTCGTCGGCGGTCTCGCCCATGGGGCGAACCGCCAGCCCGGGCAGCGTCTTTTCCTCGTCCATGTCGATCCGTGCCGCGCGCGAAATGGCGGCCGGGCGGCATCCTAGCATCGAGGCTCGCCGGACCGCACGGGTGTAGCAGCGTCCGGCCGCAGTCGGGTCGGCTCGCGCGCAGCGGTCGAGCGCAGCGACCGATCAATCGGTGTGCGCCGCTTCCAGCTCGACGAAGCGATCGATGAGCGTTTCCAGAAATACGCGGTAGATCCGCGCCGCGAGCCGATCGTTGGCTCGCATCAGGTCCTCGAAGGTCGCACGATCGAGCTCCATCGTCGTGACGGGTCCGTCGGCCACCACCGAAGCGCTCGCCGGGCGCGCACGGACGAGCGAAAGCTCGCCGAAGAACGCTCCCTCGTCGAGGATGCGCAGCAGCCGCTCCTCGGGCGTGCCGACGCGGAGCATCACCCGCGCCGAGCCCTGTTTGATGACGAATACCCGCCGTCCCTCGTCGCCCTGACGCACGATCACGCTCGCCGGGGCGTAGGTCGTGGTGTCCCAGTGCGGCAAGAGCTCGTGGAGCTCGGTGGCACTGAGCTCCGCGAAGAGCGGCACGTGCCGCAGGAACTCGACGTCGGCGTCCACCGCCACCAGCCCGAGCCCGCCTGGCTCCGATGCAGCCTCCGCACCATCGACCGGCGTGGCGGTCACGACCTCGCGATCGTCTCCGACGAGCGCGCGCAGTTGCTGCTCGACGTCGCGATAACCAGGACTCACGTCCGCGAGGTCGCGCAGCATCCGCACGGCCTCCTCGGCGCGGTCCGAATCGCGCAACAACGCGGCGAGACGGTACTGGATCTCGAGCGAGTCCGAACGCAGACCGTGCGTCTGGAGGGCGAGGCGATAGCACTGCGCCGCCATCACCGGCTGGCGTGCGGCGCTCAAGAGCTTGCCGAGAAGCAACGTGGCCTTCAGGTAGTCGGGCTCGTGGGGCGCGACCCGCTGCAGCACCTCGGCCGCCTTCGACCACTTGGCGAGCCGCGCGTAGAGCTCGCCCGAGGCGAAGAAGCTGCCGGCACGCTCGTAGTTCTGCGCCGCCTTCAGGAAGCGACGCGCCTCGAGATAGAGCTTCGCGGCTTGGGAGAAGTCCAGGTCCCGCTCGAGCACCATCGCGGCGCGCTCGAGCTGGCCCGCGCGCAAGAACGCCGCGGCCGCGCGATCGAGATGACCGGCGCGCTCGAAGAGCTCGCCTGCGTGGGCGTGGTCGCCGACGCGCTCGCAACAGCGGGCGGCGCGCGCGAAATCACGCGCTTCGAGAAACGTGCGCACCAGGTTGGCGCGCTGAATCGGCGACGCGTCGGCGAGCTCGTCGATCAGCTCGTCGCCCACCTCGCCGGCGACTTGGCCGAGCCGGCGCGCGGCGTCCTGCACCCGGCCGTCTCGCAGCAGCACGCGCACTTCGTTGGCGACGCTCTGCCCGGCGACGAATTGCTCGGCGCTCTGCTCTTCGGGCGCGAGCTTGAGCCGATCGGTCCAGATCTCTTCGGGAAAGCGCGCCATGCCTCAGTCTCGGTTCGCGCCAGCGAGCGCTGCGAGCAGCTTCTTGTGAATACCTCCGAACGAACCGCTCGACAGGATGGTGACGACGTCGCCGGGCTGCGCCTCGCCCACGATCTCGCCGACGATCCCCTCCACGCTCTCCGGCGCCGAGGCTTTCGTGCCGAGCGCGGCGACGTCGCGCACCATGCGCTCCACGTCGAGACGCTGGCCGTTGGGAACCTTGTGCGGCTCCCAGAGTGGCGCCACCACCACGCGATCGGCGGCGGCGAAGGAGCGGGCGAAATCCTCCTGGAACACGGCGCGCCTGCTGGTGGCCGAGCGCGGCTCGAACACCAGCCACAGCCGGGCGCCCGGATAGCGGCCGCGAAGCGCACCCAGCGTCGCGAGCACGGCCGTGGGATGGTGCGCGAAATCGTCGATCACGGTCACGCCGCGAGCCTCGCCCACCACTTCGAGGCGGCGCTTCACGCCACGAAAACTCGCCAGCCCTTCCACGAGCTGGCGCTCGGTGACGGGAAACGAATGGCAGGCGGCGATGGCGAAGGTGGCATTGGCGACGTTGTGCGCACCGGCGAGGGCGAGCGTGAACGGACCTAGAGGCCGGCGACCGCGGGCGCTCGGCGAGAGCACGCGAAAGCTCGTGCCCGCCGCGCCGGCGCCCTCGTCCACGATGCGCCAATCGGCGGCTTCGCCTCGGCCGACGGTCTCCACGCGAGCGCGCGCGGCGGCAGTCAAGCGCGGGGTCTGCGGGTCCACGTCGTGGAGCAAGAGCCGTCCGTCCTCGGGGACGAGCCGCGCGAAGGATTCGAACGCACGCACCACCGCTTCGAGATCGGCGTAGATGTCCGCGTGATCGAACTCGACGTTGCCGACGATCGCGGTGCGAGGACGGTAGTGGAGGAATTTCGGCCCCTTGTCGAAGTACGCGGTGTCGTATTCGTCGCCTTCGATGACGAACGGCGCGCCGCTGCCGAGACGTGCGCCGCTCACGAAGTTCGCCGGGCTACCGCCGATCAGGAAGCCGGGCACCTGGCCGCACGCTTCGAGCAACCACGACGTCATCGACGTGGTGGTGGTCTTGCCGTGGGTACCGGCCACCACCACCGGATGGCGCGACGGCAGGAAGAGCGTTTCCAACGCCGAGGGGAACGACTCCAAGCGCAGACCGCGTTCGGTGGCGGCGATCGCCTCGACGTTGGTTCGCGACACGGCGTTGCCGATGACCACCAGATCCACGTCGGCGTCGATGTGGCTGGGATCGAAGCCCTCGCGCACGTCGATCCCCGCCGCGGCGAGAATGTCGCTCATGGGTGGATAGAGCGCGTGATCGGAGCCGGTGACCACGTAGCCCGCCTCGCGAAAGAGACACGCGAGCGAGCCCATGCCGGTGCCGCCGATGGCCACGAGGTGGATCTTGCGAACGGTGCCGCTCTCGGTCACTCGGAGTCCCTTTCGATGACGGCCGCGTGAGCGGCTGGCTTGCGGTGCTGGAGCTGGCGCCAGGCGATCACTCGACCACCGGCTCCAGCATCTCGAGCGTGCCAGCGTCAGCGTCGAGCCGCGCAAGCGCGCCGAGCGGCAGCGTCCTGCACGGCACACCATGACCCGTCTCGAGTCCCATGGCCACGGGGATCCCGATCGGCGCCAGGCAATCGCGGAACACCTCCTCGATGGTCGTGCCCTCGGGTGCACGCACGTCTTGGAGATGTCCGACCACCACGCCGACCACGCCGTCGAGGACACCTGCCTGGCGCAGGTGCGTGAGCATGCGATCGATCCGAAACGCCGGTTCCGCGATGTCCTCGAGCAGCAAGATCGCGCCTCGCAAGCTCGGCTCCCAGGGCGTGCCGATCATCGTGGCCAGGATCGAAAGGCAACCGCCCATGAGCCGGCCCTCGGCGGTGCCAGGCACCAGCGCCGCGAGCGGCTTCGCTTGGAACGGCCCGGGAAAGCGCCGGCCCGCGAGCGTGTCGAGGAGATCGTCGAGTGAGGCCTCGAAGCCGTCTCGGGCCAAGTCCACGGCCACTTGAGGGCCGTGGAACGACACGACGCCCGTGCCTCCGGTGATGGCGTTCAAGAGAACGGTGACGTCGCTGTACCCCACCACGATCTTCGGCGCAGGCATCGAGCCCACCGAGAGGCCCACGGCTCGCTCCAGCGCGCGCGACGAACCGTACCCGCCGCGGGCACAGAAGAGCGCGCGGATCGACGAGTCCGCGAGCGCCTCGGTGAGCTCGGTGGCACGGCGCTCGTCGCTGCCGGCGAGGTAACGCAGGCGCTCGGTGATGTCGGGACGATGCACGACGTCGAAGCCGCGGGCGCGAACGCGTTCGATGCCACGCTCCAGCGCTTCGGGATCGAACGCGCCCGCGGGTGCCACCACCGCGATGCGGTCACCCTCGCGAAGCCGCGGCGGACGAACGACCTCGAGCGGGGCGGGTGCGACGATTGCGCTCGTGACTTCCGGCCGCTCGTGTGAGATCGCCTGCTGCTCTGGCGGACGATCGGACGTCTCCGTCGCTCGCTCGTGCTCCTCCGCGATGGTCTGGCTACAGCGATCGATGCACTCGTCACAGATCTGGACCGCCGGACCGGCGATCAGGCTCCGCACTTCCGTCGCGCTCTTGCCGCAGAAGGAGCAGACGAGCTCGCGGTTCGACATGGTCAGGCGTCCTCGGGCGAATCATGCGCGCTCGGCGCGGGCCGCGTCGACCCACTTGAGCGCCGCCTCGTGAATGCGCGGTCGAAACCCGCGAATCGCTTCGTTGGCGCGTGTGGGATGGACCCGATTGGCGAGCAGCACCACCACCGCGCCGCGCGTAGCGTCGATCCAAAGCGACGTCCCGGTGAAGCCGAGACCACCGATCGCCTTCCGCCCGATGGTCGGTCCCGCGCTGGACTCGCCGTGGGACGGCGTGTCCCAACCCAACGCCCAGGTGGTGGCGAGCGGTCGTGAGGCGCGGCGCGCGAATCGCCGCACCGTGATCTCGCTGAGCAGCGTCGAGCGACCGCGCCACGCGGCGAGCACCTGCGATCCGAACCGCGCCACCTCCGCCGCCGTGCCGAAGAGCCCAGCGTGCGGCGCCACACCACCCAGCGCCCACGCGTTCTCGTCGTGGACCTCGCCGGAAAGTACGCGTCCGCGCCACGGGCAATCCTCGGTGGGCGCGATGAGCGGATCGGGTGCCGATTCGGGATAGAGCTCGGTCGCGCTGACGCGGCCGAGCGGTCGGAAATCCAGCCTGCCCAACCCGAACGGCTCCCGCACCTCGCGCTGGTAGAGCGTGCGCAGCTCTGCACCGAGCGCCGTTTCCAGCACCGCTCCGAGAAGCAGAAAGCCGAGATCGCTGTAGCGCGCGCTGGCGCCCGGCAGGTCGAGCGGCCCGCTGGCCAGGATGCGATCGATCACGAACATTCGCGCTTCCGCACCACCCAGCGGCACGCCGGCGTCGACGAGCATGCGGAAGAACGACTCCCACGCGCTGAGCCCCGAGCCGTGCGAGAGCAGGTGGTGAACGGCGACGTCGCCGGTCCAACTCGGCGCACCCGCGGGCAGGAACGCGGCGATGGGCGACACGATGTCGAGCGCGCCGCGGTCCAGCGCGCGCATCGCGATCGCCGTGGTGGCGATCAGCTTGGTGAGCGAGGCGAGGTCGTAGCGCGTGTCCTGGGCGACCCGTGCGGCCCCCGGCTCACGGCAGAGCTGGCCGGAAGTCGCCTCCAGCACCGCGCCGTCCTCGGTCTCCACCCGCAGCACGGCGCCTGGAAAGACCCCGGCGCGCACGGCCTCGGCCAGGAGCTCGCGGACCCGCCGCTCGAGATCGGGTCGGGTAGGCATTCACGACCACGCTGCGTGATGCGACGGAACGCCACCACAGCGCGAGGTCAGGCCGTGGCTACGGCACGGGCCATCGCGCAACGGTTACGCCCCTCGCGCTTGGCGGTCTCCGTCGCGCCGTCGACGCTCCGCACCAGCGATCGCGCGGTCTCGTCCTTGGTGCCAGCGGCGCCCGCCACGCCGACGCTCACGGTCACCTGAATCGACCAGGGCGAGGACTCGAAGCGCTGCGACTCGACGAGTCGTCGCGCACGCTCGGCGGCGACCATCGCGGCGTCCGCGGTGGTCTCGGGCAGGATCGCCACGAACTCGTCACCCTCGTAGCGAAACACCGCATCACAGCTCCGCAGGTTCCGCGCCAAGAGCTCGCCGACGGCACGCAACACGTAGCTGCCGAAGAGCCTGTGGGTCTGCTCGTTGATGCTGCGCAACCGATCGATGTCGACCATCACCACCGACAGCGGTCGTCCGTAACGCCGGACACGATCCAGCTCGTCCTCCAGACGCGCGAAGAGCTGCGGCTCCGAAGGCAGGCCGGTGACGTCGTCGATCATGACTGTGTCGCGCCTCCCTGACGTGAACGGCCGTGTCGCGATGGAAGACAGAGGATGCTCGTCGCGGGGCCCGCGACGAGCCGCGCGCCGACGAACGGTACGCTCCGGCCACTCACCGTCGAAGCGCCTCGAGCAAGGCCTGGTGAGCCTGTTGGATCGGCTGCACGTGCTGCGCCGTTTCGCACGCGCGTTGCAGATCGTCGAGGGCCATGCGAATGCGCCCGCGATGCTCGTCCTCGATGTCCTCGGCTTCGCGGATCATGCGCTCGGCTTGGTAGATGCTCTGCATCGCGGCGTTGCGGCGGCTCGACAGCGCGCGAAACGCCTCGTCACGGTCGCGCTCGGTCTCGGCCTGCGCCACCATCCGTTCCAGCTCGGCAGACGACACACCGCCGCGCGACGAGATCCGCACCGAACGAGCGCGCTGGGTGACCATGTCGCGCGCCTCGATGTGCAGAATCCCGTCGCTGTCCATCGAAAACGCGATCTCGATCTGGGCACGCCCGCGCGGCGCAGGTGCGATTCCCACCAGATCGAGAACGCCGAGCAGCAGATTGTCGCTCGCGCGCTGCCGCTCACCCTGGTACACGTTCACGCGGATCATCATTTGATTGTCCGCGGTGGTGGTGAACACCTTGGTGGCGCGGGTGGGAATGGGCGTGTTGCGCGGGATGAGCGGCGTGAAGAGGCCGCCCGCGGTCTCGACTCCGAGCGAGAGCGGACACACGTCCGCCACCACCCGGTCGACCATGTCGGTCTCGCTCAGGCTTCCCATGAGCGCCGCGCCCATGGCCACGGCTTCGTCCGGCTCGACGCCGCGGGTGGGCTCGCGACCGAAGAAGTTCGCGACGGCCCGTTTCACGATCGGTGCGCGCGTCTGCCCGCCGACCAGCAACACCTCGTCCACCTGGTGCGGTTCGATGCCCGCGTCCTTGAGTACCGAGGCGCAGACCTCCAACGTGCGGTCGACGAGCGGACGCATGAGTTGCTCGAGCTCGGAGCGGTAGATCTCCGTCTCGAGGTGCACCGGGCCCTGCGGGCCGGTGCCGATGAAAGGAAGGGTGATGCGGGTGACCTCGACGTTGGAGAGCGCCTTTTTCGCGTCTTCCGCGGCGGTGATCACCCGTTGGCGCGTGGCGGGGCTCGAATCGAGGGCGAAGCCATGGGTCTTCTCGAAGCGATCGTTGAGCAGGCCAGCCAGCAACAGGTCGACGTCGTCGCCGCCGAGGCGGTGCGCACCGCCGGTGGCGCGGACCTGGAACGCCAAGGCACCTTGCTGGCTCGACAACACACTGATGTCGAACGTGCCCGCACCCAGATCGTAGACCGCGAACACTCCCGCCTTGCGGCGGCTGTAGCCGTACGCGAGTGCCGCGGCGGTGGGCTCGTTGACGAGCCGCACGACCTCGAGCCCGGCGATCTGCGCCGCGGTGCGGGTGGCCGTTCGCTGGAGGTCGTTGTAGTTCGCGGGAACGGTGATGACGGCTTGCTCGATCGACTCGCCGAGCACCGACTCCGCATCGCCGCGGACCTTCTCGAGCACCATCGACAGAATCTGCTCGGGTGCCCACGCCTCCCCGGCATCGCCGACGCGCACGTCTCCGCTCTCCGCACGAAGCGTGGGGAACGGCAGGATCGCGACCAAGTCCTGAACGTCCTGCTCGTCCCAGCGACGGCCGAGCAGACGTTTGACCGAGTGGAAGGTCCGAGTGGGGTTGAGCACCGCCTGGCGCTTGGCGGTGATGCCGACGATGCGGCCACCCGACTTGGTGAAGGAGACGACCGAGGGAGTGAGGCGATCTCCTTCCGAGTTGCTGATGACTTTGGCCTCGCCGTTCTCCATGACGGCAACGCACGAGTTGCTCGTGCCGAGGTCGATTCCGATGATGCGCCCCATCGCGGCGTCGGCTCTCCTTCGTACGGTGGAATGCGGGGCGAGTTTTAGTACGGTTCGCCGGCAGGCACAATCGCGCCTGCGGCGCGCTGGCGGACCCTGTTTCGCAGCCAATAGCCGCAGGCCGCGAGCGCTACCAGCACCGCCACCAACGACCCGAGCGTCCCGACGCTCGGGTTGCGAGCCAGCTCGCCGATCCGGTCGCCGAACAGGCTCGACAGGATCACGCTGGGCGTGAGCAACACCACCGTGCCCCACCAATAGTCACGGAAGCGGATGTCCGAAGCACCAGCGATCAGGTTCACCAGGCCGAACGGCGCGACCGGGACCACCCGCACCGTGGCGATCGCGGCGAAACCGTGAACGCTCAGGAAGCGATTGAGTTGCCGAAGACGTGGCGAGCGTACGCGGTGCAGCAGATCACGTCCGAGTGCCGCGCCGATCACGTAGTTGATGACCGCGCTCAGCAGGCACCCCGCGAGCGAGAGCGCAGCACCGAGCGCCGGTCCCAACGCGAGCCCCGTTGCCATCATCACGAACGACATCGGCACGAGGGCGAGCCCCGCAGCCACGTAGATTCCGAGCGTCACGGGAATCGCGAGCGGACTAGCGCGAAACTGGCTCAGCCAAGTGACCAAAGCGGCGGCTCCGAGCTCGCCGTGTCCACTCGTCACGCCCCACACCACACCCACGAGCACCATCGCCACCAGCGCCAGCCCCCACCTCCGGGACCGGTCCCGTGAACTGGCGGCGGGCGAGGAGTCCACGCGAAGCTCCGGGTTCATCAGGCGAATGCGTCGTCGGCCCACGGCCGGCAGTCGGTTGTGACGCGCGTCGACGCAATGTTATACACGCGCGGTCGAGGCTGCCGCCACGCGACGCCTCGAACTCATCGCGCATCGGAGGGAGCGACCATGATCAAACGAATCCTCGGTTGTTTGCTCGTCGCGACGCTCGCGAGCGCCAGCTTCGCGTCGCGCGCCCAGGCCGCACGGTTCTACTTGGGTGGCGATCTGGGTTGGACCTTCCTGCTCGGCAACGACGAGTTCGACGACGACCTTGTCTACGGCGGTGCGATCGGTGTCGACTTCGACGGCCCAGCCCTCGAATTCACCGCCAAGTACGCGAGCTTCGACGGCAACGAGGTGAGCCTGCCCATCGTGGGCTCCGCAGGAGGGGACCTCGACGTGCTCTCGCTGGGTCTCTCGGCTCGCTACAACATCGACCTCAGCCCGGTGCGTCTCTACGTGTTGATCGGTGGCGCGTACCACGTCGTGGATTTCCAGGCCTTCGACTCCATCAACCAGGCCGAGAAGCTCGTCCAGAACGACCAGAACGAGTTCGGCCTGATTCTCGGCGGCGGCCTCGAGATCGAGCTCGGCGACCACATCACCGTCGGACCGGACCTCCGCTACAACCTGATCTTCTCGGACAGCTTCGACTCGATCCCGCAGATCGAGGACACCGATCTGACGGATTACCCCGACTTCCTGCAGATCACGGCGCGCGCGAACTTCTACTTCTGAGCCACGCGGCTCGGTGCGCGCACCGAACGAACTACGACGGCCCAGCGCCTCACGGCGTTGGGCCGTTGGTTTTCACGCTCACGGCGTCCTCGTGGCGTGGTGACGCGCAGCCGCCCCGTCACGCATCCCCTCGACGTCGAGGCCCGCATGCCCACGAACCCGCTCGTTCGAACGCTGCCACCGTCGCGGCGTTGGGCCTGGATCGCATTGCTGGTGTTGGCACCCGCCTCCGTCGAGACCGGCGACTTCTCCGAGTGGTCGAGCAAGAAGCCGTAGCGGCACGGCGCGAGCGCGCTCACCGCGATGAGCACCACCGCGACGCGCGGCGCCGATCGGCGCGCGAGCCGAGCCACCATGACGACCTCCCAGACCAGGGAGGTCCGCGCGAGGCGGGAGAGTCGAAGCGCAGACCCGATCGTGACGCCCCGGGTAGGCGTCCGACGAGGGAAATGTAGCAAACGGCGGTTGACCGGCCTACCTCGTCGTGCGAAGTAAGCGGTGCCTCACCGAGGCCCCTTGAGCCCTTCCATGGATCGACATCCCGCGGCTCGTCATTCGCGATCATTCGCCCGCAGATCACGCTGGTTCGGCGTGGTCGTGGCGGCGCTCGCAGGATGCGGAGGGAGCGGCAGTGATGGGCGTATGGCGCTCGGCGTGCCGGATCAGCCGCTCGCGTGCACCAGCGTCACGAATACCTGCTACTTCCCCTTCCCCACCAATCTCTTCGCCCGCGCCGCAGACACGCCCACAGGCCTCGAGCTGCACATCCGCGCCGAGAACTTCCCCTCGCCAGTCACCGAGGAGGTTCTGCACCGATATCCGCCCGAGCTGCTGAACGGTGCCGATGGGTTCAGCCCCGTGGCACCGGTGATCGTGCCGCTTCCCGGTCTTCCCGACCCGGCGTCGCTGCCGGCAGACCCCGCCGCATCCATCGCTCCGAACGCGAGCATCCGCATCTGGGACCTCGACGCAGCGCGCCCCGTGGCGTTCCGCACGCTCCTCGACGAGCACGCGAAGAACGACGCGACACCGCACGCCGTGCTGTCGCTCGTGCCGCAGGCGCCGTTCGCCAATCGCCACACGTTTCTCGCGGTGGTCACGGATCGCGTGCGCACCGCCGATGGCCGCGCCATGCCGGCGTACTCGGGATTCCAGCGGTTACTCGATGCGAGCGTTCCCAGCGACGCCGACGGAGCGCGCGCTCACGCGGCCTACCAGCCCGTGCTCACAGCCATCCGCGAGGATCTCGCCGAGGACCCGTCGCACGTGGTCGTCGCGACCGCGTTCACGGTGCGCTCGAGCGATCCCATCACCCGCAACATGCGAGCGCTCACACACGCGGTGATGGAGCGCGCCAGGCACAACCCGCCGCGTTTCGAGATCGCGGCCCTCAACCCACCGCTTCCGGCCCTCGAGACCAAGGGTGTCGAGCTGGGCGTGCTCGGGTTCATGACCGCGCCCGATTACCGCGATGCGGATCACCGCATCGTGTGGGACGCCCAAGGCCGTCCCGTGGAGCAGCGCGAGCACCAGCTCGAATTCCTGCTCAAGCTGCCGAAGGCCGGCGCGGGCCGAGCACCGGTGGTGATCTTCGGGCACGGGCTCGGCGCCATCAAGGAAACGATGCTGCAGATCACCAGCGAGCTCGGCGAACGCGGCTACGCCACGATCGGCATCGACGTCGCCGGCCACGGCTCGCGGATCGCAGAGGACGGCTTCATCGCCAGTTACTTCACGTTCACGCGGCTGCTGGAAACACGCGACCTCATGCTCCAGACCATCGCCGACGAGGTGCAGCTCGCGCGCCTCGTCGAAGGCGCGCTCACCACGATCGACGTCTCGCCCGCTGGCAACGGTGACGGCGTGCCCGATCTCGCGGCCGGCCCGATCGCGTTCGTGGGGCAATCGCTGGGCACGGTGCTCGGCGGCACCTATCTCGCGATCGAGCCTTCGATCGGTGCCGGCGTGCTCAACGTGCCCGGCGGCGGATTCGCGATGTTGCTGCAGCAGAGCCAGCAGCTCGGCAGCATCCTCGACGGCTTCCTGCCGGCAGGCGCGACACCCGACGACCGCCTGGTGTTGATCCCGCTCGCGCAGATGCTCGTCGACGATGTCGATCCCGCGAACTTCGGGCCGCACGTGATCGAAGATCCGTTCCCCGGCTATGCGCCCAAGGACGTGCTGATTCAGGAATCGATCGACGACGGCATCATGCCCAACGCGGCCACCGAGCTGCTCGCTGCGTCGCTCGGCGTGCCGCAGGTGGATCCCGGCATCGATCCGATCTTGAGCCTCGCGAAGACCGCGGCGCCCGCCGAAGGCAGCGGGCTCTACCAGTTCAAGGTCAGCGACAACGGCTTCGTGAATCACGGCTTCCTGCTGTCGCGCCCCGGTGCCCTCGACCAGGTCGCCGAATTCATCGACAGCCGCGCCAAGACCGGCATCGCGCGAATCGACGCCGAATGACGCGCACGCCGACCCACGGCAGCGGCCTCTACCAGTTCCACGTCAGTAACGTCACCGCGTTGAACCACCAGCTCGCTTTGTCACGTCCCGGTGCCTTGAATCAGCTCGCCGACTTCATCGACTCCCGCACTCGCACCGGCGTCGCACGCATCGACGCCGAGTGAAACCACCCGCCGCGGCCGCTCCTGCGAGCGGTTCGTGCGAGAGGCCAGCCTGCTGGCACCGGGCTTGCGACGCGTTGCGACATTCGGCGCGACCGCGCGGCGTTCGGGGATGGCCGGGAGTCGATCGGCAGGCCGCAGTCGGGGCCGAAGCGGCCCCGAGCACGCGGGGGGGCTTGGGCTTGCCGCACCGCGTCGAAATGCGGCAAAACCACGTGCTCGTACCCCATCGACCGACGACCCCATTCTCCTCTTCAGGGAGGTTCCATGATCGCCGGAGTCCTCCGGGAAACCTGTCCCGGTGAGAAGCGCGTGGCTCTCGTCCCCACGGTCGTTCCCTCGCTCACGAAAGCCGGCGTTCAGGTCTTGATCGAATCCGGCGCCGGCGACGCCGCCGGATTCCCCGACGCCGGGTACAAGGACAAGGGTGCCGAGATCGTCGCCAGCCGGGACGAGATCCTCGCCAAGGCCGACTGCGTGTTGCAGGTGCGCACGTTCGGCGCGAACCCCGATGCCGGCCGCGGCGACCTCGACAAGCTGCGCGCCAACCAGTGGGTGATCGGCCACGGCGATCCGCTGGCGGCACCCGACCGAATGAGCGAGCTGGCGAGCCGCGGTGTGAGCACGTTCGCGCTCGAGCTGGTGCCGCGCATCACCCGCGCGCAGGCCATGGACGTGCTCTCGTCGCAAGCCAACATCGCCGGCTACAAGGCCGTCCTCATCGCCGCCGAAGCCGTGCCGCGCATGTTCCCCATGATGATGACCGCTGCGGGCACGGTCACCCCCGCCAAGGTCTTCGTGATTGGGGCAGGTGTCGCGGGCCTGCAGGCCATCGCCACCGCGCGGCGCCTCGGCGCGGTGGTCGAAGGCTACGACGTGCGCCCGGCGGTCAAAGAGCAGGTGATGAGCTTGGGCGCCAAATTCCTGGAGATCCCGCTCGACACGGCGAGCGCCGAGGGCTCGGGCGGCTACGCCAAGGCGCTCGGCGAAGAGTTCTACAAGCGCCAGCGCGAGCTCATGGGTAAGTCCATCGCCGTGAGCGACGTCGTCATCTGCACCGCCGCGGTTCCCGGCGGCAAGGCGCCGGTGCTGGTGACGGCGGAGCAAGTGAAGGCGATGAGCCCGGGCTCGGTGATCGTGGACCTCGCCGCCGAACGCGGCGGCAACTGCGAGCTCACCCAATCGGGCAAGACGGTGATCGAGCACGGTGTCACGATCGTCGGCACGCTCAACCTGCCGGCCACCGTCGCCTACCACGCGAGCCAGCTCTACGCGAAGAACATCGTCACGTTCTTGCTGCACGTGGTGAAGACCTCGGGTGGCGACGCCAAGGCCGGCGCCCTACCGGTGCCGCGTGAGGACGAGATCGTGCGCGAGACGCTGACCACGTTCGGCGGCGAGGTGGTGCACGCGCGACTGCGCGAGATGCTGAAGCTGCCCGCGCTCGCGGCCCCCGCCGCGGAAGCTCCCGCCAAGACCGCCTGATCCAGCTCGACGCAAACGACCGCAGGTTCCCAACGGAAAGGAGCCCGTCCGCCGTGGACATCCAACTCACGCTGAGCATCTACATCTTCATGCTCGCCACGTTCCTCGGGATCGAGGTGATCCGCGGCGTGTCGCGGCTCCTGCACACGCCGCTCATGTCGCTCACCAACGCGATTTCCGCGATCGCCGTCGTGGGTGCGATCCAGATCGCGGGCGCGGCGCCGGAGCACACCACACCGTTCGCCGAGTGGCTGGGTGCGATCGCGGTGTTCGCGTCCACCACCAACATCGTGTCCGGGTTCCTCCTCACGGACCGCATGCTCAAGATGTTCAAGAAACGGGAGCCAGCGAAGCCATGAGCTCTCTGATCACACTCATCTATCTCGTCGCCGCAGCGGCGTTCATCCTGTCGCTCAAATGGATGAGCGACCCGAAGACCGCGCGCCGTGGCGTGTTCGCCGGCGTGCTCGGCATGGCGGCCGCGATCATCGGCACCCTCTTCCTGCCGAACGTCAGCCATTACACGCCGATCCTCATCGCGCTGGTGCTCGGCACCCTCGTCGGCATCCCCATCTCCCGGGTGGCGATGACCGCGGTGCCCCAGCGGACCGCGGTGTCGCACGCGTTCGGCGCCCTCGCCGCGGCACTGGTGGGCACGGCCGAGTACTACCTGCACGCTCCCCACATCACGAAGTTCGTGATGGGCGCCATCGTCTTCGAGACGCTGCTCGGCTTTCTGACCTTCACCGGCAGCGTGATGGCCTTCGCGAAGCTACAAGAGCTCATCCCCACGCGGCCCATCACCTTCAAGGGCCAGAACAAGTTCAACCTGTCGCTCCTCGGGCTGGCGGCAGTGATCGGCGTGATCCTGGTGATCGCGCCGGGGCTCAAGTTCCTGTTCCCGATCTTCGCGCTGCTGGCGCTCGCATTCGGGGTGCTCTTGATCATCCCGATCGGCGGCGCCGACATGCCCACCGTGATCTCGCTATTGAACTCGTACGCGGGCCTCGCCGCGGTGGCGATGGGCTTCGTCCTCGACAGCCAACTTCTCATCATCGCCGGCGCCCTCGACGGATCCTCCGGTCTGATCCTGTCGATCATCATGTGCAAGGCGATGAACCGCTCGTTCGCGAACGTGCTCTTCGGCGCCTTCGGTCAGGTGCAGACCGCGGCGGTGGGCGAAGCCGAGCAGCGCACGGTGAAGAGCGCCAGCGCCGAAGAAGCGGGGCAGCTCCTCGAGAACTCGCAGCTCGTGGTGGTGATCCCCGGCTACGGCATGGCGGTGGCGCAGGCGCAGCACAAGGTGCGCGAGCTCTACGACGTGCTCACGAAGAAGGGTGTGGACGTGAAGTTCGCGATCCACCCGGTGGCGGGCCGCATGCCCGGTCACATGAACGTGCTCCTCGCCGAGGCGGACATCCCCTACGACAAGCTGATCGAGATGGACGACATCAACCCGGACATGCCGCAAGCCGACGTGGCGCTGGTCATCGGCGCCAACGACGTCACCAACCCGGCGGCGCGCCACGACAAGTCGAGCCCGATCTTCGGCATGCCCATCATCGACTGCGACAAGGCGCGCACCGTGATGGTCATCAAGCGCTCGATGAATCCAGGGTTTGCCGGCATCGAGAACGAGCTCTACTTCGACGAGAAGACCCTCATGCTATTCGGTGACGCGAAGGGCTTCGTCGCCGAGATCGTGAAATCCCTCACCGGCGGCAGTGGGATGGGGCACTGAGTTCTTTGCGGGGGGCTTTTCAAGCCCCCCGCCCATCGCGGCAAAGCCGCGATGGGACCCACCCCCAAGGCGTCTCGCTGCGCTCGTGGAGAGAGTGACCGCATTCGGGATGACCGCAGCGAGGAGCGCGCGGAACCGCCGGCGCTGCTCGCAACCAGCGCCGCGTTGATCGGGTGGAGGCCCGTCGGTCCGTCGACTCGACCATGCGGCCGCGGACTGTTCCTTCCGCGAGCCCCCCGCTCGCCACCGCAGAGCCGCGAGGGGGCACCCGTGACCTCGCGTTTGTCGGGAATTTTCAAGGCACCACCTTTGCGTATGCGGTGGTTCTCGCATCGCATTCGCCAAGGAGGACCGCCTCGTGAGCGCCGGCCGGGCCTACAAGTCAGCCGTCGATGCCTTCGACTTCCTCGAAGTTCGCACCGTGTGTCGTGACTGCGGTCGCACCGACGAGCATCACATCGTCCGCACCTGGTGGAGCGCACCCAATCGCACCGCCGGCTGGGACGCGCCGAGCACGTCGGGAAGCACGTATTCGATCGGATCGACGCTGAAGCGGCTCAGCCGACGGCCCACGCAGTTCAGCGGCGAATCACGCTGTAGCGCGTGCGGAGTCGAAATGACGTGGACGATCCTGACCGATCGCTCGCGTATCGTCTCGATCAGCCTCGCCGATGCACCCCGGCCGCTCCGGCTCGTGGTGCGCGAATCCGAGGCTGGCGCAGATCCGAGCGTGGAGCCTGACACCCGTTCGTCGGGTTCGTGACGCGGTCGCGCAATCGTCCGTAAAACCAGCGTCTCTCCGCGAGGCCGCGCCTCGCGACGGATACCAGGCCCGCAGCGAGCGCATCCTGCTGTTGCGCTTTCCAGGCGCGCTCCCGTTGTGCGATCCCTCCGCACATCCCACGACGGGAGCCGCCGACATGCCCACCTATTCCGAGATCCGTTTCGAGGTTGCCGACGGCGTCGCAACGCTGACGCTCAACCGGCCCGAAGAGCGCAACGCCATGACGCCCGCCATGGGCGAAGAGGTCGCTGCGGCGTGCCGCGAGGCCAGCGGCTGCGCCGACCTGCGCGCGATGATCGTCACCGGCGCGGGCTCGGCGTTTGCGGCCGGCGGGAAGTTCGACTTCATCGAGGACGTGACGAAGCTCCCTGCCGAGGAGCGTCGCCACCGGATGAAGTGGTTCTACCGGCTCTTCCTCGCCATCGCCGACGTCCCCGTTCCCACCATCGCCGCCATCAACGGCCACGCCATCGGCGCAGGCCTCTGCTTTCCGCTGGCGTGCGACCTCCGCATCGCCGCCGAGGGCGCCAAGCTCGGCCTCAACTTCGTGACTCTCGGTCTTCACCCCGGCATGGGCGGATCGTTCCTGCTGCCGCGGCTCGTGGGCGTGGCTCGCGCCGCCGACTTGATCCTCACAGGCCGACTCGTCGACGCCAACGAGGCGCGCGAGATCGGCCTGGTGAGCGAAGTGCTTCCCGCCGACCGCCTGCTCGCCCGTGCCCACGAGCTCGCGGCGACGATCGCCCGCAACGCACCGATCGCCGTGCGGCAAGCCAAGGAATCCATCTACCGCAACCTCGAAGGCACGCTCGACGCGGCCCTCGAACGCGAAGCCTTCTGCCAATCGATCGACTACGGCACCGCCGATTTTCGCGAAGGCATCACCGCCGCCCGCGAGAAGCGCCGCCCCAACTTCCGCGGCGAGTGAACGGCGCCAGCACGCGACGCGGCGAACCACCACCGCCCTGCGATCCCGTGCCGCGGCGAGACGCCAACGCGATGAAGGCGAGCACCGCGATGGCGCGGAGCAACGCTGCGGCACGCGACTCGACGCCGCCCAACGACGAGCAACCACTCGCATCGCACGCGTCGCCGACCGCATGGCCGTCGGAATCCAGCTGATCGGGATTCACGGGCGCGACGACCTCCCCACGCTCACACGCGTTCGCGAGCAGGTGAACGCTGCCGTCGACGAGGCAGGGGCCCAGGGCACGATCGGCGGCACCACCAAGATGGATCTCGACGACGTCACACGCGACCTGAATCGCCTCTGGTCGCGCACCGTGGCGACGGCCCGCTGACTCGGGCGCTCGCGTCACGACGGCATGCCGCCGTGGAGTGGATCGGCCGTCATCCAACGCACGAGGTCGAGCGCGAGGCCGACCAGGTGGAAGAGTGCGATCCGGGCCGGCCAATCCCAACGCCGCTGCCGCACGACGTCGGCGAGCAACAGGAACGGCAACACGCGGTAGCCGGTGAGGTAGTTGTCGTAGAACGCCGGATACTGCAGCACCGCGGGAAGGGTCCCGACGAGCAACACGGGTAGCCACTCGAGCCGCCAGTCGCGCCACGCTGGACCGCAACGCGCCATCCACACCAACGCCGCCACCTGTGGAAGCGTGTTGCGCGAAGAGAGCGTGAGCACGAAGAGGATGGGTATCCACACCAGCTTCCGCGATCGGCCGCGAGCCCAAGCGACTCCGGCCACGACCAGCGCAGCGATCGTCACGAGGTTCACGAAGACATCGGTCCTCAGCTCATCGCGCAGATCGTCCCACGTCGAGAACGCGTTGACGCGGTACTGGTCCACGTTGGTGGGATCGACGACACCGTGCGCGGCGGCCTCCGCCACACCCGCCACGCGTTCGGCGGTGTAACGCGGCAGGAGCGCGCGACGTTCGTGGGCCAGATCCGCGACCCAAGGGACGAACGACGCCACCGCGATCGTGGCGCAAAGCACGTACGCGAGGCCCGTCCCGCGCTCGCGCCCGTCGCGCACGAGCACGAGCCCGGTCAGCACCACGCAGCCAGCGCCCAGCAAGCCGTACATGTGGTTGTACACGAGCAGCGCCAGGCTGAAAGCGAGACCCAACAACGCGATCCCGCGTTCGAGAGTCTTCGCGACGACCTGCGAAGCGACGGCGAAATACGTGCTGGCGAGCAGCAACAACAAGAAGAGACCGTATGCGCGAATCTCCATCGCGTGCCACATCGGCGCGATCCAGAAGGCCGCCGCGGGCACCACGCGTTGACCACGCGGAAAGAGCAGCCGCACGATCAGCACCCACAGCAACGCGGAACACAGGTAGAGCACGAGCGCCACGATCCGGCCGGCCTCGATGGTCGGCTGCGTCATCGAGAGCGCACCCGACCAGAAGGCGTACGAGAGCGGCGCGTGCCACATCACCGCGCCTTTCTCGTAGCCGGGATTGGCGAAGCCCAGCGTCGGCGCGAGGCGAACGTGCTGCAGGTAGAGCCAGACCTCGTCGCCCATCCCATCCGGCCCTTCGCGCACCACCATCATGAGCGCCAGCGCAACGCACCGGAGCGCGAGCAGCACGAAGAAGGCACACCACTGGGTGCAGGGGTCCGAGGCGAGGCGGGTGCCGAGCCCAGAGCCCGCAGCGTCCAGCCGCTGCAACGCGCGGGTGGCCCTCGGGAAGCGCGCAGCCAGGCGCGCCGGGCGGCGCACTTCGTCCATGGCTAAGTGACCATTCCCGACTTGGATCGACCCGACCGCCAACCCGTAGGGGCGGGCGCAAGCCCGCCCGTCGACGCAGGTCGCTTGCGGAAAGCCTCGCGGCCGCCCCTGAGAACGACTCGCGCCGAATCGTGAATGACCATTCAGGTGCGCTCTCGCCGGAGGTGGCGTCGGATCACAACTTCACGAAGATTCGGCGGTGGTAGAGCGAGCGGGCGATGACGGTCCAGAACGCGAGCATCGCCAGCGCGTAGGCGAGTGACGCAGCGGCGGGAGGCAAGAGCCCACCGAATGCGTGCTGCACGAGCCAGCCGCGCGCGGAACGAGCTGGGTCGCCCGCGGGAAGAATCGCGAGGAGCTGCCCGAGCACCGCGGAGCCGACATAGACGAGCAGCGGGTTCGCGCCGAGCCAGACGAGGGGCCGCGACGCCACCCGATCTCCACGCACGTCGATGGCGAGCACACACACGAGCAGCGCCACGAGCGCCAGACCCGTGGAGAGCAGCGTGAACGCAGGCGTCCAGAGGTTCTTGTCGACGGGCTGCCACTCGCCGATGGCAGAGCCCGCGATCAGCGCCGCGGCCGCGCCGACCTTCAGTACGCGAATTCGCTGGCGCTCATCGCCTGCGGCGCGCATCCGCTCGACCGCGACGAGCCCGAAGAGGGTGCTCGCGATGGCCGGGACGGTGCTCAGCAGCCCTTCCGGATCCCACGACCCCTTCCAGAGCCGGTTGCCGAGGAGCAAGCGATCGACGTATGCGGGCAGCGTGCCTTCGACATCGTCGAGCTGTCCGATCGGGTAGCCCGGCGCCGCGGTGAATCGAAGCAGCAGACCGTAAGCGCAGATGAGCACGACGGCCGTCACGAGATGCGCGCGGCTGCCGAGCAGCAGCGCCGCCGCGGCAGCTGCCAGATAGCAGAGCGCGATCCGCTGCAACACTCCGGGCAGCCGTGTGCCACGGAAATCGAAGTACGGCAGCTCGAGAACCACGTTGAGGGCGAAGCCGAGCACGAGCAACAGGCCGGTCCGCTTCCAGATTCGCCGCC
>CAYVDO010000009.1:0-7979 GCA_964450125.1 uncultured bacterium
GGCGTCCCATCGGTTTCGGCGGCGACGGAGCGCCGCCCTCCAGCCCGGGTCACGATGGGGTCGTTCCAAATCGTGGTGGGTCATTCAGGTTCGCGCGGCCAGGACGAGCAGGCCCCTCACGGGCTGATTGCGTTCGATGCGCGGCGTGATCGACCGGCACACGAGGAGCCGCAGCCCAGCGGCTGCGAGCACTGCGGCGACGTGCTCCTCGGTGTGGCCGTAGCGCCCCGAAGGGAAGAGGCGAAAACCCGCCGGCGCGGCCTCGGGTGCAGCGTGCTCCACGGTGAATCCGAGAACGCCTCGATCTCGAAGCACCCGGCTCGCCGCAAGCGTCACGTCGGAAAGATCCCCGAAGTAGCAGAGCGTGTCCGCGGAGACGATCAGGTCGTACGACTCCCTCACCGCAGCGAGGAACCCACCGAGCTCGGCCTCGACGAGCCGGTCGTACACCGCCCTCTCTCGGGCACGCCGCAGCATCGCCGGCGAAAGATCGACGCCTTCGAGCCGACGCGCGTGCGGGCGCAAGAGCGGCCCGCAGAGCCCCGTCCCGCATCCGGCGTCGAGGACGTCGAGCGCTTCGCGCGGCGGTCCCAGCTCGCGCTCGATCGCCTCCGCGAGCAGCTCGGGCGCGCAGTACCCGAGCATGCGCAACTGCTCGTCGAAGCCACCGGCGAAATGCTCGAACTCGCGCCGCACGAACTCGTCCGAAGCCCGCGGCGGCGGCGCCGCGCCGGACTCACAGGCGGCAACCAAGTGCTCCGCCAGCGGATGGCCCGGCGACAGCTCGAGCCAACGGCGGAAGACCGCAGCCGCCTCGTCGATGCGGTCGAGCGCGTAGAGCAACGAGCCGAGATTCCGATGTGCAGCGCCGCGCTCGGTCCAATATTGCGTCGCGCGCTCGTACGCCGCGAGCGCGTCTTGCACCCGGCCCGACTCCTGCAACGCGATGCCGAGGTTGTTCCACGCGTGGGCGTGGTCAGGCTGCAGCTCGACCACGCGCCGGTAGGTCTCGATCGCCTCGTCGCGGCGGCCTTCCTCCCGCAGCACGCCCGCCAGATTGCAGAGCGCATTCGTCTCACCGGGGTCGAGCGCGAGCGCCTGCTCGTAGCAGCGGCGGGCCTCGGTGAGGCTGCCCTGGTCTTGGTAGACCGCACCCAGGTCCACGAAGTATCCGATGCTCTCGCCCGCCATCGCCGCCACCTCACGGTAGACCTCGATGGCCTCGGCATAGCGGCGCGCCGTTCGTAGCGCGCTTCCGAGCCGTGATCGAAGCTCGACGTCGCCGGGCCGCCGTTCGATCACCTGCCGATAGAGGTCCGCTGCTTCCCCCGGACGCTCGAGCTCCTCCAGCACCCGCGCGAGATTCGCGAGCGCCCCCGCGTGACCCGGATCGAGAACCAGCGCGCGACGATAGGACTCGAGCGCCTCAGTCCGGCGTCCCAGCGCCCGGAGCGCAGTCCCCGCCGCATCGTGCAGCGCGGCGCGGCCGGCTTCGAGCGTGATCGCCTGCTCGAGCGCCGCCAGCGCTTGCTCCGGATCACCCGCCGCCAGCAGCGCACGGCCCAAATTGGCGTGCGCATCCACCAGCCACGGATTCCGAGCGATGGCCGCGCGGTAGGCCTCGATCGCATCCGTGGAGCGACCGCTCGCGAGCAACGCATTCCCCAGGTTGGAGCGGTAGACCGCGGCATCTGGATCCGCGGCGACGGCACGGCCGATCTTCTCGATCGCGCCGGCCGCGTCACCGCGTTGATGGGCGACCACACCGAGAAGGTGGAGAGCCTCGGGATGACCCGGATCGCCCTCGAGCGCGGCGCGGTAGAGGCGCTCCGCCTCGTCGAGCCGTCCGCCGCGATGCTGCGCCAACCCCTCCGTGAGAAGCTGCGCCGCGCTCGGCCTCTCGGGCAAGTCATCCACCGGACGATCGTTCATCGGCATGCCCGTCGGCGCGTCGGCTGAGCGCGGTGGAGGGACGCGCTCCTGCGCGTCCGCAGCCGGAGCCACGAAACAGATTCCTGGAGGCGATTGACCCGAGTTGACAAAGAGTGGCGTGACGATGGATGCCGCAACCAGCAACTGGCCTCATGTGCCGCACGAGAATCCCACGGCCGGATTCGGCCTTCAACCGACATCGCGCCTGGCTCCGACACCCGAATCCTCCGATGAGCGACGACGGCGAGCCCCTGCAGTCCACGGTGCTGGATCTCGATCAGGCGCTCGCCCTGGCCGTGCGTCTTCATCGCTCCGGCCATCTGGCACCCGCCTCCGAGCTCTACCACCGCGTGCTCGCCAGCAGTCCGGACCAGCCCGACGCGCTTCACTTCCTCGGGGTGCTCGAACACCAGCGCGGCAACTCCGAGCGAGCCGTCGCACTGATCCAGCGCTCGCTTGCGCTCGCTCCCGCGCACGCCGACGCCCACAACAACCTGGGAAACGTGTACCGCGCGATGGGCAAACACCCCGAGGCCGGCGCGTGCTACGCCGCCGCTTTGCGCCTTGCGCCCGATCATCCGGACGCGCTCGTGAACCTGGGAGTCGTTCTTCTCGGCGCGGGCCGCCTCGACGAAGCCGAGCGCTCGATCCGGCGCGCGCTCGCGCTCCAGCCCAACCACACCGAGGCGTACCACAACCTCGGGACCGTGCTTCGCATGCGGCATCAGCCCGACCAAGCCGAGCGCGCCTTCCGGCGCGCGCTCGAGCTTCGGCCGGGGCATGCCGAGACCTACCAGGCGCTGGCGTTATCGCTCGCCGCCGACGGCAAACGCGAGCAGGCCGAACGCGTGTTGCGCGAGTGGCTCGTGGTGCGACCCCACGACCCGATCGCGGAGCACTTGCTGTCGGCCCTCACCGGTGAATCCGTGCCGACGCGCGCCTCCGACGCCTTCGTCCGGGACACGTTCGGACGATTCGCCGACGACTACGACGAAGCGCTCGGCCGGCTTCAGTATCGCGGACCCGAGCTGGTGGCCGAGGCTCTCGCAGCTCTTCTGCCGGTGGCAACCGGCGATCGCGTCGTGCTGGACGCAGGCTGCGGCACCGGGTTGTGCGGCGCGATCCTCCGCCCCCACGCCCGCAAGCTCATCGGCCTCGACCTGAGCTCTTCGATGCTGGAGCAAGCGCGCGCGCGCGGCCACTACGACGAGCTCGTCGTCGCCGAGCTGACCGCCTATCTCGACGATCACCCGGCCAGTTTCAACCTCGTGATCGCCGCCGACACGTTGTGCTACTTCGGCGACCTCGCGCCCGTGCTCTCCGCCACCGCCCGCGCGCTACATCCCGGAGGCTGGCTCGTCTTCACCGTCGAGCACTGCCGCGACGACGTCACCACGGGGTTCCGACTCGAGCATCACGGCCGTTACGCCCATACGCAGGACTACGTCCGCCGCACACTCGAACACGCGGGTCTCTCGATCGAGCGGATCACCGAGTGCCAGCTCCGCCACGAGCGCGGCCAGCCGGTCGCCGGGCTGGTGATCGGGGCGCAGCGGCGTGTCTGAGCTCAAGACCTGCGACGCAGCCGATTCGAGACTCGGTCGCGTGGCGAGGAAGCGAAAGCTGCACCAGGTATTCACACGGCGACGAAGAGCGCGCAGTGTAAGCAAACTCCCGGCACGCCATCCACACGCCCGCGATCGAGTAGGTAGTGGTCTCTGTCGAAACCACTCACGCGCGTCGTGACCTTCTCGATCGGCCATGCGACGCGGCTGCATCGTCCAATGTGCTGACCATGCGCTCCATGAGCGGCGCGTCGGCGGCAACGACGCCGTGGATCTGGGCGCCATTGGTAGATGACCCGCGGTAGGAGGACGACGACAGGCAAGGTGTGGGAAACTACGGAATGTCGGCTCGCGAAGCCACAGCGTACAAGGCAGATCGTGCGACCGCCGCCGCATCCAGGAGAGCGTAGAAATGGGCAACGGAGACGACACATGGGGCGGACCGTCCATCATTCCTGGGCCGACCGGAATCACTCGACCGGCTTCGATTCAGCGTCGACGAAATCGAGCGGGGCCACAGACGCGCACCGCAGGTGTCGGGATGGAAATCCCAATCTGCGAGGGAACGGTAGACCTTCCTGGAAATCCACGAAAGGTATGGGAGACGGGATGGCTGCGCAGTAAGATTCAGATCTCGGGCGGGATCAAGCTCGTCGCAGGAGCCGAAGGAACGACATCTCTCGGCGTAACAGCCAACGTGCCGGGCGGATCGTTGAGCGGAGATCTCACAACTAAAATTTCGGAGGGCCTAGAGATCTCGGCTGGCGGGGCGATCAGCGGGGAGAAAATGCAGGAGATCACCCGCCGAATCGAGGATGGGAATGGGTTGGGACGAACGCTGCTCAGCATGACGAACGTCTCGGCGAAGTTCAGTCTACCGGCGGACTATTCGTTCGGCGTCGGTCTGGAGTGGGATTCAGATTTTTGTTTTTTGAAAACTACAATCAGCACGTCACACACGATCATTCGGATCGGGCGACGGGCGGAGGACGGCCTCTCCATCCGTCTTCCCGGATCTGTGACGGTACTGTTCGGATTGACACGATCAGGCTGGAGGCAAGTCGCTCAGAGCACCGGTATACCGGCGGTGCGACGGCTCGCTTTGAGTGCAGCACGATCAACCTCACGTGCTGCAGCCGCGGCTGCACCGGAGGCCGCTGCTGAGTCGATGTTGCGCTTCGCGGGCATCGCGATGCTCGCCTACGAGATTGCCAGACGGACGCAAGATTTGACTCTGTGGCTGACGGAACGCGCGCGCGCCCAAGGCGTTCTGCGCGGATTGATCCATCAGTACGCGACCGGCTACGTGAAGACCATATGGTTCACACCGAGTGGCGGCGATCCGCGCGTCGGAGGGCGGGCGGCCTGGCAAGGCTTCGCATTTCCGGTCGACAGTCAGCCGTATTCTGCAAGATACTCAGGCATCCTTCAGGCGATCGAGGATATCCTGCAGTATGGTCGTGACGTCCTGCTTGAGGACTTGGTCGCTCAATATCATCGTCCGTTCAATCCAACCATTCCGCGACCCACCGATGAGACCGCGATGGTGAACAACCTCGCCGCCGCTCTCGAGCGGAGCCTTTGATACGTGCATGCGTCGTGGCTCGCGCTCCGTTCGCAAGCGCCAGTCGCCCTGACTGATTCGTGAACACAGCGAATTCAGTCAACGCGCGGCGCCGCGGGGAGTGTCAAGCTACCCTCACACGGCTCTGTCCAGGCTTGCGATCTTCGCTCAGCGCTTCACCCGACTTCAGCGCCAGCTTCGCCCTCTTGAATCAGATGCGGCGCCCGGCGTAGGTCGCGTCCGCAGCACGCAACCGAACACGACCCGACGACATGCCGTAGCCAGCGCGAACCAGATCTGCTGGTCGCGGTGGCGCGCTACAAGCCTTCGTAGTATCGTCCCGCGCAGGTGGACGTCGCGCGGGAACAACAGGGAAGCAAGTAGGATCGGCGAACAATGCACATCGAGGAATCGCCACCCGGATCGCTCGTCCAGCGCGCGCCCCGCGGTAGACGCCATTCAGATCCATCTGCGCCAAGCAGCGGGATCCGGCGACGAGCTCACCTTGGCCCCGCGATGTATTGGATCATCGCGGCGCGCGGCGGGGTCACCGACCGGAGAGCGATGCGACGGTCCTCGTAGCTCGTCGAATAGAGCGTCCCGCGGTTCGGAGGCCACGGGTCGTGGATCCTGAGCACGGTGCCCTCGTTGGTGCGGTCGCTCCAGATCCCGCTCACGACGACGGCGTGCTTGAACGTACCGCCCTCGAACGCCACCCAGAGTGGCGAGCGCGTCATTCCCTGGATCAAGACTTGCGCTGGCGGAGCGCTCTGGTTGTTGAGGACCGACCAACCAAGGCTGCGCACGAAAGTCTCGATGTTCTCGAGTGGCGGCTCGAGCCCACCACCTTGACCGACCCGCGCCGGGCCGTGATCGATCGACATGTTGCCCACGACCATGGTCGCCGCGGCCGACCAGCAAGTCATGTTCGTCGGCTGGCCGAAAAGCGTGACGCGGTGCTCCTGCTCGATCGCCGCCCCGAGCCGCTGCCACACGGCCGCCGACACCACGCCGTTGGCCGGTGCGATGCCGTTGGCCTGCTGGAACGCAACCACCGCGGCATGGGTACGCGGGCCGAAGTCCCCATCCTCGACCACCCGCGACTGGCCGGCGCGCTTGTTGAGCAAGCGCTGCAGGAAAAGCGCCTCGGGGCCCTTGTACCCGCGCGAGATCGTCTTCATGGCGCGCCCCTCACCGTTGCGATCACCCTCGACGCACGAAGGTCTCGCTCTCACCGCATCGAATAAGTGCTTACGCCCACACACCTCGGATGTCACTCCATCCCTCGCCAGGGCCAGATCATTCACGAGTGGCGGTGTGCGAGGGCGAATGTCCGCGCGAGTTGATGCGCGACGGTGGACCTACGCCGCCAGCGCTACGCCGGCATGCGGTCACGTTCGCCTCTCAGGACGGGTACCCCGTCGAAGCCTCGCCAATTCCCCAGGCTCATGGCTGGACAGTCGGTTTTTCGTGTAGTAACACCGGAATAATTCTGATTCGTGACGGGGTGAGGCGGAGCCGATCGATGGCGCGATTCGACGTGGAGAAGGCAGTCCGGGCAAATCTCGAGTACTCAAGAACCACGAACCCGCCGTGGGGGGAGTGCTTCCGTCGCGTCAGCGCTGCGTTGGGCTTCACCAACATGTCACCAGGCCCCGAGGCGCTTGCGCAAGCCGTCTACGATTGGCAGATCCAGCAACCAGGGCTCGTCGCGGATGGAATTCTGGGACCACGGTCCTGGCATAAGCTGCGAGCCTCCGGGAGGCTGTCAGACACCAGTCCCGTTCAGCAGTGCGTCGCACCACAGACGCCGATGTCCGGAAGCGTTCTCGTTGCCAATGGGCTCGCCTCTGTCGTTCGGATTCCCGTTCCCGGCACCAACGGCTTGGCCATCGAGTTTCGATCCCGAGGCTTCACCCCGCGGGGTGGCTCGACGTCCACGTTGTTCATCCAAGACAGCGTCGGGAAACGCCAGCTGCGTCTCGACTACGGCTACAACGTCAAGACCAAGACGATCGACTACCACTGGAACCAGCAGGGAACGTTCAGCGAGTTCGGCATCGCCGACCACACTCCTACGGGTGCCGCGGGGCGCTTCGGCTACCAAGCGAGCAAGTACTTCCGTTACGGCGGTCGTGTATTGCTCGTCGTCGGCGCGGGGCTGGATCTCTACTCGATCGTGGTTGCTACCAAACCGATCCAGCGGGCCACCGAAGTGGTATCGGCCTGGGCGCTCGCTTGGGCGGGCTGTGAAGTCGGAGGCGCAGGTGGTGCGGCGTTCGGCAGCCTGTTTCCTGGACCGGGCACGGCGATCGGTGGCGTCGCTGGCTGCATCATCGGTGGGGTCGGCGGCTACATGGGCGGCGAGCGCATCGGGCGCGAGGTCTTCGAGTGGGCCGAGGGCACCGTGTTCACGCCGGTCCCCGCATCGTCGGCGCCGTGATGCTCGGATCCGTCTTTGCCTGCCGGGCACCGCGCGGAAGCCACTGGCAGCTCGGGGCGCTCGATGGCGTGCCCGGCGGGCCTGTGCTGGTCGGCTGGAAGGTGATTCCTGCGCCCGTGGATTCGGGCCTCCCCGCGCCTGTAGCCCAGGCGCTCGCGAAGAGCTTGGCCCGACGACATCGAGTCATCTGTCTGAGCTCCGAGCGCGGGCGGGGCGCCGGCGCCGCATGGACCCCCAGCGGGCGTGACTACGTGCGGAAGCTGCTCGATCGCGACGGGCGATCCCCTCGCCGTGTCCGAGGCGCCCCGCGGGAAGCGGCCCTCGTGGCCAGTCAGGAGAGCGCGACGATCGTGACGCTGCTCGCAGACGCGCACTTCTCCTGGGCGATGCAGGGCCAACTCGCCATGCTCGCCGATCCAGCTCCGGCGGATCTTCCCCATCCGACCGCGGAAGACGTGGCCTCGCTGCTGGATCC
>CAYVDO010000009.1:7989-43990 GCA_964450125.1 uncultured bacterium
CGCCGTGCCGTCGATCCATGGCCTACGCGGCGTGCTCCGGCCCGGCGTGGACGGCGACGTCGCTGCCCTCGTGCTCACCGATCCGGCGCAAGTCGATCCATGGCTCGCCGATCTCGCAGAGGAATGTCGATCGGCCGGTCTCGACTTCGAGACGGTCGACGACGACACGTTCGCCGCGAGGCTCTAACTCGCGGCAGAGCCGATTCGTCGTGTCCTTTCCGCAGCCGTGCCTAGCGGGCTCGCGCTGGTCAGCGACCCGAACGCCGCCCGAGCGGTCCCCGGACGCCTCGTCCGCCACCGGGCCACCTGCCCTGCAGCCTCCTCGCCCGGGGTTGCCTGACCGGACCCTCGCTACGCTTCAACGACACGGCCATGGCCACGAGCCACGACCAGCTCAGGTAGAAGATCAGCCGACTTCCCGCCGCCCGGTGTGACCTCCGCCGTGCCCCTTCGCTTCGGCGACGGCATCGTCGTCCCGTTCCCCTTCACCGATCAGTCCGCTTCCACGAAGCGCCCTGCCGCGTCGTCAGCTCGGACGCCTATCACCGCGCGCGGCCCGATCTCATCCTGAGCCAGCTTCACCCTGTGCCCACGTTCGGCGAGATGACCGTCGTTCACTGGCAGGCCGCAGGGCTGCTCTAGCTGTCGGTGATCAAGCCACTCGTCGCCGCCATCGAGGCCTTGTGCTGCGTCAGCTCGGCGCCCCACACGCCGACGACACTGCCCGTCCGCGGCGGCTGTGCGACGTCCGAATCCCCGAGGCCTCGCCCGCCTGGATCGGCTTCGTAGTCACATGCAACTCGAATCCGCTGCGTTCACGAACAAATCAGGATCCACGGACGGTTGCGACGACCAGAGAGCGTATGGTAGTTTCCCCCCGGGTCGAGGGTAAACACAGTGTCAGCGCGCCTTAAGTCGAGAGCCGCCCTCACACCGACGTCAGGTACGCGGCGGGGGGTCGTCGTAGCGATCGAGCCAGGTTACGCGGTATGGGTGCAAGCTAGCGGTGCACCCCGAGTGCGGGTCCCTTGCGACGTCGCGCGCCACGCAGCGAGCGGAGGATCTCCATCTCCTGGCGATTCGGTGCTGTTTGCCATTCCCGACGACACCCCGACTCGAGGCGTAATCTTGGCGAACCTAGCCGAAGTTCCGGGGCCCGTCGAGATTCCGCCCTACCCCAATCCGAATGACCAAAAGCCACCTCAGCCGGCGGCTCGAACCATAATGCCGACGCTAGCCATCTGCTGGCTGACTCGTTGCGACGGCGAAACTGTCCGAGTTCGGCTCGAAGGTTTCGAAAATATGGACCTGCCCGCGCAGCTTGCGGACGGCTGGCCGTTGGCGTCCGCCCGGCGAGCGCTTGAAAATGGAACGGCGGTTCTCGCCTGTGTGCGCCCTGACAATGTTGCGCCTCAGATACGTCTGTTGGGCACGCTCGTGCTCGGCGGGATCGAGCACGCAACGTTGGACGCCGACCGCGTTACGCTTGAGGCCCGCGACATCCTGATCCTCAAGACCAAACGCGCGGTCGTGACGCTCCGTAGCAACGGCGAGGTCGAGATGCTAGGCACCCGGATTGTATCGCGGGCGCGGAGCCTCCTCAAACTCTTGGCGCCGATGCTGCGGCTGAATTGACGACGTCGAGCCACGTCGCAGCAAACGTTGTTAGCCGTCCGAGATGGAAATGAATCCTGGTCTTGAGACTCGAAGACCGCGCACAATGCGAGGTATCCCGCAGTGCGTCCCAATTCCGATTGGCGAGTCGGCACCGCAGCGGAAAAGCAGGATGGCCGACGTCGCGTCCGCGTACCAGATCCAGTCAGACACAGATCCCGAGGAGGAGTGGCGGACCGTCTACGCTGGCACATCGGAGGAAGCGTTCCTCTGGCAGATGGCGCGTGACTGCCTTGAGGATGTCGCAGTACTTCGATCACACCGGATTCTCGAACCGCACGAAACCTACCTCGCGGCATCGGAATCAGAAGACCGGATGCTCAGACAGCTCGACGCGATCCTGGAGTGCGGCAGCGAGGTTCTCGAGCGATTGTTGACGGTCGACCCAGCAGAGTTCATCGTCGACCCTGACCATCGATTCGCCTTGGCACTTGCGCTCGCCTGTATCGATGGAGACCGGTCGCTACGCAGGCTTATCACGCTGCTCGTCGATGTCGATGGGGAGGATCCGGATGACATCGAGGCAGCTATCGAGGCGCTCAAACTAGCTCCTCATCCACGCCTCGCGTCGGCCTTGCACGCCGAGCTGAACAACGGAAACCCCGCTGTTCGTAAGGCGGCCATCGAGATCCTTTCCTATAGACGAGATCTAGCGCCCGAGAGCGCGACGCGCGCGCTCCGCGATCCCGATCCGCTAGTCGTGGCTACAGCGGCCCGCGCCTTCGCTGAGTTGCGGTCAACCGACCTCCCGAGTTCGATGGTGGACCTGTGCATTGCGGACGATGTAGAGGTTGCGTTGTCTGCGTGCCGAACGCTCATCCGACACCGCAAGGAGGCTGGATGGAAAGGCGCGCGACGGGTTTGCGAGCAGCATCCCGGGTCGGTGGAATCTGCCTCCGAGCTTCTAGGTGCCGCAGGGTGTGCCGACGATTCTGCGCGGCTGCGCACGCTCCTCCGTGCACGCCCGAGCGCGGCGATCGCGCGAGCCCTGGGGCTGCACGGACAGATCTCGGCGATCGAAGACCTGATCGACGTGCTCGATCGAGACGTTGCCCCAGACATCAAGACTGCAGCGGCACATGCGCTCACGCTACTGAGCGGTGCGGACATCGACGATGAAGTCGAAGCAGCGCTGCATGAACCGGAGGACGAGTTTTTTCTGGAATCAGTGCCGCCGCCAGAGCGACAGCGCATTCCCTCCACCAAGCCAGAGCTTTGGCAGCGCTGGTGGAGTGAGCACACGGCTAAGCTCCAAACGAGCCAGCGAATCAGGCGAGGGCAACCGCTCCGACCTGTCACGTTGCTGGAGGAGATTGCATCTGGTCATGATCGCGCCCAGCGACGGAGGGCGCACTTTGAACTGTCGATCTTGGCCGGTGACTTCGCGCCGCATTTCGACCCACTGGATTTCTCGGCTGTTCAACAAGCGTCCATCGACGCGTGGCGCGATTGGATCGATGCACATGGAAACCAGCACCGACCGGGGAGTTGGAACGGGTGACCGAACCCGAGTTCGACAACACCACCGGATTCGTAGGTGAGCTACTGCCGATCCTTGATCGGGATGGCGCAGAGTGCCGCGTTGCAATTCTCAAGGCGACGCTCTCGATATTGAACGACGGTTCACTCGCTCCAGCCGACACGCCTCGACCCATTCGGCTCGGCAACGAGATGTGGGGGGCACCCGAAGTTCCCGATATTCGCCTACCATCGGACTATTGTGCCAGCAAGCCTGGCACAGACGTAATCGTAATCGCCGATGCACAACACCCTCGGGGACAGCCTGCCACCGCCTTCGAAGTCGACATTACGATTCACGACCGCACAAAGCACCTGCGAGTACATGGCCCGCGTGTTTGGAAAAGCGGGTTGCTGGGCCTGGCCCCGGGCGCATCGCAACCCGTGAATGCGGTGGCTATCCGATGGGGTCTCGCATTCGGCGGCTTCGACTCAAGCGATCCCGGGCGTCCGCTCGAAGAGCCTCTCAACCCGATCGGGCTTGGTATCGCACGCGACAAGTCGTTACTCCTAGGTCGTCCAGCCCCTCAAGTCGAGGATCGCTCGGCACCGATTACGGCGCCGTCGCGGCGGAACCGTCCCGCGGGATGTACCGCGATCGGACCAACCTTCCAGCCGCGACGGAAGTTCGCTGGCACATACGACGACAAATGGTTGCAGTCGACGTTCCCAGGTCGGCCGGCTGATTATTGCGAAAAACACGAGAATGCCGCCCCGCCCGATCAGATCTTCGCCAATCCGCTCGCGGGCGGCGAAGTAGTCGTGCTCGACGGCGTCGGACGCGGCTCGGGGATTAGATTCGTCGTTCCTCGCGTGTACGTCGCGATCGATGCAATCATTGGCAACAACACGCACCGAGTGCGCCCCCACCTCGACACGGTCCTCGTCGACGCCTCGGCACGGCTCGTTGAGCTCACGTGGCGCGGCACGTTTCGCTGCCCGCTTACCGCACGTGATCGATTCGAGAGTGTAACCGCGTCGACCAAGGCGCAGCTCTAATGACCCCGAGCTTGCGCATCGGCCTGGGCTCTTGGGGTGCAGTGACGGCGCTCGGGCGCACCGCGCGACGGACCGCTCTGTTTCTCCGCGCCGGCAAGTCTCACCTGACCGAGGTACCATTCATCGATGTTTTCGGAGAGCGTACCGCGATGGCTCTCGCTCCAGGCCTTCCGCTGGATTTGAACGGCCCGGAACGACTCGCGGCACTCGCCATTCCTGCACTGCTCGAAGCGCTCGACCCGTGGCATCAGTGCAAGCGCCAGGCGCCGATCCGAACGGCGCTCTGCCTCCCAGATGATGCTGACGCGCCCCGAATCAAGTCGACAATCGAGAGCGCGATCGGCAGTCGTGGGCTACAGCTCGTCATCGAATCCGTGTTCGAGGGTCGCGCTGCCGGAGCGCACGCCATAAAGATGGCGAGTGACTGGCTCATCAACGGCGATGCCAGCGTGGTGATCGTGGGTGGGGTCGACAGCCAATATGATGGGCTGGCGCTGGCCCGCCTCGCGAGTGATCGGCGATTAATCGGCCCCGAGACGGTGGAAGGGTTCATCCCAGGCGAGGCAGCCGCGTTCCTCGTACTGGCGGCCGCGGGCGCGACCGCGTCACCCACGGCAACCCTCGAGGCTCTCGGGATCGGCTCCGAACCGGCGCCGCTCCACAGCGAGGAAGCCACGAGCGCCGTAGGCCTGACGCAGGCGCTTAGCGACGCCGTTGGTCCGCTCCGAGCTGCACGGCGCCGGACCAATGCGTGGCTGACGGACCTCACTCACGAGCCCTACAAGATTCGCGAATTTCAGATCGTCATTGCACGATTCGGCGACGTCCTCGGCACGGAAACAGCGCTCGCCATGCCACTGCGCGAGCTTGGTGACGTGGGCGCGGCCACACTACCTCTCCTCACGGCTCTCGCCGCCGAGTCCTGGCACGCAGGCTATGCAGCGGACGATACAGCGGTTTGCCTGGCGGGCTCGGACGGAAGGCAACGAGGCGCGCTCCTTTGGCGTGCGATCACGTGAGAAACGCACACGGATCCGGCTGACACGACTCTGCCGCCCGGAGGCGAGATACCAACGCGAGGAGTCACGAGTGGCTGTGACAGCAAACGGAATGGACATCGCTGGCGAAAGCACCGGTCATACGGTCGTGTACATGGCGCCCAGCGTCTGCATCACGCCGGCCGCGCCCAGCCCCGTTCCGATTCCCTATCCGATCACGACACCCTCAGGAACCGGTCAAGTCGATGACGACAGTCGAAAGACGTTGATCGGCGGCAAGAACATCTTCTGCATCGGCTCGCTGATCGCGAGTTGCACCGGCAATGAGCCCGGCACCCAGAAGGAAGTCGTCAGCCTCAAGACCAGCTCCAAGGCATTTCCCTTGACCGGAAGCCCGAACGTGAAGGTCGAAGGCTCGCCGGTGGTATTTACGGGAAGCCAGGGCATGGGAAACAAGATGTGAGCGTGGCGCACCATGCCCAAATCGAGCCCCCAGGCCAGCGCGTCGATGACGCCTGCCCAGATCATCAAGAGCGGTGCGATCGGAATGGCCGACGCACGATGTGCGAAGATCTTCGCACAGTTCTCGCCACCGATCCGTTGTGGCACCTACAACGACGTGAGCCGCGAGGGCGGCTGCCAGGCCGAGCATCCCGCCGCGAACTCGAACTTTCAGAGTTCGCGCGGCGACAACAGCACAAATATCCCGGGTGCTCCGGGATACTCGGAGGGTGGCGCTCCTGCGTTCAACGTTTTCGACGATCAGAGCGCCGGAACTGAGCACAAATTCCTGACGGACGCTGCTCGAGACTTTGCAAACTCGATGCGAGGAAAGCCGTTCACGTTGAAGGACAACCTCGACCACATGCAAAAGAAGTGGGAGGAGATGTTCAAGAGCGACAACATGGAACGCAGCCCAGGCGGCGGGAAGCGCTCACGCATCAAGGGCCGAAAGACCAAGAAGCAGAAAGCCAAGCTGGCGAAGCAGGCCGCTGAATGCATTCGCCAGCACTGCGACCGCGTCTATCAGAGCATGGGCGCGGGCCCCAACACCCCGTTGCGCAACGGCATGGCCACGGGCAACGGCGCCAGGAACGCCGCTAGGTCGGCAGCAACTACAGGGGCGCGACGGCGCTGAGATCACGTCGAGATCCTATACATCGGGACGGAGAGCCATGGCCACCAAGAAGCGGACGCGAGAGATCAGCAATATCATTGCCGTCCAAGCGCGGCCGGACGGGCTGTACGTAGTCAATACGAGCTACGAGGAGTCCGATGCGTTGCACGCTGTCGGGCAACTCTGGAGGTCCGACTGGGACCCGACGGGCGGCTTCAACACCGTGCTCAACACCAACGACACCCTCGCAAACCTCTGGATTTCGTCCACCGACCAGATCTGGGTGGGCAGCTCGCGCGGCAACGTCTGGACGACAGCGAGCGTACGATGGCCGGCGCACCGAGAGAAGGACCTCGACTGGAGCCCCGAGGGATCGGGGCTGGACTGGGAGGTGACGACCCTGCCAGATCACCAGAAGCACGGTTACGTGCCAAACATCACAGCTCTCTGGGGAGCGGCGGACGACTCCGTCTATGCCGGCACGTTTAAAGGGACGATTTATCATTGGAATGGGCACAAGTGGATTGAGAACGAAACGGGCGTGGATTCTGGAATCAACGGAATCCACGGAACCGGCCCGACCACCGTCTTCGCCGTGGGAGATCGTGGTGTGATCCTCCATTTCGACGGCAAGCGGTGGAAGCGGCTTCCCTATCCGGCCGATTGTGGCGAAGACGACGCGCTGACAGGTGTACGGATGGTCTCTCCCGGTGAGGCCTTCATCTCCGGGCGGCAAGGACGCGTCCTCCACGGCGGCCCCGCTGGCTTCGAGATCCTGGCGGAAACGAGATTCAAGTTCTACGGCCTCGCCCGACTGAGAGGGCGGATCATCCTCGCCGCGGGCAACGACGGTGTGGCGGAGCTGAAGCGCAATCGTGTGACGATTCTCAGAGACACCTTCGCTGCGGCCGGAGTATTCGAGACCGGCAACACGCTGGCCTTCGTCGAGCCCGCCCAGCCCGATGGGCCCTGCATGATCACATACGATCCGGCTCGGGACGAACCTTGGCTGGGCAAGGACTTCTTCTGAACTCGTGGATTGCGAATACGAGATCGACTCTATGAGCGGACCCGAGCGACGCCTGCGTGCCCCGGAGTTTGCAGCGACCGAGCTGAGCGAGGGGGAGACTGTCGCTATCGGCTCGCTAGGTCTCGTCATCTACATCCCCGGATCCTTGCGAGACCACTGGCCACTTGCCCGTGCCGCTTGGACCACCCTCGTCGAGGCGATGAGAGCGGACCTCACTCACTATCGGCTCTGGAACGAGCTTGCGTGGGCCAAGCTCGACGATACCGGCTGGGCCCGGCTCGACGACGCCTTCGAGAAGCCGAGTTCCGATCCCCGCTGGTGGACACTTGAGCTGAGCAGCGAAGCAAGGCTCACGAACCGAAGCCTAGGCATCATGGACGTGGGTGACACCGGCGGCGCAGAGCGCGCTAGTTGGCTTCGCGCTCGCTGGCCAACCTCGGCATCACCCGACGTTCTGCGAGAGGTTGTGTTTCGGCTTGCCGATATCCTGCCGTTCCTTGCCGGTACCGCGGGGTACCAGATTGACGCTTCTGGCGGTGATCGTGGCCTAGCCTTCGATCAAATCTGGGCTTGGGCTCGACGCTACTGGGGCGTCGAGATCGTCGAACCTCAGGCAGCGAGTTGGGACATGCCGGCCGGCTTGCTCAGCGTAAACTGGCTGACGCTCGTGGGGGAACGCTTCCTCCACGCTCGGCTTCCGGACTTTCGCAAGCGAATCGAAGCGTGTCGCGAAATCGGATTCCATCAAGGTCGGAACGGCTCGATCATACAGGCTGGTGCGACCCCGCTTTGCGGGGACATCAATCGCCTCGACGACCTCCGTCCCTATCGACGTGTGGCGAAGCTCCTCGAGCCGGCGCTGATCGACGAACCGACCGAACTCCCGGGAATGTTCACCGATCAGGAATCCACCCGCGCATGGACTCGACGTTTCCTGCACCCTCAGGAGTGGCTCGAACCATCCGGTGCCGTATAGCGTCCAGCGGGCGGGCGCTCAGTTTTCGGTGATCTTCGATCCCTTGAGGATCACATCACCGGATCCCTTAATTGTTATCTTGCTTCCCTTGATGACGACGTCGCCGCCGCTCTTCAGCGTGATCGACGCTCCACCCGATTTGAGGGTGATTTCGGACTTGGCCTCGATGGTGACTTTGCTCGCGCTGATGCCCATGTTTCCGCCACAAGTGATGGTCGCGTTCGCGCCGATCTTCTCCACTTTGCTGCCGCCGACGTTGTTGTTCATGCTCCCGCCGACGTTCACCATGTGCCCCCCGCCCACATTGACAACCTTCGCGCCCCCGATCTCCTCGGCCTTGACGCCCCCGATGCTCTCGTTCATCGCGGCGCCCACGGTCACCTGATAGGCGGCCCCGATGGTGAGCGCCTTCGCTATCGCGATCGTCTCTGCCTTACTCGCACCCACGCTGATCGTCTCGCTCGCGCCGACCGTCCTCGAATGCGCGGCTCCGATGGAGGTGGTCTGGTTGGCGCCGACGGTCAACGAGCGGTTCGCACCCACCGTAACGTCCTGATTCGACCCGATCGTCTCGGTGTCGTTCACGTCGACGTTGGTCGTGCGGTTGTTGTGGATCGTGTTTCGCTGGTCGTTCTCGACTGTGGTGTCCATGTCGAACTGGGCGTGCATGCGGACGAGCTCGTTGCCCTTGGTGTCGTCCATGGCCATCTCGTTGTAGCCACCGCCGCCCTTGGTGCTGTTCGATTTGATTCCGCTCACGCAGGCTTGCGCGGGTAGGGGGAAGGGCGCGGTCACCTCAGCGTTGTAAACTCGACCGGTAATGATGGGGCGGTCTGGATCGCCCTCGATGAAATCGACGATCACCTCCTGCCCGATGCGCGGTATGGATACGGCACCCCAGCCTTGCCCAGCCCACGGGTGTGACACGCGGATCCAGCACGAACTCTTGTCGTCCGACTGATCGTAGCGATGCCAGAAGAAGTGAACTTTCACCCGGCCGTGCTCGTCGCAGTAGATCTCTTCTCCCGGGGGACCCGTAACGATCGCCGTCTGTGGCCCCTGAACGACGGGCTTGGGCGTGATGCGAGCGGGCCGGAACGGGCCTGGGGTCGGGATCACCGTGAAGGTGCAGGAGTAATGCGGCGAGCCGCCTGCGCTCGAGCCGGCGAGCGCATCGGACTCGTACGTGTACGACGCTTGCGTGACCAGATACTCGCGGTTCTGATCCGAACGGGGGTAGTTCACCAGCTTGAAGAGGCTTCCAACCTGCAACCCACGCGCATTCGTGGTGCCGGTTCCGCGTTCGTACTCCGACTGGATCTCCTGGAGCCGCACCTTGGCGTAGTTGGTCCCGGCCACCTCTTCCTCGTACTCACCGGGATAGTCGTAGATCTCGTGGCTCGCTTGCGCGTGCTGCTTCGGATTGGGTGTGTTTGCGGAAATGTCGGCGGAGGGAGTCTTGAAGTTGTAATCCGTGTGCGCGTACTTCCCAGGGAGAACCTGCTTGGTCACCGTCCAGTCGCTGATGTGTTCGCGGTCGAACGCTCCGGCGTGGGCATCCGGATGGTGATAGATGATCTCTTTATAGCCTTCCGCAGGTTCATGGCCCGTGCCATCGCGGACCACCAACGTGTGCTTGTTCTCCTCGTGCTTGAAGTAGTAGTAGGCCCCTTCCTGCTCGAGGAGGCGGCTCACGAAGTTGAACGAGGTCTCGCGATACTGAACGCAGTATTCCCAGGTTCGGTACGATCCCTTGGTGTTGAATTCGAAATCCGAGAATCCGTTGGTCCGGAACACTTCCTTGACGATGTCGGGAACCTTCTTGTCCTGGAAGATCTTGCAGTCGGACGTGCGCGTCAGTACCCAGAGCCAGGGCCTCAGCGTGATTCGGTAGGCAGCCCAACCTTCCTCAGGGCCTTGGTATTCGAACGCGCTGACCAGCCCGTGCACGTACCGGAACTTCTTGCTCGGGAGCTCGATCTTGACGCTGGCGCTCTTCCCCAACAAGTCATCGAGCTTGATGTCGTGCTTGGTGCTGCGAACGTCGAGGTCGTAGTGGAAGAGCCGTCCGAGCGCTTCGGTGCCAGTCATCCGCCGCACCAATAGCGCATCCGGGCCGAGCGGAGTCTTGAGCGAAAGCCACCGGTTCTTTTGCGTCGGGTCGGAGGCCATTGGATCTCCTGATACCTGGGATCGCGCGGCGGCTAAGCCGACTCAGTCGAACGCATACGCGAAGTCACTGTTGTCGACTCGAACGTGCACACGCTGGACGGCGTGCCCCTCGAGGATCCGGTTCAAGAGCTCCCGGCTCACCGCCGGCAGCACGGTGTTCGTCAGAATCGCGTCGATCATGCGGCCGCCGCTCTCGACTTCGGTACAGCGCGAAACGATCAGCTTCACGACGTCGTCGTCGTAGCTGAAGGGAACCTTGTGGTTCTCGCGCACGCGCTTGGCGATGCGGCCGAGCTGCAACCGCACGATGTTGCCGATCACCTCGTCGCTGAGCGGGTAGTACGGGATCGCGACCAGGCGGCCCAGCAGCGCGGGCGGAAATACCTTGAGGAGCGGCTCGCGCAACGCCTTGGCGATGCCCTCGGCACTGGGCATGAGCTCGGGGTCCTTGCACATGCCCATGATGAGATCGGTGCCGATGTTGGTGGTGAGCAGGATGAGGGTGTTCTTGAAGTCGATGAAGCGTCCCTCGCCATCCTCCATCCAGCCCTTGTCGAAGACCTGGAAGAAGATCTCGTGGACGTCGGGGTGAGCCTTTTCGACCTCGTCGAGGAGCACGACGCTGTAGGGGTGGCGTCGCACGGCCTCGGTGAGCACCCCGCCCTCGCCGTATCCCACGTATCCCGGGGGGGCACCCTTGAGGGTCGAGACGGTGTGCGCCTCCTGGAACTCACTCATGTTGATGGTGATGAGATTCTGCTCGCCGCCGTACAGCGCCTCGGCGAGGGCCAGTGCGGTCTCGGTCTTGCCCACGCCCGAGGGCCCGCAGAGCATGAAGACGCCGATGGGCTTGTTGGGATTGTCGAGCTTGGCGCGCGAGGTCTGGATGCGCTTGGCGATCATGTCGAGCGCATGGAGCTGACCGATGACGCGCTGGTTCAACGTGTCCGCGAGACGCAACACGGCTTCCACCTGGTTCCGCACCATGCGGCCGGTGGGAATGCCGGTCCAGCCGGCGACCACGGCGCCCACGGCCTGGTAGTCGACGCTGGGCAGGATGAGCGGCCGTTCACCTTGCAGCTCCACCAACTTGCCCTGGAGCTCCTTGAGCTCGGCGAGGGCTGCTTCACGCTCCGCGGCCGTGAGCGCGATGGGCTCTTCCTTACCGCCGCTGTTGCCCTTGGACGGATCCGCAGGCTCGGCCGCTGCCGCGGCGCGCGTCTGATCGAGTGTCTTCTGCGCGGCTTTCTCGAGCTCGCTCGTGGTGCCCTCGACGGGCTCGGCGCGGCCGCGAAGCTTCGCTCGTAGGTCGAGGACGCGATCGACGAGCTCCTTCTCGGACTTCCACCGGGCCTCGAGCTCGCCGAGGCGCTGCTTCTCGGTTGCGAGCTGCTCCTGCGCGTTGCGCTCGCGATCGCCGACGTCGATGCCGACCGCCTTCTCGCGCTCGACGATCCCGCGCTCGGTCTCGAGCGCATCGATCCGGCGGCGGCAATCCTCCACCTCGGCCGGAACCGCGTGCTGGCTCACCGCGACGCGCGCCGCAGAGGTGTCGAGCAAACTCACCGACTTGTCGGGGAGCTGCCGGCCCGGGATGTAGCGGGCCGAGAGCTTCACGGATGCCTCGAGCGCTTCGTCGAGGATCTGCACGCGGTGGTGCTTCTCGAGCATCGAGGCCACGCTGCGCATCATGAGGATGGCCTTGTCCTCGGCCGGCTCGTGGACTTGCACCACCTGGAAGCGGCGCGTCAGCGCAGGATCCTTTTCGATGTACTTCTTGTATTCGGCCCAGGTGGTCGCCGCGATCGTCCTGAGCGTGCCTCGGGCGAGAGCCGGCTTGAGCAAGTTTGCGGCGTCGCCCGTCCCTGCGGCACCACCCGCACCGATGAGCGTGTGCGCTTCGTCCACGAACAGGATGATGGGCTTGGGGGACGACTGGACCTCCTCGATCACCTGCCGCAATCGGTTCTCGAACTCACCCTTCATGCTCGCACCGGCCTGGAGCAATCCCACGTCGAGCGTGCGTAACGAGACGCCCTGAAGGGGCGGGGGCACGTCGTTGGCAGCGATGCGGTGCGCGAAACCCTCGACCACCGCGGTCTTCCCCACGCCCGCTTCACCCGTGAGGATCGGGTTGTTCTGGCGGCGGCGCATGAGTATGTCCACGAGCTGGCGGATCTCTTCGTCGCGCCCCACGACCGGGTCGATCTCGCCGTTGCGGGCGCGCTCGGTCAGGTCGACGGAGAACCGTTTCAATGCTTCCTGCTTCCCCATCTGAGCCGGCGCCAGAGCGTCGCTCGCCTCGCCCGGCTCGGCCCCGCCGCCGGTCTGGAACCCATCGCGCGCACCGAGGTTCTCCTCAGGCGAGCCTTTCACCACCTCGGTGAACCGGTCGGTGAGCGTGTCGAGCTTGACCTTGTCGAACTCCTTCGAGATGCCGATCAAGGCGTGACGCAAGCCGTGGGTCTTGAGCAAACCCACGACCACGTGGCCGGTGCGAACCTGCGCCTCGCCGAACATGAGCGTGCCGAACACCCAGCCGCGCTCGACGGCTTCTTCGAGGTGCGAGGACAGATCCGAGATCGTGGTGGATCCCCGCGGCAGCCGGTCGAGGGTGTCGGTGATGTCTTTGGCGAGGCGCCCCGGCTCGAGACTGAACTGCTTGATCACACGGTGCAGGTCGGAGTCCTGGAGCTGAAGGATCTGGTGGATCCAGTGAACCAGCTCGACGTAGGGGTTCCCGCGGATCTTGCAGAAGACCGTCGCGGCCTCGACCGCCCGGTAGCCGATCGAGTTGAGCTTGCCGAACAGCGCGACACGACTGATCTCGGCCATCGTTTACCCGTAACCCGATCGATCTCGTAAGGTGGTCGTCGCGTCGAAGCCGGCTTCGCGACCTATGCTACTGCATCATGGGATCGAAGCGTAGATCATCGGCATCCTGCGCCCCGGGGCGCTCGCCTAGCCAGGTCGTCCACCCGAGCCAGGCTGCGCCGCCCAGCTCGAGCGGTGGGACCGCCTCACCCGCGAGCACGACACCGAGCTCGAAACCCAGCTCGTCGCCGACGTATGTGCGCACCAGCGCCGCGAGCTTTTCCACTGCCGGCCTGCCCGGCAGGAACCGCACGAAGTCGTCAAACCCGAGCGCTCCCACGTCGACGCGGAACTTGTGTGCCCGGCTCCACACCCAGGACCCAATGAGAGCGGTCTCACCAAGAAGACCCGTGTTCTTCGAGGTGCCGAGCGACATCTGATTTTCTACCGGGATCTCGAGCCAATCTCCGACGAACTCCTCGATACGTACGGGGACTCCGAAGTAGTCGGCGAGCAGATTGCGCAAGCCGTCCGGATGCTGGCTTTGCCCGGCCAGATTGCCCGCGTGGAACAGCTTCACGAGGTCCGGGGCCGCATCCCGGCCAAGCAGGCTCGGCATCCCGAGCCCGATGAGCGTCGCCACGTACGCTGCGAACCGGTCGGAATCGGGCCGATCGAAGCCCACGACGGGCTCGGCGCTCGCCCACGCCCGGTAGAAGAACATCAGCAACCGGTGGTGGAAGAGATCGGCGAAGCGACGAAGCGTGTGATCTCGCTCGTGCAGCGCACGCGATACGGCGTGCTCGGTCAAATGGAGCGGCAGCGGCCCGTTGGGGCCGAAGAGACCGAAAAAGTAGACCGAGAGCAGCGGCGGCGTTCCGTCCTCGCCGGGTGAAAACGAAGCGAGCTCCGTGGGCGCAAACGCCAGCGTCGGCGCTTGCCCAAGCCGAACGGGATCGTGCGCCGGTCTCTCGGAACGGCCGAACCGCGGCTTGTCCGGGTGCGCGCACTCGAGCGTCCGCATCGCCGCGTAGAAGCCGAACCGGAACAGGTCGCTCCGGACGCGGTCGATGTAGCTCAGATTGTGTGGCGCTGACCCATCCGGATGGGCCATCGCATCACCTCGCCACGCTCGACTGTGCGAAGCACGGTTTCCGTGAAGGAGTTGATCGACACGTATCGGGCCAGGAAGCGCTCGAGCACCGCTCCGAACACCGCGGCACCGACGCCGACGAGATCCCCCTCGGCGAGTGTCAAGGTGACGCCGAGCCCACGGCCGAACGCGATGGGGCCCCCGAGCGGCACACGCCGCACGATCGGCTGCGCTTTCACCGACCGCACTCCGCGAATCTGCGCGCGTACGTGTTGGTCGGCCACGTGGGAATAAAGCGACAGCAACTCGCGCATCGCCGCCGCCCCTTGGCGCTCGTCGGTATCGAGAAGCGACAGGTAGTTGAGCGAGAGATGGCTGATCAGTCGCCACACCACGTCCCCGTCTGGCCACGACGGGCGCGGGGGCGTTGGGCCTGCAAGGCACCGGATCGACTCCACCGGCCCCCCCGCCACCAGGAAGAAGTCGGTCTTACCGAGGCCGCGCGGCAAGCGCAGGGACAGGTCGCGATTCGTGCACAGCACATCGACCGCCAGCTCCCTCAGGTCCGACGAGTACGGCGCTTCGCTGCCGTCCACCAACGCCAGGAAGATCTCGCTACCCACGTACGGCGCCCGGGTGCCGGTCTCCTTCTGTTTCGCCGACAACACGCGAGGCACACGTCGCGCGGTGAAATACTTCACGTCCTCGCCGTGTCTGCTCCAGTCGGTCGCGCGGAAAAGCGGCAGGAAAGTCTGCTCGGCGTCCCCCGAGTGGCCGTGACCCACGACGGAAAGGACGTCGTAGACCTCGAGATCCATCGGCCGAGTTCGGTCAGGGACCAGATGGAACTCCGAACGCCCGTGCTCGACGTGCACGCGATCCACGGCTCGCGGCTGGAACAAGTTCACGGCCGGGCTGCAGAAGAGCGCGAAGTTCGTCTTGCTGACCCTGTGCTCGAGGACTGGATCGGCACGGTCGAGCAGTACGACGATCTCGAGCTCGCTCTTACCCAGTCGGCGGATGGCAGGGGCGAGCCCTTGAATCTCCACGAACAGGAAGCGCTCCGGGCACGCAAAATACTCGTGCAATAGTCGGTAGCCCTGAAACGAACGATTGCCGTAGGGCAATAGCGCTTCGGAGTCGTCGAATCCGATGGCCTTCAGGCTCGATCCGGGCAATAGCTCGAACCACGGGCGATCGGCGGCGGCGGGCCGCACCAAGATCCCTACCACATTGGCCACCAGCTGCTCATAGAGGTGCGCAGGAATGAGCTCGCCTCCAGCGAGAAAGATCGGCAGCCGATCGAGCGAGAGCTTGTCGAACGGCACACCCCCAATCGTCCGGAGGCGAAGCCGGAGGCTGGCATTGACGCCTGGCGGTAGCACCGCCGCTTCCGCAGCGCTCAGGCCCTGGCCGTGTGTCAGATAGTCGGCCTCGGCTACTTCGATCGGCCAGAGCGTGACGTCGTGGGCGGTCCGAAACTCGCAAGCCGACTCTTCGGCCGACCCGCGCGCCGCCGCACGCAAGACGCCGTCACGCGGGATCTCGAACCCGTCGACGCTCGCGACCACACCAGCACCGGGCTGGAATCGAACTACCGCGATCGATGGTGTCGGCGCCAGATAGTGCGGATAGACGACGTTCAGGAGGTGCTGCGTGAACTTCGGGAACTCGCCGTCGAGCTTCTGGTGGATGCGTGCAGCGAGGAATGCGAACCCCTCGAGGAGGCGCTCCACGTAGGGGTCGGCGCATTCGAGCCCTTCGAGCCCGAGCCGCGCAGCGATCTTGGGGTAAGCCTGGGCGAACTCGCCGCCCATCTCGCGCACGAACTGGAGTTCTTCGTTGTAGTAGGCGAGTAGACGAGGATCCACGCGGTTTCTTCCTTGGAACTCTCAGGTCAAGCCTTCGTCGATCGAGATGGCACCGTTGTCGAAATCGACGGTGCCTCTCAGCGCCATGTCGACCGGCACCGGATCGGCCCACAGCTCCCCTTCGACCGAGAACGCAACCGCCTCGTGACCCTCCCGATCCCGCTCCACGCGCACCACGACTTTGAGCGAGTCTGCCAGGATGCGCGGTTCGAAATCGACGATCACTTGCCGCAGCACCTGCTCCAAGTCTTGAGGTGCTTTGCTGTTGACCGTCAGGCCAGAGAGGTTTGGGAAACCGTAGTTGATGACGGAATGCTCGACCAACGGAAACGCAGACAAGTCTTGCACCGTGCCCAGTGGATCTGTGTTCAGAAGCGATCCCATGTCGCGCCGGACACAGGCCCGAAGCTGCTGAAGACTGAGCGTTCGCTTGTGCGCCGCTTCGACTTTCTTCTCAGGCTCGTCGTCCGTGAGCCGGTCCAGCAACGACGGCTGAAGGCTGGTCGGAGTGGGCCTAGGCACCGTCGGACGACTCCGGGGTGACCGCAGGTTCTGCCGCCTCGAGCTGGATCAAGCGGATGTCCAGCAACGCATAATCACCCTCGCTGGTAGCAAGCATCCGCTGGCCAAGACCCCGGACCAGATCATCGCCCTCGCCTAGCCACTCGGTTCGCCTTGCCAGGCGAAGGTCGTCCGAGCTCGACAGGTCGGTTCCGACGTAGCGCGTGGGAATCATTCCCACGTGATCGCCGCCGTTGGCCCAAACGAAGTGGGCGGGCATCCAGACCTTGTCGCGCAGGTCTGAGGGAGCGTCGATCCGGACCTCGCGTACGCGGTGGAACGGTACCCAGTAGTAGCGACCATTGAGAATCACTTCGAGCACCGGGCCGAGCCTCGTATCGGCGTCGGCGATCCACTCGAAGCGCACCCCGTCCACCGCACCGCAGGTAGGCGGCGCGTCCTCGAGAGCGGCACGACGCATCCGACCTGCCTCGGCCCGATGACCATCGCCGGCGAGCCTCAGCGATTCGAGCAATGCCGCCAGCCATGCGTCCGGCTGACCAAGAATCAGCGGCGTCCGGCGCCCGTTGAAAACATCGGTCCGCAGCGCCTCGCAACGGATCGCGTCGCCACACATCTGAATCATCGGCAGCGCGCTCGCGTCCATCTCCTTCAGCACGCCGAGCTGAGTGAGAGCTCGCTCCCACTGCCCGAGCAGCGCAAGCAGCTGAAAGAGGAAAACTCGCTTCTTGGGATCCGCGGGGTCCGCGCGGATCTCCGACTGAAGCGCAACGAGCGCTTCATCGAGCCGGCCGTCGCGAAGACTCTGCTCGGATGTCGTGAGCATGGATCGCTCAGCGGGACCAGAGGCGCATTGCGCCTGGCGTTCGCGCCATGGGGGTGCCAGCTCCGTGCTGGCACCCCCATGCACCTCGGGCCCCGAGTTTCACTGCGACGCGTTGGCCTTGATGTCCCATGTGAGACCGCCAGCCGCATTTCCCTTGCCGTCGCCGGCCTGTAGTTTGTATTCGGTGGTCACGTGCTCGAAGCTCAGCGTGACCGTCTCGTCCGGCAGCGAGCTGCCGCCATGACCACCGGTGCTGACCGAGGTGACGTAGACGTTCTTGAGCTTGATGACGAGATACTCGACCGGATCGTCTCCGGACTTTCGACAGGTCAGCGTGCCCTCGGGGATGACCGTGCCCTTACAGCACCGGAGCTGCAGCACGGCTGACGCCTTGTCGAGGCTGTGCGTGAACGAGATGTCTTGAATGCTCACCTTGCCCGTGCCCTGACCACCGCCGCTGATCGAGCTGGCGTTGGACATACCCCAGCTCCAAGCAGTCACGTCGATCTCGTCCTTGTGTTTCGAATCCCCCGATTCGCCGGGCACATCTTTCAACAGCAGGAACATATCCGCACTGGCCATGACGATTCTCCTTTCGATCTGAGTTAGAGACGCGGTCAGTCAACGATTCGTTCCATTCCGCTACAGAAGCTCGCCTTCGCCCAACTCGCAATGCCACGCGATCCGCGATTCAGGGCGATCCAACTCACTTTTTGGCAGACGGCAGCTTCGAAACCAGGCGCATAGAAGTGGTAAGCCCCTCCATCTGGTAATGCGGGCGCAGCCAGAGCGTCGCCTTATAGTTGCCCGGATCGCCCTCCACGTCCTCGACCTTTACCTCGGCAGCCGCGAGCGGCTTCCGCGCTTTGGTTGTTTCCGCGGAGTTGGCGGGATCTCCGTCCACGTAGCCCTGGATCCACTTGTGCAACCACTTGTGCATGTCTTCCCGCTCCTTGAACGAGCCGATCTTGTCGCGGGCAATCTGCTTCAGGTAGTGCGCGAATCGGGAGATTGCAAACAAGTAGCTGATTCGAGCGGACAGGTTCGCGTTCGCCGTCGCATCGGGGTCGGTGTAGGTCGCTGGTTTCTGCAGCGTTTGAGCGCCGAGAAAGGCCGCGAGATCCGTACCCTTCTTGTGAATCAACGGAATGAAACCGTTCTTGCCGAGCTCGGCTTCGCGCCGATCGTCGATGGCAATCTCCGTCGGGCACTTCATATCGACGCCACCGTCGTCGGTTGGGAACGTGTGGGTGGGTAGCCCCTCCACGACGCCCCCCGACTCGATGCCGCGCATGCGGACGCACCAGCCGTAGAGCTTGAATGCCCGATTGATGTTCACGGCCATGGCATAGGCCGAGTTTGCCCACGTGTACTTCGCGTGCGTCGCCCCTGCCGTGTCCTCCTCGAAATCGAAAGCCTCCACGGGGCTAGTCTTGGCGCCATAGGGGAGTCGCGCCAGGAAACGCGGCATGCAAAGTGTGACCCAGCGCGAATCCTCCGAGTCTCGGAGGGAGTTCCACGCCGCATACTCTGGCGTCTGAAAGATTTTCGTCAGATCGCGCGGATTTGCCAGCTCCTGCCAGGAATCCATACCCATCACGGTCGGGGCCGCCGCCGCGATGAAGGGAGCGAAAGCGGCCCCCGCCACCTTCGACATCTCACCTAGGAGCTCGACATCCATCGGGGAATGATCGAAATAGTAGTCGCCCACGATGCAGCCGAACGGGTGTCCACCAAATTGACTGTATTCCTCGGTATAGATCTTCTTGAACACCGGACTCTGATCCCACGCCGTGCCCTTGAACTTCTTGAGGGTCGCGCCCAGCTCCTTCTTCGAGATGTTGAAGACCTTGATCTTCAGCATCGCGTCGGTCTCGGTGTTGTTGATCAGGTAGTGCAAACCCCGCCATGCCCCTTCGAGCCGCTGAAAATCCTCGTGATGGAGGATGTGATTCACTTGCTCGGTGAGCTTGCGATCGATTTCCGCCACCAGCGCCGAGATCGTCTTCACGGCGTCATCGGACACGAACTTCACGTCTCGGAGCGCATGCTCGGCGAGCGTGTGAACCGCGGACTCGACCGCCTCGCGCGCACGGTCGGACTTCGTCTTGAATTCCTTCTGAAGGAGCGAAGCGAACTCGGTCGATTCGATCGTCGCGGCGCCGGCCGCGGCTTGTTCTTGCTGGGCGTCAGCCATGTCTCAAGTCCTCACTCGGTTCCCGAGCCGGCGGGCTTCGGGGCGGACGCCAGCGTCTGAAGCAACGCAGGGTCCTTCAGGATGTTCGCAATGAGCTGCTCCGCACCCGCCTTGCCGTCCATCCACGTGAGCAGGTTGGAGAGCTGCGTGCGGGCCTCCAGGAGATGTTTCAAGCCATCGACCTTCTTCGCAACGGCCGCCGGCGAGAAGTCTTCCATGCTCTCGAAGGTGAGATCGACCATCAGGTTGCCCTCTCCCGTCAGGGTATTGGGAACCTGGAATGCGACGCGGGGCTTCGACGACTTCAGCCGATCGTCGAAGTTGTCCACGTCGATCTCGAGGAATTTCCGATCGGCGACAGCAGGCAAGGCTTCGGCCGGCTTGCCGGAGAGATCGGCCATCACACCCATCACGAACGGCAGCTCCACCTTCTTTTCGGCTCCGTAAATCTCTACGTCGTACTCGATCTGAACCCGCGGCGCGCGATTGCGCTGGATGAACTTGCTGCTGGCTTCCCTCGGCATGACTCGGCTCCTTCTCGCCCATCCATAGACCTGAGACGACCGAATGACCGGCCCGTTCCGCTCATCGACCGACCTTCTCGACGCTTTGGTTAGCCCTTCGCGTCTGGAGACACCCCCATCACGTTGGTGGCTTGCTTCAATCCGTCCGGCGCCAGCTCGCGCATGAGCTCGACGAAGTCCATGGCGGCCATGCGCTTTGCGCGCTCGAGCAGGAACGGCACCGGGCTGGACGGTTCGGTGCGGCGGTAGTACTCACACACCTTGTCGAGCGCGCGTATCACGTCATCGCGGGTACGAACTTCCCGCGGCGGCGGTGTTCGCCGTGGCACTCGGCTGCGCGGTGGGGTCGGCAGTTGCCTCCGCCCCGCCGGTCGAGCTTTCGCCGCGCAGCGCGAGCCGCGAGGACACGAGCTGGGAGACTCCCCCAATGACGGCGACCAACGCATCGAGATTCGGCGCGGCACCGCTCCCGACGCGCTCCGCGAGCGTGGCATTGATTCCGGCCAGCGCCTCGGCTGAGCGTCCGAGGACCGCGGCCAACGCCTGAAGTTCGGCCAAGTCCGCATGCGCAAACGCGCCTTCGATGTCCGAGACGCGCGGAAGCTTCGCCTTATCCAAGCCCGGCGGCGCCGGCTCCGCTCCTCGAGTGACCTCGAAATCACGGAAGCTGAACGGCCCGATCTCGCGATCGTAGAGCAGCGGCAGCTCACGCACCGGCTTGACCATTGCGTCCCAGTCGGCAAGCGTACTAATCGCGTTCATGCGAGCCGTGGGGTCGTTGCCAGCCTCGGCGTCCAATCGAGGATGAACGTTGTCCCAATGGCGTTCGAGAAGACCCTCGAGGAGCGTCAGGCTCGCCGCGAGGCCGCCGAGCCCGTCCAGTCGCACCGCTGACTTGACCAGGTGGGTAAAGACGCGCAAGTCCTTGGTCCGGCCGAAGAGCGCTACTGCGCGCTTATGGACGTCTGCCCAACTCGGCTCCTCGGCAGGGATCACCGTGCTTCCGACAGCTCGCTCCGGCTTGCCGGCGGCGGCGCGCTCCAGGTCGATGAACTCGCGGTCGTACTCCAGATCCGGACCGCAGGGGGCCTCGGGGGAGATCTCGCCGAGCAGTTTGTCGATGTCGAACATGCGATCAGAGGAGACGGGGCATTTGTCTGCGCGACACGGCGGGATTAGACCAACAGCGCACTCGCCCTGTCAATGGTTGCCTGAACTAAGGGATTCGACGATGCGAAGAATCACGGCCGGCACGCGGATCGGATTCGTCACACTGTCCCTGGGGGTCGTGCTCGGCGCAACCTCTGCCCTCGCCTCCAGTGGTACGCCGAGCGCTCCCTGCCCCGAGCCCAGGATCGAATCTCACGTCGCGGTTTCGCGGGCTAGGGGCGGAACCGACCAAGATGTGCGCGTCGACCTGACCATCTCGGTCACGGTGACCAACACGTGCACCCGCCCGATCGAGGTGATCCCGGAATCGTTCGTCTCGTACACAACATCCCTAGTGGGGGCTGCCGACGACATCTCGATGCCCGGTGAATGCGCCTCCGGCCGGGCCACGCTCTACGGACAAGTGCTCCCGGCGGAAGCCAGGGAATTCGTGGTTGCCACCGTTCGAGGATGCGTCGCCGACTCGCGGGCTGAGTCGGTGACGCTGACGATCGAGGACGGACTGCTCGCCACGAACGGATTGCAGTCGCGCATCCCGCCGCGCGCGTCGACGCTGCGCGTCACTCCGCAGACGAACGACGGCGGCGCCAGCGACTAGCGGCGAATGCCGGCGTCGCCGGCTTCCTTGATGATGCGCGTGGCCTTCTTGTTCGCGGGGTCGATCTCGAGCGCTCGCGTCGCTGCCTCGATGGCTCGATCGTAGTCGCCGGCCTTCAACGCGCGCTCGGCCTCGTCACACGCGGCCTTCGCAGCCGGCGGCGGGCCGCCGCGCGATGCGAGCTCTTCCGTCCAACGCGATTGCGCCAGCTTCGTCGCGAGCGCCGCGACCAGTTGCGGCATCTCGCCACTTCCACCTTCGCTCCGTTCGCTCCCCGTGATCTTTCCCGTCTCGACGTCGACGATGCGCGCTGCGATCACGGCCTCGTCGAGCATCACGTTGTACGTTCCCAGGATGTAGTACTGGGCGCCCAGCCACCTTCCGACGCGCACCGCGCACGAAGGGTTCTCCGGCTGCGAAGCACAGATCCCGAGCTCGCGAATCATCTCCGCCATCCGCGCGCGGTCGAGCACGTCGATCCGCACTTTTCGCGTGCTCGCCAACTCGGATCCCAGACGGTTCTGCAGCTCGGCCGACCAATGCGCGAACTCGGCGCGCGGCGGGTAGCTCGAGCCCTCGAACGGCATGATGGCAAGGCGAACACCCGGCCCATCGTCATCCCCCGCGTCCAGACTGGCGCTCGCCGGCGCAGCCGGTTGCGCCCCGGTGACTGCTGGTCGAGCGGGGGCGCCGCGTGATGTCAGGGACTCATCGGCCTGCCGGCTCGCGCAGGCCTCGGCGCCCAGGATCGCGATAGCGAAAACCAGAGCGCCATACCAGCCAATACCCCGCTCGCCCATGCGCTCCCCCCTCGCCGATCCATCGTATCCTCTCACGCTTCGGGGCCGCGAGTCACGCGCCGGCGCGAAAAGCGAGAAACCCCGATCTCCCGTCGCGTCCGCAGGTCGAATCGAGTAGCATCGCCCTGGGGCGAGGCCGAGTGGCGACACACCGCGAGCGGCTGCCGATCGAGGATCCGCATGGCATTTCCGCCAGACACGCTTCAAAAACGACGATCCACAGCCGGACTTGTGCTTGCTTTGGTGCTCGCCGTCCTCACGGGCTGTTCGTCGAGCCGCGGTGCGCCGAAGCCGGTTCGATCGGCTGAGGAGCTGCGAGAGCCCGACAGCACACCGAAAGGTCCCAGTCGCCCAGCCAGCACAGCTGCCACTGCTCCGACCATCGAGGCCGCTACCGTGCGGCGCGCCTACGCACCGGCTCCACCGCCACTGCGACTCAAGGGGACCCTCCGGGTTCTCACCGTGGGGGTCAGCAAGTACGCCGACAAGTCCCTGAAGCTGCGGTTTGCGGACGCGGATGCGCAGGAGTTGGCAGCGCTCTTCCGGGAGCAGCAGGGTCTGTACGCGCGGGTGAGCACCACCATCTTGGTGAACGAGCAAGCCACGCGCACGAGCATCGAGCGGGCACTCGACCAACTCGCTGCCGAGGCGCAATCGGACGACGTCGTCGTCATCGCGTTCAGCGGCCACGGAGCGCTGGAGCCCGGAGATCGGTACTACTTCGTCCCGTACGACGCGAACTGGTCGAGCCTTGCCAATCGAGGCCTCTCGATGGGCGTCTTTCAGGCCAAGCTTGCGGCCATCCTGGCGCGCGCCAGCAGCGTGGTCTTGGTCTTGGACACCTGCTTCGCGGGTGGTGTGAGCGGCGGAGCTCTTCAGGGCGCATCGATGGCGAAGGGGATCCAGGGTAGCCGCGGCCTCTACGTCCTCAACTCGAGCACCTTCGATCAAGAGTCGCTCGAGCGCGGAAAGTTGGGACACGGGGCATTCGTCTACGCCATTCTCGCCGGGCTCAAGGGGGATGCCGACCGGGATGGCAATCGGCTGATCAACGTCGTAGACATCGGGAACTACGCCCAATACAGAGTCCCGGAGCTGACCGCAGGAAACCAGCAGACGTCGAGCGTCGTCTCCAGCACGGGCGAAGGAACCAATCCGGTGCTCGCTTACGTCCCCTACGAGAAGCCCCCACCGCCGCCGCCACCGCCCGACTGCCCCGCCGACCCGTATTTCTACAAACAGGTGGCAAAGGTGCGCGACCCCGACTTCCATTCGGAACGCATCGCGAAGAGCGCGCCGCGAGGTCCGGCATCCCCCTCCCCCACGGTCGTTTCGGTCGGCAAATTTCGAGCACCTCCCGGGGACCGCGATGCCGACACGACCGGCCTGGCGCTGAAGTCGAGCCTGCTCGAGGCGCTACGCAGCACGGAACGGGTGCTTCCCGTCGACCGCTGCATCCTCGAAGCCGAGGAAGCAGCGAAGCGAACGCTGCTTCCGGCCCGACTGCTGGTTGCGGGAGAGGTTCCCGGCACCGGCACCGGAATCGTGACGTGGACCCTGACCGACGTGGAGTCGACGCGACTGCTGGGCACCGGTCGCGCGGAGCTGGACGATCCCGGCGCAGTCGACGCCGTGACGGCACGAGTGGTTCCCGCTATTCTGGACGTGGTTCGGGAGAACTACCCGATTGAAGGTGAGGTGCTCAGTGCCGAGGGCGACGTGATCCTGAACGTGGGCCGGCTGCATGGCGTGAAACCTGGCCAGCGGCTGGTGGCGTTCGCGACCAAACCGATCGAGGTGGGCGGCGAGGTCCGTGCACACCGCAAGATCGATCTCGGCACGATCTCCGTCACGTCGGTCGAGGACAAGGTCTCGTTCGGCACCCTGATCGAATCGAAGGGCACGATCGCCGCGGGCACCAAGGTGATCGAGGAGCGTCCGAGGCCGGGCTCGAGCGACTAGCGGACACGGAGCGAGTCAGGGTAAGTTGCGTTCTTCGGCACCGACAAAAAACGGAGGAGGATCTAACGATGACTCGGCAGCTCAGATTTCTCACGATCACGACGCTGCTCACCGGGGCCGCGCTGTGCGCGGTCGTCACCACGGCTCGCGCGGGCGATGCAAGCGAGGACTACTCGAAGGACTACTTCAGGCAGCAGCTCACACCCGATGGACCGCCGCCGCTGATCGAGCGGGACCGCAAGCCTGTGTGCAAGGCCCACCTCAACGAACTCCAGACGCGCGATGTCGCGCGTAAGATCGACGTCAAGATCAACTTTGCCGTCAACTCGGCGGAAATCACACCGGATTCCAAGAAGGTCTTGGACCGCTTCGCCGACGCCGTGCGCGAGGACAAGGAGAAGCTGTCGGTGTGCTGCTTCCGCGTCGAGGGTCATACCGATCAGGACGGTTCGGAAGAGTACAACCTGAAGCTCTCGCAGCGACGCGCCGACGCAGTCCGCGCGTACCTGGCGCAGAAGCAGATCGAGGTGAAGGGATTCAAGGACCGATTGATCCCGGTGGGGCGCGGGAAGCAGAACTTGGTCGACGAGGCCAACACCCCGGAAGCCAAGGCCAAGAATCGCCGCGTGACGATCGCCAACCTCGGCTACGCGGAGTGACTTCCCGAGCGCCCAGCTCCGGGGCAACGCAGAAGACCCGGATGATGCGAACGCCACTCGGAGCAGTCGCATTGGCTGCTGCGTTCGTGATCGACGCGACGGCCCCACGAGCGGCCCAGACCGCGGACGTCGCGCCGTCCGCGGCGGAATACGACTTTCAGGCGCTCAGGCCGCCTGAACCACCGAAGCAGAAAGACGCGGAAGGCGTTCCAAGAGTTTCGTCAAAGCGGCATGCGTACCCGGGGGCCAGAAGCTGGTGTGTAGCGCGGCGCTGCCGACCCGCGGTGTCGCACGCAAGGTGGACCTGAACCTCAACTTCTCACCGAGCTCGGCGCAACTAACGCCCCAATCCAAACGCGTATTGGATCGCTTTGCCGAGGCCGTGAACGGCGACGAGGCACTGGCGCTCTGCTGCTTCCGGATCGAGGGCCACACCGATCAGGACGGCTCGGCAGAGCAGAACAAGTGCCTTTCCAATCGGCGGGCAGAAGCGGTGAAGAGCTACCTCGTCACGCAGTATGTGACGGTGCGGGCCCGTTCAAGCTAGAAGGTCGGCTACACGCCGACGGGCTCGGCGAGGAACGGCTGCTCGACCCAGCAGACACGCCGGAAGCGAAGGCCAAGAATCGCCGCGTGACCATTGCGAACTTCGGCTAGGGGAAATCAGGTAGCAGTCACCGCACGAGCAGTCGGTGCGCTCCCCAAAGCAGTGCTGAGGCGCGCGCCGTTCAGGCTGAGCGCTCGAATTGCGGCGCGCCGATTAGCAGCACCTGACCAGCCCACCACTGGCCAGCTTCGATCCGCCTTGCACGACGAGGCTGACGCGCGGGCTCGTCGCGTCGCGCGCATCCTGTGATGAGTCCTTTCGCACGCACCGCCCACAAGCACTCGTTTCCGCTTCGCGCCGACGCTCAATTCGTGTATAGGTGAAGCTCCGTGGGCTCGCCACGGTTGGAGAGCGTCGGCCAGTTCGCTCAGACTCGGGTCCGGGTCGGCTCCGCACCCACATCGAGCGCGCGTGCCGACTCGCGGCGCTAATCGTCGGGATCGAGGGACGAATGGATCACCTTCAGCCGGTCGCCTGGGGGCAGGGAATGTTCCTGCAGCCCGAGCACTTCCAGCAACAGGACCTCTACCACGACGCACGGCTACGGCGACTCGCGCAGATGCTGTTGCCGTTCCCGTGGGGAGTGAAGCGGCTTCGCGTCAGCGAACCGGCGCTCGAGACATTTTCATTCGAGGTGGACGACTGCGAAGTCGTCACACCCGACGGCACCATCCTCGCGTTCGGCGGTGAGAGCGAGGCCAAGCTGGCCGTTCGTTCGTTCAAGGACCGGCTCGATCCTCACGGCCGGCCGCTCGGCGTGTACGTCGGCGTGCCGCGGCTCGACGAAAGTGCATCCAACGTCGCGACTGACGGGAGTATGGCTCGGGGGCGAGCGCTGCGCTTTCGGAGCGACGACCGCGAGGTCGTCGACCTCCACTCGGCACGGGCGCACCGCTGCGCCGTGTCATTCCTCGTGGCGGACGCACAGATCCTCTTCGACGGTCCCGGCGAACGCCCGCCGGATGGGTTCGAGATGGTCAAGATCGCGGAGATCCTGCCCTCGGCCGAGGGGCGCGGAGGGTTCCTGTCGCCCGACTATGCACCGCCGATGGTCGCGATCGGGGCATCCAACCTGCTCCGTTCGCTGCTGCGCGACCTCGCAAAGCAGCTCTTGGCCAAGAGCAACGAGTTCGCCGAGTACAAACCGAAGCGGACCGGCGTGGGAGTCGAGCTCGCGTCACACTCACTCGACGTGACCCTCAAGCTCCAGACCCTGAATCGGTACGTTCCGTACCTGTTGCACGCGGTCGAGGTCGGTGACGTCCATCCGGTCACCGTCTACCCAGCGTTGCGTCAGCTCGTCGCAGAGCTTTCCGTCTTCTCGAGCACCACCGGCGCGCTCGGCGAGCGCAGCGGCGAGGATGCGCTCCCGCCGTATCGCCACCAAGATCCGTTGCCGTGCTTTCGGCTTGCCGTGCGCTCGATCCAGGCGCTCGTGAGCGAGTTCGGGGAGAGCACCAAGGAGTTCATCCCGCTCGTCCACGACGGACAGTTCTTCGCCGCCAGCATCGAGGAGCGGCTTCTCACTGGCGACAACGGTTACTACCTGGCAGTCAAGAGCCGCGAGCCTGTCGAGACGCTCCACAAACTGCTCCAGGAAAAGGGCAAGATCTCGTCCCGCGAGGAGATGGCGAAGATTCAGTACGCGTTGGTGCCTGGCCTCAAGCTCGACGTGCTCGACGTGTTCCCCGAGGAGCTTCCCAAGCGCGAGGGCTTCCGCTACTTCGCGGTCGACCAGGGCTCGGCCCACTGGCGGCGAATTCGCGAGCAGCGAAACGTGGTGGTGTTCGCCAACAGTCTGCCGCCCGCTACCGAGATGCAACTCATCATCATCTTCGGCCACTGAGCGAGGCGAGCGAGATCATGTCGCTGCGCGAGATCTTCACGCCATTCGTCTCCTACGTCCTCCTGATCACGGGTGCGAACGCCTCCAAGGGGCGCACGTTCCGGCAGGTCCGTCAGGACATCGAGCAGATCCTGAGCCAGCAGCAGGTGGCGCTCAGGCAATCGCGGGTACCAGCGTCCAACTACGAAGACGCCAGGTTCGCCGCCGTCTGCTGGGCGGACGAGCGGATTCTGCGCTTCTCGGCGCAAAACAACGAGCGTTTGTTCGCGGAGTGGACCGAGTCGCCCCTACAGGTCGAGCTCTTTCAGACCATCAATGGAGGCGAAGAGTTCTACGACCGGCTCGCGCGCGTTGGCAGCGAGCACACCACGGTGCTCGAGGTCTTTCATCTCTGTCTTTGCCTCGGATTTCGGGGCAAGTACTACGATTCGAGCCAGGACGCCGAGATCCTGCGCCTTCGCCGCGAGATCGCCCGTCACCTGCCGACCCCGATCCCGGACGCCGACGATCTCGACCGCAGCGGCCAGAAGCTCACCCCTCAGCCGTATCAAGCGAAGCCGTACGAGCCGCGCGCGCAACCTGCGCCGATCTCCAAAGCGTGGCTCGCTGCCCCCGCGGCGGCGGCCGTTGCGATTGCGCTCGTCGTGCTCTGCCAGAGGCACATCCTCTGCCCGATCAAGAATTGCGGCAACGGAGTGCTGGATGCCGGCGAGACTTGCGAGGCCAAGCTCGCGCAGCCGGCGTGCCCGGGATCGCTCCCGTGCAAGGCAGACTGCTCGTGCCCCCCCCCACCGCCAGCACCGCCGTGGAATCAGATCGTCCACGACCTCGAGCAGAAGTTGGCGCGGCTCGACTGCGCCGCGGTCACGGTGAACGGTTCGGTCGAGGGCGTCGCGCGTCTCAGCGGACGCGTCTCGAGCGAGCACCAGCAAGAGGACGCATTGAAGCTCGCGCGCGAGACCGTAGGCGTGCGTGAGGCCGTGGGCGCCGATCTAGTCGTCGTGCCCCGCCCATTTTGCGAGGTCATCGCTCTGCTCGAACCGATCCGACGCAAGCACGAGGGCACACCAAACGCCGTCTCGATCCAGACCGGGGTGTGGCCGTCTGGCAACGCGCCCCCTGCTCCGCGTGGTTGTGACGCCGGAGCGGTGCTCTTCGAAGACGAAACTTACGCATTCGTCGTGAAGTCCACGCAGCCGCTCGGCATCACCCACATCGACTACATCCCAGCCGGCGCAGGCGATTGCTATCACGAGCTTCCCGGCAAGGATCTCGGTCAAGAAACCACTGCCGCCTATCCGAAGGTGGATCCGGATGGGGTCGACCAGTACGTCATCGGGAAGCCGTTTGGCTTGGAGCTCGGCTACGTCGTCACCTCGAGCCAGCCGCTCTTCGCTGCAAAGCGCGCGAAAGACGAACCGATCGAAAGCTGCATCCCGGCGCTCAAGGCCGCGCTCGCGGCGCATCAGTCGGACCCATCGCTCCGAGCGAATTACTGCCTCTTCCGATCCGAGCGAGCCAAGCCATGAATATCCGCGAATTGGTGCCGAAGATCGCCACGCTCGCGAAGCTCAAGGGGTGGCGGGTCGCGCTGGCCCTCACGTCGGTGCTGCTCCTCGTTCTGTTGATCGGTCTCTACGTCGCATCGCGCATCCTGGGCACGACCGGCCAGTGGTTCGGCTGGGCTTCGGTCGTCCTGCGCAGCCGCGCGTTCTGGGTCGCGCTTTCCATATCCGTCGTGGCCGGCTTCGTCCTGGTCTTTCGCTGGGCGGTTCCCCGCTACCGGGAGCGGAAATTCCTGGAGAAGCCGAAGACCGACGTGCCCGCCGCCAGCGGCGAAAGCCCGCAGGAGATGCGCGCCAAGTTCGTCGCGGCGGTTGGCGACATCCGGAAGCTCGATCACCTGAAGGGGGTCGCCGATCCCTTGATGGCATTGCCCTGGTATCTCCTGCTGGGGGTCGACGGCTCGGGAAAGACGTCGCTCCTCCGCGAAGCGAGCGATCTGTTCTCGTGCCTGACCCAGCCCAAGCCGGCCGAGGGACCCACGCAGAGCTTCGACTTCTGGATCTCGAAGCACAGCGTGGTGATCGACACCGCCGCGCGGTACACGAACCCGCCGGATCGAGCTCGCGATTACGCGGAGTGGTTCCGGCTGCTCCATCTGCTGAAGGAACATCGAGCGTCAGAACCGATCAATGCGGTCTTGATCGCCGTTCCCATCGAGGCGATCGCCGAGCGAGCGGAACGGGAGATTCGCGACGATGCCAGCCGGCTGCGCGAGCGGATCCAAGAAATCGTGCTGCAGCTCGGAGTCGACGTTCCGGTCTACCTCGTCCTGACGAAGTGCGACCGGATCGACGGATTCAGTGAGGTCGTGAACGCACTTCCCGATCGGTTCCGGAATGAGGTGATCGGATACATCGACGAAACACTCAGCAAGACGGGTCCTAACGATTCGAAGGCTCGGGGCGAGCCGGCGCTGGGACGGCTGCAGCACGCGCTCACTTCCATCTACGAGCGTCTGCATCTGTTCCGGCTCTCGATCCTCGATGGGCGTTTCCGCGACGAGGTCAAACAAGCGGCGTTCTGCTTCCCGGAAGAGCTAGCACGCCTCAGCAAACCGCTACTGGCACTGTTCGAGACGCTATTTCGAGACGACCCACGGTTCCACACGCCTCCATGCCGGGGAGTCTTCTTCACGAGCGCGCGACGGCAAGGGGAGCGCTTCTCGCCATTGCGCAAGGAGTTCGGGCTCGACGATCGTCTGGACACCCGCGAGGCGCGCCACGCACCCGCGCTGATCACCGACCTCTTCCGCATCATCCTCCCGCGCGACCGCGCGACCGCACCCATCACGGCCAAGGAGAGCTGGACCCGATGGCTGCGGCGTAGCGGTTGGTTCGGCGGGACGGCGCTCGTGGCGATCATCGTCGGCGCCCTGGTATTCACCGCCTACCTGCGCGACAAGCGCATCGTCGACTCGGTCGACGCTCGCAAGTGCAAGCCCACGGAAACGTCTGGCGCGAATGCGATCGCACTCGCACCCGCCGTAGCGTGCACCGAGGAGATCGAGAAGCTGGTGGGGGCAAACGATCGGTTCCCCGTGTGGCAACGGCTCGGGTTCACGCGCTCGCTTGCGCTCGAGGAGTCGATGAAGGGTGAGTTCCTGCCCAAGTTCCGAAAGGAGGTGCTCGACCCCATCGATCTGGGGCTCGAGCAGGCCTTTCGCACGGGCGACAGTCCCGTTCCCTTGATGCTGCTGGTCGCCCGCCGCAGCCAGTTCGCCCAGAGCTGCGAGGGCGGATGCCCCAAGGGCAGCGGGGACGGCCCCGAGCTGCCCTACGGGCTCATGCTCGCGCCCACGACTGATGGCGGCGCCCCGCCGGACGAAACCGCGAAACTGCGTGCGGCCTATGCAACTTGCATCCGCTGGGCAGGCGCGAACGCCACGAAGAGCTGCTTCGACCTCGGCGGCGATCGCAAGCGCCTGGAGAGCTGGATCGGACAGCACTCCGACGTGAGCTTGCCCGCGATCGTAAGCTGGATCGATCGGACCGAGCGGCGCTCGAACCTCGAACAGTACTGGGTACGCGCCAGCCTCGAGGATCCCGCGACGGTCGACGCAGCGTGTCGCGGCGCGGTGTGGAAGAGCCAGGCCATGCCATTACTCGAAGAGATCCAGCTGGCATCACCCACGTTGCTCGAGCGACTCCGAAGCTTTCTCGAAGATCGACGCGCCACGTGCGCCGCGCAGTGGGAGGCGTTGTACACGGCGTTTCCGAGCGGCGTAGGTCGCTGGTCGGCACTGAGCGATCGTCCCGAGCTGGCACGCCTGCTGACTGGCGACGACTCTCCCTATCGCAAGGCACTCCGCGAAGCCGCTGGCGACCTGGCCCCATGGACCTCTGGCGGCGGGAATGCAGAAGGCGAAGGCCAGCCGGCAGAGTGGCTGGGCACGTTCGTCGCGTTCACGCGCTCGGACCAGGGCAAGGCACTCGACAAAGCGCTCGGCGACGTCGCTTCAACACTCGGCGGCAAGGACATCCACGCATCGAGCCTCAAGCTCGCACGCGCGGCCTTCGACGTGTATCGCGAGGCCGAGGGCAAGACCGCGCCGGACTCCGCGTCACCCATCCTCGCCGCGTGGGCGATCGCCCGAGAGGCCGCAGGCGAGCCGTCGGGGCCGTCGAACGCGCTGCGGGCGATGACCGTCGAACGCGTGCGACAGGTGTGGAAGGTCGTTCTCGATCTCGCCGCGATCGAGCTCCAGAATCGCTGGGACGAGGAAGTCCTCGGTGGGTCCAAGCGCCCATCTTCGGCCGGGGATGTCGTCGCCTGGTTTGGCCCCGGCGGACGAATCGAGCAATTCGTCCAGCAACATGCCGCACCGTTTCTTTCCAAGGACCTGCGCAGGCCGGAGGCCGTCCTCGACGAGACCTTTCGCTTCGCACCCGCTTTTCTCGAAACGCTGCGCCAGGTGAGCGGCACCAAGACCACGTTGGAGCCTGGCGCAGGATCCCAACGGATCACGATCGTCGCAGGGCCGAACTCGCCGCGCCTCAAACCACTCAAGCGAGACAACGCCGGTATTGGGAGCAGCATCTCCGCTCGCTGTGACGAGAAGACCTACAAGGCGGTGTCTGACCAAGCGGACAAGTCCCGCGTGGATGTGCCCTGGACGCCGACAGGCTGCACCGAGCTCGCGATCGCCGTGCGGCTGAGCGTCGCGGGCGAGTCCGTCGAGCTGTCGCGCCGCTACCAGGGGCCTGACGGCTTCCTCCAGTTCCTCGACGACTTCGATTCCGGACAGCACGCCTATTCGCTCGACGAGCTCGCGGGCGCCGACCGCTTACTCGGGCAGGTGAGCGAAGTGAATGTGTTCGCTCGTGTCCTGACCTCGTCCGAGATGGGTCCGCTCAAGGAGGCGTTGCGGACTCAGCGGGTACCGGAAGCCGTGGCGCGTCCACGTCCGTTGGATTGATGCGACCGCCAGGTGGGCGGTCCTTCAGTTCTCTTCCACGGTGAATGCGAGACGCTCCTCGGTCTCCGCTCCGTTCACGTCACCCACCGTGAGCTCGATGACGTGCTCACCCGCCGGCAGCTTGGCGTCCGCAACATCGATCCCTTTGGCCGTCAGGTACGGACGGATACGACTGGTGATGTCCAGATCGACGAGCTTCACATACACGACCTTAACCGACGCGAGATCCACAGGCGCATCCGGCGCGGTCTGGAAACGTACGTCGATGGCGAGTGGCGGATGAAGCACGCTGGCGAGCGATGGGCTCGCCACGATGACCTTCGGCCCCGCGTGCGCACTTCGATCCTTGAGCGGCGGCAACAGCCGCTGGGCCGTTGCTTTTGGACCCGCAGCCTCCGCGGGCGTTACGAGCCAGCCCCCGCGGTCCGCACCACCATCGCCGGCGAAACCGCGATCCGACCCGAGCGCGAGCGCCATCGCGAGCGCAACTGCACGAGAGAGGCTCGAGATTCGCTTTTCCATGGTTACCCCTCATCCGGATGCGAAGTACTTTCCGAAACGCTCAGCGGAGGCTAACACGCAGGCCGCGCTGAACACCACGGACGGAGGGATGTGCGCAACCGCGGCCGATTCCGATTTGCACGAACGGCCGGGGGCGGGTCCTCGCGCACCCCACCCTAACCTTCAGGAGAACCCGATGACCGTACGCCGTACGCACAGGGCCATGCTGCTGGCACTCCTCGTGGCGATGGGATGCGCCACGCGAAGCGACGTCGAGAGCCTGCAGGCGCAGCAGAAGGAAATCCTCGCCAAGCTCGACAAGATCCAAAACGACCTGGCCAAGCTGCCGGCCGCACCCCAGGCGCGCCCGCAAGTCGACCTCAACAAGGTCTACGACCTGCCCATCGGCAGCTCGGACGTGCGCGGACCACGCGACGCCAAGGTGCGAATCACGATGTTCTCGGACTTTCAGTGCCCGTACTGCGCCAAGGCCACTCCGGTGATCGACGAAGTCCTGAAGATGTATCCGAAGGATGTGAGCTTCGTGATGAAGCAGTACCCGCTGCGCCAGATCCACACGAATGCCGACGCGGCGGCGCGCGCCGCGATCGCCGCAGGCAAGCAAGGGAAGTTCTGGGAGATGCACGACGAGCTCTACAAGAGTCAGCGTGACCTGAGCCCCGAGAAACTGAAGGCGATTGCCGAGAGCCTCAAGCTCGACGTCAAGCGCTGGCAGACCGATCTCGACTCGGACGAGACGAAGAAGGCCGTCGACGCCGACCTCGCACTTGGACAGAAGTCCGAGGTCCGCGGCACCCCCACTTTCTTCGTCAACGGGAAACTCGCCCCGACTCGATCCGTCGAGGGATTCAAGACCATGATCGACGCGATCCTGAACGCCAAGTGAGCGCCCCGCCGCCCTCCGGGTGCCGCGAATTCGCCCCGGAGGAATGGTACGCGTTCGCGCGTGGGCTGGAGGCGTCGCGGTCTCTCGCGACGTCTAACCCGATCGCCGGGGCCATCGAGGGACCGATGGCCCTCCAGTGCTTTCAGGACGCCGCAGGGGCCGCAGGCCCTTCGGGTGTACGCCGGCGGTGCAAGCTGCTGTATAGCGCTTGCTCCACAGTTTCTGTTTAGTATTTGCTACACACCGCATCCGTGCCAATCCGGCCTCGAATTGCGGGTAATCCGCCGGATTTTCCACGCGAAACGAGGCCGATCAGCGAGGTCTCAACCGTCGGGCGCGTGGAGGTAGCCCGCGCAGCAAGCAGAGCGGTAGGAGGCGCGCCGATCGCTCGCGTCGCGCAGCCGCAGCCGTACACCGGCGAGGGTCAGAAGGCGTCGCACCCGGTCGGTGAATCGAGGTAAGTGCCGAGCTTGCAGTGCTTGCCTTGGGGAGCCCAAGTGCCGATGTAGCTATGTGCCGCGGGACATGAGCCTGGCGGGTCCTCGCAGGCTGGCACGGCGTTGATCGAGCCCGCGAACGAGGGATCGATCACTGCGTTCCGGTAGACAAACACGCGCTCGAAGCTGGTGCTGGCGGCGCCCCATGCCAGGAAGTGATGACCGCGCAGCCGCACGCACTCGCTGAGCGGGACCTTGCCGTGCCCGGGACAGGTCACAATGCGCTCGAGCCCGATGACGGCGCGATGGAAGCCGTCCGCGGGACCTGGGCCGAAGTCCGCATCGCGGAAGCATCCCGCCTCCGGCGCAGCCAAGGTCGTCGTCGCGAGATACCCGAGGCAGCCCGACCAGTAGCGCACCACCTCGGGCACCTGCGCGGACCAGCGCGAGGTGCCGCCCAGCTCGAAGTCGTCCGTGAAGATCGGCGACTCGGCCGCGTCGACGTGCGAGCTCGCGACGCCCGCCCGACTGTTTGTCGCGGACGCACCACCCGCCTCGGCGGTCAGGGGCCCCCGGAACTTAAGCACCACCAGGTCGTCCGACGTGTTCCGCATCTTGAGCCGGGTCGCCAGGTATTCGGTCGCCTGGTTCGACACGGAGCCGGGGCCGGGGTCCACGTGGTAGGTCGTCACGGCACACCCGCCGTTCGTGCACGGATCCGGACCTAGTGGATTCGAGATCTCCGCGAAGTCATTCTGCAGATCCGGCGCCGGCGGTGCGGAGGCCGGCACGCCGGCCGTGGTCTCCCAGGATACGGCCGGTGAGGGCGCATCCCCTCCCGAGACCACGCGCCACGCAACCCGGATCGCGGTCACGTTGACGGGGGCTGCACGCGCGGCTGGAGTCCCGCTCTGCGCGGACGGCGGTGCCTGGATCCGCGCGACGGTGATGGGCTCCCCGGGATGCTGTGCGAGCCACGCGTCCGCCTGGCTCGCGTCCACCACGGCCATCTCGTACGGCAGGCCGTCACAGGAGGAGAGCTGCCCACCCGTCGCCAAGCTACACCCGGCCAGGACGCCGAGGTCGGGCCCACAGTTCTTGTTCGCCGCCGGATCACAACCCGGATCGCTCTCGTCCTCGACGTCGCGGTCGTTGAGCACGATCGCGTCGATTCGCTCGTAGAGACCGCCCGCGCCGGTCTT
>CAYVDO010000010.1:0-9708 GCA_964450125.1 uncultured bacterium
GACCTCGGGTTTGCAGAGCGATGTCCGTCGCGATAGCCGTCGTTGTAGGCGACTCGAAGATGCGTAGCGATGAGCGACTCGAGCTTCGCGACGTGCGACGGCGCGTTGATGAACTTGAGGTTCGCGTCGCGGATGATGCCCTCGGTCGTGAGCACGTACTCCGGCGTCGGAATGTCGTCGACCGGTGCATAGTCCGTCCGAGGCGCCGCGGACACCTCGGCCTGGTCGCAGTTGGGGCAGCCGATGACGAGCGGCGATGTGCAGATCGGACAGATGGTCGTGGCCCCTGTCGGCTCTCGCCTATCGATGCGCGGACTATCCGCGCGTCGTGCGGTAAGCACCTCGTCGACCTCACCGGCCGTGAGACAAATACCGCTCGCGAGCAACAGCGTGCCGTTGCCCTGGACCTTGTCCAAGCGCAACCCCTCAGCCCAGATGCGATGCATCTCGCACGGCTTCAGGGTGGCCCTCGCTTCTTCGTTCTTGCCGACCCAGGTGCAAGCGCACGGGTAGCCGATCCGCGCATCGTTCGAGTGACGAGCACACGCATCTCTGTCTCGGCAAATTCGCTTCCCATTCTCCGTCGAGAGGAAGCTCATGCCGTAAACGTAAACGTCGCCAGGATCCACAGCTCCACATTTGGAGCACGCGTCGCTTGGGCGCTGTTCGTCGGGCTCGGTCCACGAGACCCCGTTGTCGGCGAGATGCTGGCCCGCATGTCCCTCGCGCAGCGTGCACGTGTACACGCCAGCGGTGAGGGCGGGCAGACGCCCAGTGCACGGGCCGGGTGGGACGTTGCTAGAGCGAGATTCGGGCACGTCGATCGTGGTCGTGCAGTAGATGCACTGACCCGTGCTTCGCTCGACTTCATGCTCACACTCGTTGTCGTCCGGCATGATCGCCAGGATCGTCCTGGCGGCTTGCTTTTGCTCGACTGACGAGTGCTCGCCAGTGCCGCGAGGGCCAATGATCTCCCTGAGCCACGCAATCGTGTCCTTCAGGTTGTAGGTCTTGATCTCGTTCTGCATCGCAGATACGGAATCCGTTTGCCGTTTCGGCGGTTTACCTTCAGCCTCGAACGGCTCGATATCGAGCCAGAGCGTGTCCTTCGTCTCCTCGATGTTGGTCACGGCGAACGCCTGGCCGCCATGCATGATCGCCAGTGGCTTCATGTCGTCGGTCATGTCGCCGATGAAGTGCGCGAGGTTTGACGCGTTGTATTGCTTCTGGCTCACTGCGTTTGATCTCCGGATGATGGCTGCGCGAGCCACGGCGACTCGTAAGCGTCGATGCCGCCGGGGATGCCCATGCGAGCGCGTTCCGCGCGATACATGGCACCTCCAGTCTTGATGACGTCGCGGAGACGCTCGTTCTCGGCCTTCAGCGCAGCTCGTTCGGCACGCCGATCAGCACGGGTCGTGATGCGGACGATTCGGATCTTACCGAGGTCCCATCGCGGACTGACGCTCGCTCGAAATTCAGCGGCCGCTTCCGGCGTGGGGAATTTATACGCCCGCCGAATGTCGCGATACCACTGCGGACACGTGATGTTTGGGCGGTAATCGCAGAGGTGGTTCCGCGAGTCGTCCGGTCCCATGAGAACGAAGTACATCAGCCGCCTCCCTGGCGATCGCTGGGCAGCTCCACTGCTCGCGCGGCTCTCATGGCCGCGTCCCGCTCCTCTTGCGCGGCGCAGGCCTGGTAGCAGTCCTCGCAGCACGGAACGTTTTCCCAAGAACGAGTGATCGGCTTACCGCACTCGATATCAGGACTACCCTCGTAGCTCGGACTCACGATCATCTCGCAACTTTTCATGACTTCTCCTGACCACCGCTGTTCGACTCCGCGCTTCGTTCGTCGCCGACGCGCTGCGTTCCAATCGATGAGATGACGCACCCAGGACCTGCGCACCGCACGCGGAAGTGCGCGTACTCCTCGCCGAGTTCGTCGAGCGGGAGCCCGCGCAGATCCATGAGCGCCTCCTCACCCTGCGGCGACGTCTGCGCGTCCGTCTCGATGAGACGAACCCAGTGCGCATGGCGATGGATCTGGAGCTGGCGCCGGCCCTCGTCGATCGCCAGGCGGAAGAGCCGGAGTCCGCGCGCCTTGTCCTCGTCGTTAACCCAATAGCGCGAGCTAGGTGCGACCTTCTCGTTCCCGACGAGGTTGGGGTAGTGCTTGGCGTGTGTGCCACGCCCGATGACCATGAGCGTGATTCGCTTCTGAAACGTCGTCGGCTTCGTGAGGAGCCAGAGGTCGTGCGCGACGTTCCAGTCCTGGCTCTCGATCCAGTCATCCAGCACCGCTCGATCGTGAGGGTCCTGCGAGGTGAGCAGGTCACGCACGGGGAATAGGCGAGCGGGAAGCGGTCCGATGGCCCACGCATCCTTCCCTCGTGCCGCGACGCCTGGAATCCTGAGCCGCTCGGTGCCATTCGGATAAATGTGGGTGCCAGAAGCAACGGTCATTCGCCGCTCCGCACGGGACTGATCGGATGCGCGATACGCGCCACTCGAAGCTCCTCGTGGAGCCGCTGCACCGTGCTCCGCAGCTCGCGGATCACCTTGCTCGCCGTCGGATGCGGGTCGCCGTCGGGCGCGAGCGGCGGAGCGATCTCGCCGAACGTGCGGCGGCCCCAGCCCTCCGTCGCGCGACGCACGGCGCCGACGAGCAGGGCCTTTTCGCACGATTGATTGAACGAGAGAAAGCCTCTGCTCTGCCGCACGACGCGGACGCCGCCGCGCGCCGTCGTGTACAGCAAGCCCCAGCCGTCGGGGATCGGCATCCCTTCGAGCAGCGAGTCCGGCGCGAGGAAATAGCGTAGCGCGCCGATGCCGAGCTCCGGCGCGCGGCGAAACCACTTCTTGGTGTCGCGCGCGAAGTCGGCTCGAGACGCTTTGCATTCGATGAGCGTCGACGTCCCGTTGTTCATCCACCCGATCGCGTCGGGTTGCTCGTTCGTCGTCGCGGAGTGGACATCGACGAGCACGACGGGATGCTTGCGGCGGAGCCAGCGCTCGGCCGCCGTCACGAGGGCGGCGTGAGTGACCTTCGGATTCGTGTGGGTGGCGAGAGCGAGGGTCATTCGGAACGACCTCCGGTGACCTGATGCACCATGCGAGCGGCGCGAGCGTCGGCCTTGTCGGCGCGCTTGAGCAGCCCTCTTCCGAGGACGCGAATGCCGGCGGTGACCCACTTCGCGCCGGCGGCAAAGCCGCGGCGATAGACGTCGTCGCCGTCCTTCGCGTTTTCGAGGAGCATCCGCTCGCCGCGTCGGATGCGCACGAGCACGATATCCTCGCGACCGTGATACGCGAGGCAGGCCTTGAGCACGGCGCGCGCCTTCGGATCGTCGAAATAGTCGACAGCTTCGCCGAGCTCCGATGTCCACACCGGCCGCCCGTCTTCGAAACCAGCGAGATGGTGAACCGCGCCGCCCGTCTCGTAGTATCGGATGACGACCCTCATGGCTTCTGCTCCGTGCTGGCCAGATGCGCGGCGCGCGCTGCCTCGGTCTTGGCGATCTCGGCCTTCGTCTTGATGACTTCGGCGGCGTGCTCCTTCGCGGAGCCAGTCCACACGGCGACGATCGACAGACACATGACGTCGAGGTCCGGCAGGTTCGCCGGGTCGTGCATGTATTCGTTCAGCTCGCGCGCGTGCTTCTCCGCGTCGTCGTAGCTCTCATGCGCAATCAGCTCGTCGGGCCCGAGGATGTGCACGCACCAGAGCAGCTTCGCCCGCGTTGCCTTGAGGCGCTCTTCCTTCGTTCGCATAAAACTCAACCCTTCTCGTGATTTGGACTGGACGTATCCGTGGGCCACGGCGGCTCGAACCACTGCGAGAGCAGAAACGCGACGCCGGCGATCTTGTGTTCGTGCTTCGGCTCGAACGAGCGCATGATCGTCGCGCAGTGGCCGAGCGCGTCGTTCTTGTCGACGCCGTTCTTCGGCGTGAACGTGGCGTCCTTCACGCCGTTGAAGAACCAGCCCTGAACGAAGTCGTTCCACTCGTTTCGGTCGCGCTTGAACTCCGCGGGGATCTCCTCCCACTTGGGAATGAAGTCGCGGATGCTGCTCGGACCGAAGGTGCGGTCGAGTCCGTTCGTCTTCTTCGGTGTCATCACGTCTGACCTCCGGTCTCCGAGAGCGACGGCCGCCCATGGGTGAACGGTGTTGGTCCGTTCGCCTTGCGAGCAGTCTCGATGATCTTGATCTGTAGGCCGCTCTTCTCGACGACGAACCAGTTGCCGCGGTCGTATCGACGAAAGGTGCCCGCGCCATAGGAGTAGAGTGCAGCCAATGGGTTGCTCGCTGCCACCAGCGCCGTGACGGCAGCTCCGGGACTGTCGAACGTAACGACGTCGTGACCGTCGCCTGGATTCAAGATGAACATCATTCCACTGCCTTTCCGGCCTCGCGGCCTTCGCCTCGAACCACCGTTGTTCGTTTCCGCTGCGTCGCGCGAAACCAGCAGTCGTCGCAGCTGTCCGCCATGTCGCCGTCCGCACCCTTGCACCAGCCCCATCGCTTCCGGCACGTCGCGCAGCGAAAGGCCCCTCCGCACGTCGGCTCCTTCGGGCTGCCGCGTCGACAGCTTCGCTCGTGCCTCGCGGTGCTCACGTCGGCTTCCCTCGCCCGTTGGCGACCTCGAGTTCGTGGAGCTTCGCGAGCGAATCCTTGAAGAGGTCGACCGCCTTCTGGAAGTTCTTCGTCGTGTCCGTGTCGCACGGGCAGACGATCAGCATGGCGATCGCGAACCCGAGCGCCTCGCGCATCGTGTCGATCTCCTCCTGCGTCGCGGGAAGGCCGCGCAGTTCTTTCAGAACAGAATTTACAGAATCATTCCCCACGGTTATCGCCTCCAGAATCCGAGGGGCATCCCGCATGCTTCGCGACATGGGCGAGCATCGAGTCTGCCGGGTTGTTCCAGCACGCGTTGCACGCGTGGCAGTGGAGCCCCGAAAAACTCGCGCCACGCCAATAGAAGACCCCAGCCTTCGCGCGCAGCGTCGCCCCGCACCTGGGGCACGGGTCGTATTCCTTGAGCGGCGGGTCTCCAGAGCGAGCATCACCCACGGTGCACCTTGCCCTTGCAGCGCATCCGCTGCGGCTTGCCGTTCTTCGCGGCGCCGCGGATCCGCTCGATGGTGGCCCGCGACGGCATGCACTCGGGCGGAATGGGGACGCTCATTCGGCGGCCTCGTCAGCGGGCTCGTCGAGCGCATCGAGCGGGACGAGGTCGTCGAGCGTGCAGTCGAGCGCATCGGCGATGCGCGCCAGCATGTAGAGCGAGCAGGTGACGCCGAGCTCCGCCTTGTCGATTGCGCTCGGCGTGGTGTCGGCGTCCTTCGCGAGCCTGGCGATGCTGAGGCCCGCCGCTTCGCGCGTCGCCTTGATGCGCTCGCCGACGACGGTGTGGAAGTGGTCCTTGTTGGCGTTCATCCGAAGAACCCAGCCGCTTCGAGTTCGCTGGCCGACTTCTCGGTAGCCTCAGCGCCGTACGCGGGGCAGCCAGGCCGAGCATCGCATCGCCAGCAGTGATCACCGGGTACCGGCTCCGCCATCGGTAGCCTGCGCAGGAGCGTCCCGATGCGGCCCGCTTCGACGTCGAGCGCGTCCTCATCCAGCTCCGTCAGGACGGGCTCATCGCACTTCGTCTTCCGCGCGTAGAGGTAGCCGACCTTCGCGCGCTTCGCGTTGTAGAGCCTCGACGCCGCAACCGCCTGAGCGCGAAGCTGCTCCGTGTCGCTCACGAGCTTGCCGCTCTTGAGGTCCAGCACCGTGACGCAATCTCCCTCGAGACGGACTCCGTCGAGCGTCATCGGCAACACCATCGCGCCAACGTCGTCGTAGCCAGGCTCGCCGCGACGGGGCGCGCGCTCTGTCGTGTCGGTCTCCGCGTTGTAGCGAAGCCCGATCTCCCAGTTGGTCCACTTCTGCGCCCCGAGGTAGGCCTGGAGCGGCGCAGAAAAGAGTTCTCGTGCAGCGACCAACTCGGTCGGCTCGCCGCGATCGGGTGCCGGCTCGCCCATGACGAAGGCCTCCGCCATTGAGTGCACGAGTGTCCCGATACGAGCCTCGCGGCCAGACGGTCGCGGGTACTGTTCGACGTCCGAACGGAAGCCGTACGAGCAGATGTACGCAAGCGACATCTTCGAGGCCGACAGCCGATGCCTCACGACAGCCTCGCCTTGGCGCGATCCTTCGCGTCCTTGATCTGCTCGACGAGCGGCGCTGGCGGCTGGAGCTTCTTCACGTCCGCGTTCACGAGCGTCCAGAGCTGCATGACGTCACCCTTCGCCGTCGCGCGCTCGAAGTCGGCCATGTAGCCGTCAGCCCACTTGTTCCAGTCGATCGACTCGCGCAGAGGCTCGGCGAGATCCTTGGGCTCTGAGTCGGGAGCCTGCACGATTTCCCCGTCGACCGTGACCTCGACGCGCTTGGCGGCCCTGATGTCGGCTACCTCCGTCTCGTCGAGCCAGCCGAGACCGCAGATGCTCAGCGTGACGCGGCGCTTCGCCTTCGTCTCCGCCTTCATGATCGCGTTCGCCAGGCTCTCGCCCTTCAGACCGGCGATGCTGACGGCGCCGATGCTCTCGTCGGTGCGCCCATCCGGCGTCGTGGCCCGTGCGGTCACGACCATCAGATCGTCCGTGCGATGGCGGTCGGAGATGACCACGGCGACCTTGTGGATCTGCCGGAGCTGCTCGGTAGCCTCCCGCTTCGCGTACAGGACGAGCTTGCCGTTCAGCTTGATGTACGAGAACGGCTGAGTGAGCGGGTTGAGGCCCATGCTCTCGCAGACGCGCCCGTAGTACTCCGCCCGCTCGACAGGCTTGAGGCCCTCGAGGTCGCCACCCACCGCCACGACCCGCGCGACGATGCCGCTGTCCCTGGTCGCCGCCGCTGCCCCATTCGCCACCTGCATCGTCATCACGCCACCCGCCGCTTCCGCCCGCACTCGCGGGCATTGATCTCGATCCACGTCCTGGACTCCGCGTGCTCCGCGGGCGTCATCCTCATCTCGGCGAGCCCCTCCCAGGCTCCAGCCGCGTAGCGCGCCTCATCCAGCTCCCGCGCCAGGCGCTCGACACGCTGGCGCAGGTACTCGAGCTCGCGGCTCATGCCGTCCACCGCAAGCGCCTGGCCTCGGCCTCCGCGTCGCTCGCGTCCAGCGCATGGCGACACGCCGAGCAGTACGCGCCCTCGACCCCAGCCTCGCGGAGCGTCATCACCTCGCCGCAGAGGCGCTCGAGACACACGACGACGCGACCTTCGCCGTCGCAGCCCTCGCAGATCACGACGCAGCGCCCGCCGTCCGCGTCGGGGTCCACGCAGGACATGCGGCGCGCACCAAGGCAGTGCGGGCACACCTTGACGGTGACGCCGCTCTTGATGGTGTCGGCGTTCATTCTCCGCTCCCCATGCTGACGATGTGGCGCTTGAGCCCCTCGACCTCGCTCGCGAGCCGCTGGCATTCCTTGCGCAGGACGGCGATGACGTCGGCCTGCTCCGTGATGACGTTCGCCGCAGCGAATAGCGCCTCCCGCGAGCACGCCGCCGCGCCCGCAAGGTGCTCGATGTGCTCCGCCGCGCTCGGCACGCGCGCCCCGGAGGGCGCCGTCTTGGTGGCGTTCACGAATCACCCCCGAACGACTTGACCCACGCGACCGCTTCGGCACGCGTGTAGCCGCTGTCCTCGATCAGCTCGCGCACCTGACGACGCTGCGCCACGGTCAGCTTCGTGCTGACGCCAGGCGTGGTGTGACGGAGCATCTCCGCCGTGGTCACTTCGTTCCCAGCGGCCGGAGCCGCCGGGGCTTTCGCCCCGGGACCCATCAGCCCACCGCCTTCACTTCGGCGGCGACCGGCTTGTGGCCGCCCTTGCCGCTGCGGAGCGCCTTCGCCACCCGCTCCGCGCTCGCCTTCGTCATCGGGACCGACTCCGTCCCGTTCGCCGTCACCGTGTAGAGCTTCTTGTTCGCCGCGCCGTTCATGCACCTAGATATGCTGCTACGTTGCAGCGCTGTCAAGTGCCAGCTTTCGGGACGCGCGAATTGGGGCGCCGCTAGTTGCGGCTAAGTCTTCGTTAGAGCGGCATTCTTCGCTTAGTAGCCGAGGTTGCTTTTTTCGAATGTTGGGGGCGGCGGACTTGGAAGAGGGTCCAGCTTCACCCGCACCGTCTCATCGTAGGAGAACCACGCGCCTGAAAGCGCGTCTACGCCGAGCGGAATGCAGAGCAAGATCGGAATCGCGCAGGTGGCAATATCCCAGATCCACCATGGCGTATCTGCGTGCCGTTGGAGGGTCAGGTACTGCTCCTTGAAACCATCCTTCGACACAACGAGATTTCCCGCGTTGATCCGATCCACGTTCGCCTTAGTGGGGGTCGCACCCATGAATTGACCGTTGAGCCTAACGTCGGCGCCCTCTGGGATCGCGACAACATCCACCTCCTGGTGGCCACCCTTGAAGACCGCAGCGCACCCGCTATTCGTCACTACTAGCAGCGCGAAGCCGCTGGTCGCCCTTCTCATCCCCACCATTCTCCATCTCCCTCTTGCTCGCCTCGACTCGCTTCTTCTTCGACTTCACGCGCTCGATCGCTCGCTGCCCCTCGAGCTGAGCGTCGATTTGCTCGGGCCGCGGAATCCCCTGACGATCCAGGCTGGCGCATGCCGCTTGGATCTCCTCAAATGCGTGCTCCGCAGTCATCTTGTCGGCTATCGCCTGGTTGCGCTCCCAAGCGAGCTCGATGCCGTCAGCGCGCATGCCCCAGTCGCGGGCCGTGAACATCGCGATCTCGAACGCGGTCTGTCCGCGCCCATCGCGACGCATCGGTCCTGAGCCGATTACCAGCCACTCGAAGTTCACGTGCAGGAAGTCTGCGACGAGCTTCAGCAGTCTAGGATCTGGGTGTGAGCGCGAGCCCTCACCCTTCCCATCCTTGGTGTAACGACTCATGAAGCCGCGCGATCGAAAAACGGCCGGATGCTTCCGCATCAGAGCAGTCTCCACAGCCGTCGGACCGCGATGACGCTCAGCCTCGATGGCGAATTTAATTCGCTCGCTCAATGACGAGTCCTCACCAGGGGTTGCGGTCGCCATGCTGTCAGATGGTAGCGGTACGCTGCTACGTTCCAAGTCCTGGCGCTTGACAGCGCTGGTACGTAGCAGCATGCTCTGAGCTATGGCTGATCTCACGCGTCGACGGACTCTGCTTGGGGAAAATAGGAGCGCCGCGCTCCCTCTTGTGTGGGCGGCGATGACGGAGCGCGGGTGGACCGACGCGCGCCTGGCGAAGGAAATGAATGAGGAGACGTCTATCGTCTCGCGGCTGCTCTACGGGGACCGCAAAGCCAACCGCCAGCAAGCGGTGAAACTGTACGGCCTGCTGGGGATCCCCTTCGAGGCGTGGGACCAGTCGACGAAGTTGACTCGTCGCAAGCATCAATCGTTCGAGCGAACCTCCAGTACCGACGTGACGACCCAGACGCGGGCTGCGGGCTGACCATGCCGGGCACAGTGACCCGAGCGCCGGGGCTCGTCATCGCTGGGCACGTGAGCACTGTCGATCAGAGGGGCGCAATCGCACAGTGCCAATCTGGAAAGGCTCGCCCAGAAAATCCTGAACAGGTCGAAAACGCGGCCGCAAACGGCGCAGCGGATTTCACGAAAAATCGTACATCTGCTCCACCGTCCAGTG
>CAYVDO010000010.1:9808-43795 GCA_964450125.1 uncultured bacterium
GATCGGCAGCGCATGGTGCTCGACTACATCGTCGAGCACATCGCATCCCATGGGTTCCCTCCGACGCTGCGGGAGATCGGGAAACGCATGTGCATCCGTTCGACGAATGGCGTGAACGACCATCTTCGGGCGCTCGAGCGAAAGGGCTACATCCAGCGGGAGGATACGCATTCGCGAGCGATTCGCGTCCTCGCGTTGCAGGAGGCGCTGTCGTCGGAGCCGATCGCGCCGACTATGATCCGCGTCGATCGGGAGTCCGTTGCGCACGCACTGGGCCGACTCGACGAGCTGGCCGACTGGATTCCAGGTCCGATCGCAGCGCGTTACCGCAGCGCTCTGACGGAGATCCGAATGCAGATCGTCCGCGGCGTAGAGGAGTCAGCGTGACCGCCGCCTTCCTCCTCGGCCTCATCGTCGGCGCGTGGGCCTGCCTCGTCGGCGTCGCGATCGCGCTGCGCGTCGCCGTCTGGGGGACGCGATGAGCGGTGGCCATCAGTCCAAGCTGCACGCCGACATCATTCGTCGGATCTGCGCAGCGAACCCTACAGCCAAGACGCGGTCGTTCTACGACGAACTCACACGCCACGTCATCGCCGAAAGCGGGGAGATTACGATGGGTCTTTATTGCGACGCGATCGCGGACCCGTACGCGTTGACCGCCTCGGCATTCGAGCGACGCTACCTTGATTACGCAAAGCGGTTCATGTCCGAGCGCGCTGGGTATCGCGCAATTCCGGATGCCTATCAGCTTCCTGAAAACGCGATGCACGTCGTCGTCTGGGAGGTGTCGGTAACCAACTCGGCGCAGAAGGCGATCGAGAAGTGGGACGGGCTCGCCATCGAACTAGACGGATACGACCCCTGGAGCTTCTCGGTCATCTCCGTCGATATGCACGGGGTCGCGACCTACGACTGGAGCGAATCCAAGCCCTCCAGCCAGCAGCTCTATCGATGGTGCGTTGATGAGCCATGCCCCATCGATTGGTCACGCGGGACGAAGCACACCGATCGTGTGGAGCTTGGCGGCGTCCGACGCGCGCTCGCCGCGAGGCTCGCACATGCGCGACTGACATTCGACCGAAGGCTGACCGAGTCCGACGAGGCTGCAGAATGAACGAACCGGATTGGCTCAAGCTCGCCGACGTGATGCGCATCCTCCAGTGCTCGCGTTCCTTCGCCTGGTCGCTCATGCATCGTCTCGGCGCGACGAGCAATATCGGCATCCTTCGGCTGCGCGCGTCTCGACTCGAAAAGTATCTATCGGACAACGAATCATGCGCCTTTACCCCCGAACGAACCGAAACGGCACCACCACGTGGTGGGCGTCGTGGACCGAGAACAAGCGCACCATCCGACGGAGCACGCGCGAACACACCCGTGCCCTCGCCCTCGAAGTCGTCGAACAGTGGCGACGAGAGCGGATCAATCCGGAGCTCGAGAAGGCGCGTAAAGCGACCTTCGGCGACGAAGCAGCCGAGTGGCTGAAGAGCTGCCGCGCCCGCTGTAAGGCCGGCAAGCTCGCCCAGGACACGGTCAACATGTACGAACAGAAGCTCGCCAACCTCTGCGACATCATCGGGCGTGACACGCGCATGCTCGACGTCGATGCAGCGCGCATCCTCGCCTACTTCGATCAGCGCACCGAAGAGGGCGCCGAAAGCACGACGCAGTACAAGGAGTGGGTCGCGCTCCGCGGCGTGCTCTCCCTGTCGAGGCATAAGGGGCGGTACCCATACGAGGTCGCGCGCGTGCGACCGCCGAATCTACGAGCGGACTACGTTCCGAGGACGACGCGTCTCTCGTGGGAGCAGGCGGACATGCTCATCGCCGAGGTAGGCACGTGGACCGCGAACAGGCAACCGAACAAGCGTGAGATCGGACCGCTCGCCCGGCGCCGAACCGTAGCATTCGTTCTCGCCACCGGCTGTCGGCGGAAGGAGTGGAATCGCGCGGGCCTCGACCCGACGAGGGCCGACGTCGACTGGGCGCGTGGTGTCGTGCGTATCCACGGCACGAAGACCCACGCCGCTGCGAAGGAGATACCGATCCCGTCGCCGATGCGCCGCTGGCTCAAGATCGCCGGTACCCCACCCTTTCCTGCCTGGGACAATGCGCGCCGAGACATCTTTGCCGCCTGCGAGCGCATTGAGAAGCGCACCGGCGAGCCGTTCCCACGCGTCACGTGGAACGATCTACGGCGCACCTTCGCCAGTCTACTCGTCGAGGCCGGCGTTCCCCACCACATCCTGAAGGAGCTCACCCGCCACAAGACGACGCGGATGCTCGACCTCGTTTACGGCAAGCCGACCGCAGAAGCGGTCGCCGATCTGGTCGAAAAGTCGCTCGAAGCGCATCGCCCATCGGTGAACCAACGACAACGCACAAGGAAGCACTGAGAGGTACGCAATGACTCGCGCCATCACGCAAAAACAGGGATCAATCGTGGGACGAGCGGGGAACGATCCCGCGACCTACGGATTAAAAGGCCGTGCATCCGGTAGGGGCTATCTCAGCGTCCTCCTAGGCGCTTTCTTTGGAATCGGTCGCGTCGACAACCCACGGGTGGACCAGCCGCAGTTTTTCAGGGGTTTCGTCGCGTCCGACACGGACCCACTCGAACCGCTCCGCCGCTGGACGACTGGGGGTCGCCGATGAGGTGCGAGCGGCTGAAGGGCGGACAGGTTGCCCACTACCGGCAGTCACCCGATGGCCCGTGCGACTGCGGCGCACTTGGGCGCGAATCGTCCAACGCGCGTGGCCTCTGGCTGAATCAGCAAGCAGTGGCGCAGGCATACGCAGAGAGTTGTCGCGCTATCGACGCGATTCAGGCGCGCGTCGACCAGGCGCAGCAGTCGGCGAGGGGCCAGCAGAGCGCGGGTGACGCGTTCGACCCACACGATTCGCGCAACGTGGTGCCGCTCGCCATCCACGAGCCGCTCCGTGCCGAACTCGAGGCCGCGCGCAAGCGCATCGCGGAGCTGGAGGACAGGGTCATCTTTGCCGAGAACGCCTTGAAGGTCATGCGCATCGACTACGTACCCGGCGAGCGCTTCGTCGAAGAGCAGCGGCGCGCCAACCGCCTCAGCGACGAAGCCGGCGCTCTCCGCACCGAGCTGACGCAGGTGAAGGCCGAGAACAGCGACCTCCGCCGCGAGGTCGAGCGTCTCCAACGGAAGGCGGCGAAGCGATGAGCGCCTTCCGCCTCGGGTTCCACGAGCCGCCCGCTGTCACGAACCTCCGCGCTCGCGGCCTGCTCGAAGTCGCCGAGCGGCACGCGAAGAACCACCACCTCCTCGTGGAGGAAGTCCTCGGACGCTCGCGCGCGGACGAGGCGGTGGCCGCACGTACCGCCCTCTGGCGAGAGCTCCGCGACCACTGGGGGATGTCGATCGTGACCATCGCCGGGCTCTTCGACCGCCACCACTCGACGATCATCTACGCGCTCAACGGGGAGCGTAAGCGGAAGGTCTTGGCGCAGCGTCGCCTCTACTGGCGACGGACGAGGGCCAGCGCCGCGCAGAGCGCCATCTCGGCCATGAGGGTGATCTGATGGGCGCCGCTCGACGCCCTCAGGACCAGCCGCGCAACCCGTTCCGCGGTGGGCGCGTGCTCCAGGCCGACGACGTGCGCGTCATCGAGAAGCAGAAGCGCTTCGCTCGCATGCGCCTCGCGCTCGAGACGATCGCCAAGCTCGGGACGGTCTTCGAGGATCCCGTGGACGCCGCCAATGCGGCCGTTCGCATCGCGACGGAGGCACTTAAGTGAAGACGCCTCACTATGAAACCGTCATCGACGAGATGCGTGAACAATACATGCGACGCCAGTCTTTCCACTTTGATTGGGAGATCGATCTGATCGACTCTCCGATTGAAAAGGTATTCTTCGCCGCGCTACTCGCAGAGTGCTGGGAACCGATCGAGAGATGCTCGACCGGAGAAGCCGATGGCGCGCATGCGTTGATGGTTCGGCATGGGCTAGTCTTCGATGACCCTCCGCCCCACTTCTCCAAGGACCGTCAACGCATTGCTCTTGCGGCGGGCTGTTGCGCCACGGTCTGCGCGGCGCAGATGTGGCTCGACATACCCAAAGGACGAATTCGTCCAGACTTCGTAGTCCTTTCAGGCCGATTTCCGGATCTTCCTGGTGATTACGAGACACGGGTCGTCGTCGAACTCGATGGGCATGACTTTCACGAGCGCACTCCCGAACAAGCTCAGTCCGACAAGTCGCGCGACCGCGAACTACAGGCACTCGGCTGGCATGTCCTTCGGTTCACTGGGCGGGAAGTCCTGCGCGACCCGTTCAAATGCACGCGTGAGGTTCTCTCTCTCGCCACTGCGAAACGGTCCCTCGCGGCGGCAACTGCGCGGGCGGGGCAATCATGAGTGTCGACTACGAATACGTCACCATCGACGTGGACATCATCGTCCACGCCAAGGGCTTCGCTGCCGGGGTTGAGGCCATGGGACTCTGGCTCTGGGGCATGGCATGGTCTCACAAGACTGGCGCTAATGGCTTCCTGCCAAAGCACGTCGTCGTCGCGACGTGGGGCGCGCCACCGGCCGTTGTCACAAGGCTCGCGAAGCGACTCGTTACCGCTGGTCTCTGGGTGCCCACCGAGGATGGCTGGCTGATCTGGAACTACGGCAAGAAGAACCAGTCCGCGGAGGAAAAGGAACGACGTCGGGCTCTTGGCCGCGAGCGAATGCGTCGCCTTCGCGAGAAGCGTGACGCTGGTGACGCCAAGAGTGACGCGTCACATCCAGTACCTGTGCGCGACGAAAGTGCTGCTCCTGATCTGATCTGTAATGTATCAGGAAGATCACCAGAACCTGATCCCGCGCGCGAGCCAGGGCTCCGTCCGGCCGCGGTCCTGCCTGACCCATTCGGACCTCCGCCCGAGTGGTGGGCTGAAGCCGTGCGAGCCGTCTCGGAGAATTCGCTTGGAACCTCGGACGCGCTGAGGCCTAGCGAATGCTGGATTGCCTATGCGGGGCATCGGGCCAACAAGCGCCTGCCAATCAACCGCAACGACGCCGGCACTTGGCTTGTGAAGGTAATGGTAGAGCCGGCTCGCACACGTATGCGCGAGGAGGCGCGCGCCAAGGACCGCGACGCCACCTTTGCCGCCCGCTTCCCCCCGAAGTCCGACATCGCGCCCATGACGCCGTACCGGCTCGTCGACCGCGACGCGCAACCCGACCCAACGGCCGAAGAGCTCGCAGAGGTCCGCCGCCTCGCAGCGAAGGGGTTGCCGTTCCTCGACGCCGCCGACAACGACGCGCCCAAGCCCACCGGGACCGACCAATGACCGCCGCGCCCTCCCTTCGCGGCTCCGTGCGCGTCACGCTGGAGATCCGGACGGTGACCGAAGGCAACGCGAAAGAGCACTGGCGGACCCTCCACGCGCGAGCATCGAGGCAAAAGCGGAAGGTCACCGAGGCGCTGCCGATGCACATCCTCGCGGCCGGCTGGCGACCGGGCGACCCGAGCTCGCTGCCGCCCTCGGGCGTTGTCGTCACGCTGACGCGCATCTCCACCGGCAACGGCCTCGACCCGCACGACAACCTCCCGGCGTCGCAGAAGCACGTCGTGGACGCCATCACGACGCAGCTCGGTCTCCCGAACGACCGCGACGAGCGCGTCACCTGGCGGTACGACCAGCGCCGCGTGCCGCGCAAGAGCCTGACGCCCTTCGGCGTCGAGGTCAGGATCGAGCCGCGCTGGCCCGGCAATTGATCGACGCCACCAAAAGATAGAGCCGATGGGCAACGTGTTGGCATTCATGCTATTCCTTTGGCGTGAGCGCCGCCGTCGCCTTGCCCGACGAGTCACCGTGGCTGATTCGGCCGTACGACCCGACCAATCAGCTCGACGAGGACGGGCTGATGTACTTCCTCGGCGTGGGCTACACGCGCTCACGCGCCGGCGCTCGTGCAGGTGCTTCCAAGGCTGGCGGGAGTAGGACGAAGGCGGAGCGCGACGCCGGTGTCAACGAGGTCGCCCCGGATGCACGCGACGCTCAGCGCGCGTTCATGCTGGCGCACCGATTCATCTTCACGTGGCTGCTGAAGAACGCGGAGATCAGTCTTGCCGTCGATCGCGAGAAGCCGAACGAGCGCATCTGGGCTTGGCTCGTGACGACGGGAGATGTGATTCACGCGGTCGGCTGCAAGCGGTCTCTTATCACGGAAAAGCTCTCGAGTGACATCGTCCGGGACCTGCTCGGTACGAGGCTCATGCGCCATCAGGTCTGCTCGCTCGAGCTACCGCAGATGCGCACGCGTGGAGCCGAGGCGATCGGTATCGACCGGCCCTCGTCATGGAGTCTGGATCCGACGTGGCTGCTTACGCGCATCCCTTCCGAATGGCGCGGCGAGGCGGGCAACTTCTGGCGGGAGGACGAATCGTGATCGTGCGGGTCGACTTCCTTCAGGATCTGCCGATCCCACAGAACGGTGCGCCGGTGTCCCGCACGTTCTACGCGAACGAAGGGTGGGACTTCGCCTTTCTCTCCGACGTGCGCGTGGCACTCACCCATCGAGCCTCTCTGCGTCAGTACGGCACGTGCGGCGTGCCGTACTTCGTGACGCATGGGCCCCCAGCCGACGAATGAACAACCAGCAATGCAGAGCGTGCGACCGATCAGGGACATGGTGCTTCTCCAGCCCGAGGCGCTGGAGAAGAAAACGCCGGGCGGGATCATCGTCCCGGACAACACGAAGGCGAAGCACATGATCGCCAAAGTCCTGGCGGTGGGGCCGGGGCGAGTCACCGAGCGCGGGGTCCGCGTCGAACCTGAGGTGAAGGTCGGCGATCGCGTTCTCGTGCGCGAGTTCAACATGGCGCAGAACGTCGCGCGCGTGATGGGCACCGGCGACGACCGCGTCATCGTGCCGGAGATGGACATCGACGCGGTGATCACGTGACCCAACTGCAGACGCCATCCGAGCGCACCGCTTGGCTCCGCGCGCGCGCCAAGCATCACGGCATGTCGGTGCAGGAGTGCGCGCAGTACATTGCCGAGCTGCGGAAGCAGTACAGGGCCATCGCGGGACCCGGTGCCCGCGTCGTATCGGCGATGGGACTTGGATGGATCGCGGTCCCGGAGTCGATTCGCGCTGACGCCGAGGCGCGCCTTCTGGCGATGCTCGAGCATGAGGCGGCGTGATGGCTGGCCGCCCGACATCGCTCACGCCCGAGGTGCACAAGAGCATCGTCGAGAACGTGCGCAAGGGCGTCTTCATCGAGACGGCGGCGGCCGCAGCAGGCGTGCACCGATCGAGCGTCTACGCATGGAAGAAGCGCGGCGAGGAAGAGGACGCGGACGAACCTTACGCGTCGTTCGCGCTCGACCTGATGAAGGCCGAGGCGGAGAACGAGATCGCGCAGCTCGAAGCGCTCCTCAACGCACGCGGCGCGGACGTGTGGACAAACAAGGCGTGGTATCTCGAGCGCCGATACCCCGCGAAGTACAGCGGCAAGGTGCGCGCAACGGTCGAAGAGATTGTCGAAGGCGCGATGAAGCGACTCGCTTCCGTGCTCGACGCCGACAACCTGGAGAAGGCGCGTGCCGCGCTTAGACCAGATCCTGGCGCGAGTAGCGCCGACAGTACCCAGCGCCACTGACGCGGCGTATGTCGTTCCGCAGACGTTCCTTGGTTTCTGTGCCGACATCAACGTGCGACTTTGGCCAGGCCAGGCTGAGTTCGCACGCGTGGCCTTTGATGGCGATCTCCCCGTGGATCGAACTGTCGCCCGCGCACTCTTTGGCGACGTCGACTTCGACCGTCTGCCGGTGGGGGTCCGTGATGTGGTGGCCGCAGTCTGCGGCGGGCGAGGTGGAAAGAGCTATGTGCTTGTGGCTCTGCGACTGGTGTGGGGCATGCTCGTGCGGGATCTGTCGTCCCTCGCGCCAGGCCAGCAAGCGGTAGCGCTCGTCGTCGCGCCGAACGAAGAGCTCCGGCAAGAGGTCGTCAACTACGCGCTCGGCGCTTTCCGCTCGAAGCCCGAACTGAAAGCACTTCTCCGTTTGCCACGTGGCACGAAGGAAGACGACACCGTCAGCGAGTTCACGATCAAGCGGCCCGATGGCCACATGGTCACGTTCCGTGGTGGCGTCGCTACGGCGGGCGGTTATGGAGGTCGCGGCAAGTCGCTCACCGACTTCGCCATGGATGAGGCCGCGTTCTTTCGCGATCGCAGCGCCAAGGTCAACGACCAAGACATCTTCCAGGCGGCAAGCCCCCGCGTGCTCCCTGGCGGACAGACTATCGTGGCGTCCACGCCGTGGGCCGAGGCGGGACTGCTCTACGAGACGTGGCGCGAGAACTTCGGCAAGCCGAGCACGGCGCTCGTGGCGCACGCGCCGACGACGACGCTGAATGGATCGGAGTGGGTGGCGCGGCTTGTCGAGCGCGAGACGCGCAAGGATCCCGACAACGCGGCACGCGAGTTCGGCGCGAAGTTCATGACAGGCGGTACGACCGTCTTCTACGAGCCATCGCTCATCGAGGCCATGGTCGACCCGACCTTGTCCGTCGACGTGCCGCGTGCATGCCTCCCTGGCGAGCGCGTAAGCGCTGGCGGCGATCTGGGATTCCGCTCGAATAGTAGCGCACTCGCGATCACCCACGAACGCAGGACCGATGGCGCCATCGTGCTCGCCGAACTGCTTGAACAGATCCCCGATCCCGACAAGCGACTCAAGCCGCGTCAGGTGCTGTCGGAATGGGCCTCCCGTCTTGCGCACCACCGCGTCACGAGCGTGATGGCCGACCAACACTACATCGAGACCGCACGCGAAGATCTCGAGGAGACAGGGGTAAACGTCTTCGACGCGCCCGCGAGCCCTGACGAGGTGCACGTGCGCTGCCGCCAACTCATGCGAGCGGGGAGGCTCAAGATTCCCAACAATGCCCGTCTCATTCGCCAGCTCAAAGAGATTCAGGGCAAGCCGCTGCCGGGCGGGGGAATGTCCATCGTCATGCCGCGCTGGGCGAAGGGCGCGCACGGCGACCTCGCGGCGGCCTACGTCCTCGGCGTGTGGCAGCTCGTGACCGACGCTATTCCGGCCCCTCCGCCAGACGTGGGCTCACGTGAATGGGAGGAGGAGCAGAAGCGCATTCGCTACGACGCCTACGAGGCAGAACGGAACCGCCCGCACTGGCAGGCGCGCGGCGGGAGCGTCGGTGCCGAGCGCAGCAGAAGCGGGCGGTGATATAAATCCCGCATGGACGACGAGACCCGGTCCCGCATTAGAAAAGCAGCGCAGCTGGCCGCCGATAGCGGCGGCTCGCCGGACCTCGTGGTCCTGCCAGCTAGCATGGTCGCTCTTGTTGACTGTAGGCCTGATGTGGACGTGCACATCTACCCTGGCCTTGCTGAGGGAACCGTCTGCAAGTGTGGCCGGAGCAGGTCGAGGAGCGACTACAGACGGCTTTTCGACGAGTGATGGACGGCAGGTGTTTCACCCGGGCCTGACGCCGTACGCAGACGGCAACCATTCGTCCGACGTTGCGCACCGTCAACGATTCTCGTAGAGTCAAGCCAGATGTCGGGTGTCGACTGGGCCAAGCTCGAAGAGCTGCGCGCGAAGGGAGCATCCAAGCTCACCTTTCACGCGAGCGGTGAGCTTGCGTCCGTCGAGTTCGCCCCATCCACTGCGCCCGTAGAGGGCGAACGCCAGCACGAGTCATCGAAGGAACCGCCGAAGCGCATTGCGCGCGCCGTCGGTGGCCTGGTGGCTCGTGCCGACACCGGCGACTAAGACCGAGGTTGTCGCGGCGGACTGGTGGACGCTCTCGGGTACCGAGTTAGCGAACACGCTGGGGACCGTCTTCGGGCTCGTTCGCGACGAGAACGAGTGGCGCACCAAGAAGGACGACTTCCATTGGGGACTCTACGAAGGCGACGGCCTCGGCGGCGTCTACACGACCTCGCGTCGGAACATGGAGTACGCCAACGCGACTCTCCCCGACAACGTCTGCAAGATGGCCGTCGACACGCTCACCGCGAAGGTGGCCACGGTCCGGCCGATCCCCCAGGTGCAGACCTCGCAGGGCAATTGGAAGGACAAGCGCCGCGCGCGGAAACTTCGCCAGCTTATTCAAGGCGAATTTCATCGCCAGCTCGTTCACGAAAAGCTCGCCTCGAAGGTCATCAAAGACGCCCTTGTCTCTCGCGGGGGCGTCGTCCACGTCTACGCCGACGGCAAGAGGCCGAAGGTCGATCAGGTCAAGCCGTGGACGCTGTTCGTCGACGACTGGGATGCGGAGTTCGGGGAGCCGCTGACCCTCATGCGCCTCCGCACGATGGACCGTCGCAAGGCGATGGCCAAGCTCGGCACCACCAAGGCGCTGCGAGAGGCCATCAAGAACGCAGGGCGCTTCGAGTCATCGACGAGATTCAGCCGAGACGAGGAGCGCTCGAGCACGGTCGATCGCGTCGAGCTCCTAGAAGCGTGGTTCCGCTGTCCGGACCACGATCCCGACGACAAGCACCACAAGTGCGAGGGCAAGCACGTCATCATCTGCACGGGCGCCACGATCGTCGAGGAGGACTTCCCCCACGACAAATTCCCGTTCGCGTTCCTGACCTACGACACGCCCAACACCGGTTTCTGGGGCAAGGGCCTCGTGCAGATGCTGGAGGGCTACCAGAGCTCTATCGACGAGGCGAACGCGCGGCTCAACGAGATGATCGCGTGTTCGAGCAAGGGCGTCATCCTGCGCGATGGCGGCGGCGTCTTCGAATCGCAGATCCAGGACGGATTGCGCGTCCTGAAGGTGAAGCCGGGCCCGTTCGAGCCCACCCTCTTCGACTTCGATCTGATCAACGAACACGTGAAGGCGCGACCTGTCGAGCTCGTCGAGCGCGCGCTCAACGCCTCGGGCGTCTCGCAGATGAGTGCCCAGTCGAAGAAGCCTGCCGGAGTCGACGCAGCGATCGCCCTCCAGACCCTCGACGACATCGAGAGCCAGCGACACATCGTCTTCGGCCGCAGCTTCGAGTCGTGGTGCATGGACGTCGCGCGACTCATCGTCGAGACGATCAAGGACATCGCTGCGAAGTACGGCGACTACGCGGTCAAGGTCCCTCTGCGTGGCGAATACCTCGAACTGAAGTGGTCGGACGTCCACGTGGACGGCTTCCAGCTTCAGTGGCAGTCGGTTGGCCAGCTCTTCACTTCGTTCGCCGGGCGTCTCGAGAAGCTGAAGACGCTCTACGACATGCAGGCGATCGACCGTGGAACGTTCCTGCGTGAGCTCGATGCGGGAGATGTCCAAGGGGAGATCGACCTCGAGACTGTCGACCGTCTGCGCACCGACGAGATGATCGAAGCGATGCTCGACGCCGACGCGCCTGCGAATGACAACGACGATGACGGCCTCGACCGGAACTACCTCCCGCCAGACGCATACCTGCCGCTGGAATGGGCCCACAAGCGCGCTCACCAGCGGCGAAACCAGGCCCAGATGGAAGGGGCGCCGGTCTACGTGCTCGAGCTGCTCGGCCGCTTCATCGACGACCTATCGTACCTGATGGACAAGGAAAAGGCGAAGTCCGCTACGCCGGCTGGCGGCCCGGTGCAGGTCGACCCCAACGCGACGCCGCCAATGCCACCCGCGGGTGGGCCTCCTCCGGGCGACATGCCCATCGACCCGACGTTGCCGATGGGCATGAGCCCCGCCGGCGATCAGCTCTTGAGCGGACCTGACGGCGCAATGCCGACCGCCGCATGAAGGACCAGCAACCATGACGATGAACGCGCAGCCCAATCTTCCGACCACTCTCGCAACCGACGCCGCGCCGAGCGCTCCCGTCGGAGCTGCTGCGCGCGCGCACGCGCTGAAGATGAGCCTTGAGGCCGACGAAGGACCTGCGACGTCGGAGCCTGCCGCCGAGTCGAGCGCCACGACCACCCCCCCGGTCGAAGCCTCCCCGGCGGCAGACTCGGGCGCCGCACCGTCCCCGGAGGCAGCCGCTCGAGCGCGGGCGGCTCAGGAGCGAAAGGAACGCCTCGCACGCGTCCGTGCGAGGGACGAGGAGGCCGAGCGCGACCGACAGCAGCGGTCCGCGGCGAAGGCCCGCGACACCGAGATGGAGCGTCTCCAGAAGCGAGTGAAGGAGCTCGAGCCTTACGAGGGCGCGTACGCCGACGAGGAGGCGCTCCTGTCACTCGCCGAGCAGAAGGGCGTACCGGCCGAGAAGCTCGTCGCGGCGATCCGTCGACGACTGACCGATCCGTCGGCTGTTGCGCAGCGCCAAGTCATGACCGAGGCGGACAAGATCCGCGCGGAGATGAAGGCCCAGGACGAGCGACACAAGCAAGAGATCGAGGCGCTGAAGGCGGAGAAGGAGGAGGCGGAGCGCACGCGCGTGATCGAGGCGAAGACGTCGACGTTTCTCTCTGCCGCAGCAGCGAAGGCCGACTCGCATCCGCGCACCGCGCGCCTTCTCGCGAAGCACAAGCAAGACGGCCTCATCGGTTTTGCCAATCACCACGTTGCGCAGTACCTGCCTGAAGGCTATTCTCCTGACGAGCTCCACGATCAGATCGAGCAGCTCCTCGAAGACCTCGACGCGTTCGGCAGCTCTGCTGCTGCGGTCGAGACTCCAGCAAACGGCGCGAGCCAACCCCCGAAGAAGAACGGCGCAGGACAGCCGGCAACGACCCTCAGCAACGCGCTGACCTCAGGTCGCGAATCCCTTGTCGAGGAGGTTCCTCTTCACAAGCTGTCGCGAGAGGAGCGAGTGCGTCGAGCGAGGGAATCGAGCGAGCGCGAATAACAAGCCACGCTTTGAGCGTCGGTCGCGCCGCTTCGGGAGGCCATCATGGCTGGCGGTCCGGAGACCTATACCTCACACGTCCTGCAGAAACTCGTCCGCGAGATCTGGCCGGATGAAAACCTCATCGAAGAAGTCATCGAGGAAGAACCCCTCCTCGGTATGTGCGCGAAGGAGACCGACTGGTCCTACGCGGTGAAGCACTGGCCGCTCCTCTTCGGGGCGAATCAGGGCATCGGCCGCACCTTCGCTGAAGCGAAGCTCTACAAGAGCACGGGATCCTCGGCGGAGTTCCAGATCGCAACGCGCGAGATGTACGCGGCCCTCTCCATCGAGGGCAAGCTTCTCCGCGCCTTCGAGTACACGAAGAAGAAGGCGCTCCTCGTCGATCCAGTGACTCGCGCAGGCGAGAACACGATCGACCGCATGCGCCGGCGCTTCTCGCAAGCGATCCACGGCAACGGCGTCGGCGTCATCGGCCGCATCGCGACGGGCTCGACGGTCGGCTCCGCCACCATCACGCTCGACAACGCGAACGACCTGAAGAACTTCGAGCCGGATCGACCGATTCAGGTCGAACTCACCGGCGCGACGGGCGGCACGGTCTCCACGGAGGTCGCATACGTCGCCTCGATCGGCACCGAAGACAGCCCCACGGTCACCATCAAGGACGCCGCGGGAAGCTCCATCTTCTGGAACGCAGCGTTCACGTCGGTGGCGGTCGCTGTAGGCACGCGCATCTACGGCGCGGGCACCTACGACAACGACTTCATCTACGGCCTCGACGCCTTCCTCCCGTTGCACACGGGCACGCCGGGCACGTTCCTCACGTGCAACCGCAACGTCAACCCCGGCTACCTCGCTGGGCGCTGCATGACGGGCACGAACATGTCTGTCTACCAGCGCATCAAGAAGGCGGCGCGCATCAGCGTCGACGCCGGCAACAAGCCCGACGTCTACCTGCTCTCGACGCGCAACTTCGAAAAGCTGGAGTTCGAGTTCGACAACAAGCTCCAGCTCCAGAAGTTCCCGGCGGCCGATGTCGGGAACTACAAGCTCGGCGTCAAGTACGGCGGTGTCGAGGTCCAGGGCCCTCGCGGCCCGATCAAGGTGCTTCCGTCGATGTGGATGCCGGACAGCGTCGAGCGATGCGGCGAGCTGAGCTCGATCGTTATGGGCTCGATCGGGCCTCTCGTCCACTGGGACATGGGCAACGGCATGGGCTCGATGAGCGCCATGCGAACCGAAGACGGCACCGACAACCGCGAGATGCGTGCGGTCTCTGACCCCGCGTTCCTCGTCAAGAAGCCCGGCGCCTGGGTGCGCGTGGCGGTCTGAAGGAGAACGACCATGGCATTCACCGATCGCTCCGCGCTCAAGAACTTCATCAAGAGCCTCGTCAAAGTCGCTGGCCTCACCGACCCGTTCGGTGCGGTCGACGCGATGAACGAGGAGACCTTCGTCTGGATCGCGCCGGCGGGCTCGCCCTACACCGAGCAGTCCATCGGCATGACGAAACCCTGCAAGGTGAAGACGATCCGCATCACGTCGGGCACCACCCTTGCGGCCGACGGCACCAACAACATCACCGCGACCGTCGCCAAGCGTGACGGTGCGGGCGGGGCTGCCGTGACCATCGGCACTCGTACCACCGACGTCGCCGGCGGCGCGCTCACCGCGCACCAGTCCTCGACGGTCACCCCCGTGACGGCCTCCAACGCCAACGTGCTGGCCGCCGGCAACGTCCTCACCTTCAAGACGGTCGACAACGGGACGACGACCGAGCCGCTGCTCACCTGCGCGGTCACGGTGGAGTACATCTGATGGCTGCCTACGAGCCGGCGCTCTTCCCGAATGGCGGGTGGAGCAACGTTCCGGGAAAGCAGACCTTCCACGTCCAGGTGACGTACGGCTCCGGTGACCCGGCCTCAGCCTGGGGCGCCTACATGGCGGTGGGCAACACCTCCACGGGCAAGCTCACGTTCACCTTCCCTCGCACGTACCGCAAGCTCGTCGGCTTCCGTGCGAAGTACCTCAAGTGCCAGGCGGGCGCCGTGCTCTTCCCGGTCGTCCTGACCAACGCGATCGACACGGCCTCGGCAACTGGCGGCGGAACGGTCATCGTCGAGACAAGGACCGAGGCGGGAACGGCGACGGACCCAGCGTCCGGCGACATCATCGCATTCGAGTTCGACGTCTCGAACGACGTTCTCGTCGACGGCTACGCGATCACGGTGACCTGATGAAGCCCGCCGGAATGCTCCTCGCGATCGCTGGACCGAAGAAGGACTCCAAGGGCAGCTCGGCGCGTACCTATGCGCGCGAGATGTTCTCGGCCCTTCGCGACGACGACGAAGAGGGGTTCATCTCAGCCGCCCTTGCGCTGAAAGGCTGCAAGGGCGGCATGGGCGACGACGAAGACGACGAGGAAGCTCCCGACTCGGAAGGTTGATTCGCGATGGCGCTGACGAGGAGGCTGGATCAAATCGTAGACGCGATCCAGCGGACCGCGGGCGTCGTCGCGTTCACTGACGCGCATCCCGTCCCGTACATCAAGGATCTCGCGTGTCGGGGGATCGCTGCGCTCCATCGAGTGACGGCGACCACCGACACCGAGTTCCGTCCTGTGGGGTCGTTCTCGTACACCACCGACGGGATCGCCACGACGCGCGCGCTGCCCGTGGACCTCCGATCCATCCTCGCGGTCGAGTACATCATCGATGGCTACCAAGGCTTTCTCGAGCCGTACGAATGGTCTGAGCGCCCCATGCTGGCGCAGACGGTCGACACGACGACGACGGGAAGAGCCCTCGCGTACAAGCGCATCGGCACGAGCATCGAGCTCCTCCCGAAGCCAGATGCAGGGCATACGGTTCGCATTTGGTACGCGACGACGGCTTCGCAGCCCGCTTCCGACTCCGACACGGTCGACGTATACGACCGTCTTGACGACTACATCATCTGGTGGGCCGCTCGAGAGATCGCCAACGAGCGTGAGAACTGGGAGCGTTTCGATCGCCTGACCGGCCTGATCCAGACGCTCGAAGGCGACATCCGCGTGCTCGCTCGATCGCGCGACGTCAGCGCAGCGCCGCGCATCGCGAACCGTCAAGACCTCCGCTCGCGCGCCTACCGTGGGTGGCCGCGATGAGCTCGCGGCTCGAGGCGTCGGGGCGAATCCAGCGCCTCGACGGAAAGCAGACTCCGCGCGCAGCAGTGACGGAGTCCGACGTCAAGAATCCGACGATTCTCGTGCGCCTTCTTCGCGCGCTGCTCGATTCGGTTGCGGCGCTTGAGCAGCGCTACGTCCCACGCCGGATCACGTTCCCACCTCAGGATTTCGACGACACTGGCACGACGAAATATCGCTTCCCACACAACCTCGGCGGAGTCCCTGACGTGATCGTGGTCCGCTGGGATGGCGACGACGCGCCAAACCTCGCGGTCGACGATGCGAGTGATGCGAATACGCTCGTGCTCGTCTCGAAGTCGGAGGGGACCGCGACGATCCGACTCGAGGAGGCACCGTGACGACGCCCGTTGTCCTGGAGGTGCCGTTCGCAGGCGGAATTGACGAGTCCACGCGCGACGAACTCGTCGAGGCAGGCAGCTTTACGCGACTCGAGAACGTTCGTCAGGACAAGCGCGGGTCCGTGAACAAGAGGCCCGCGTACGAGTCGCTTGGGAACACGAGGCTCGACGACTCGACCAGGACGGAGGGGCGCCGCATCCTCGCGAACGACGACCAGATTTGCACCGTCGACAACGAGCAGATCGACGTCTACGTACCCTCACTCGAACGGTTCGTTCCACGTTCTCGCGTGCCGGAGGTTGGGTGGACGTCCTTCGACACGCCGACCATCGGTCTCGATCTGAACGTGCCCTCATACGTCGCCGATGTCGCGTACGTGAACGGATTCATCGCAATTGCACAGATCTCTGCTGGGTCAGGCAGCAGCTCACGCGACTGCTACGTCAGCATCCTGGACGCTGAGACGAAGGCTGTCGTTGATGGGCCGACGCTGGTCACCGGCAACACCGCGAATAGCGAGTACTGCCTGGCGACGTTCGGAACGACGCTGGTGTTGTGCAGCATCATCACGGCCGCGGACAGAATCTATGTGAACTACATCGACACTGCGAGCGCGGCGACATTGGCCCAAGGCTGGGACCAACTGACCTTCATTGATGCCCCGGACCTGTCCGGCCAGCTCGCTACGGCGTGCATGCCGACGCAGACGGATCGATTCGCCATCGCGTACGACGTCGGGTCTGGGACCGATCGAGTCGTCGTGAAGACCATCGGGGCGACAGGCGTCATCGAGACGAGGTCGATCCCGACGAGCAGCACCACGCCAGACATTGATTCAATCGATCTGAGCGAGCACGGCTCTACGCTGTGGGTCTGCTGGGCGCTTGCGGGCGACGTCTTTGCGATGGGACTCGACCCGGCCGACATCGACGGGACCCCGATCGCCAGTGAGTCAACCGTCCCGTTGATCACAGGCGGATTCGACTCTGTCTCAGTTGCGACTACCGATTCTGGCCACTGCCAAATTGTGGGCTCCGTCGGAGGCTCGATCACCGTTGTCCGTGTGAAGCCCTCTGGCGGAGAGGCCAGTAGGGAGGCCCTCGCCACCACGTACTGGAACGCGCGCGCGCTTGGCCGTCCGTTCTTTCACGGCGACCTCGTGTATCAGTGGGTCGGATCGGACAAGGCAGACGACGTCGCGCTGTGTGAGTTCACCCACCCGATCGGTGGCCAAACCGGGGTGGCCTTTCTGCGTCCGGTCCTGGTCCCAATCGTCCGCGGACTTCGTGCGGCGTTCTTCTTCCAGCGGTGCCGGACCGCTACGATCGCCGCGGACCGGTTCGCGTTCGCGTTTCCGGTGAAGCGCACTGGTGTGGTTGCCGGCATCAGCGCCATCGAGATCGACTTCGTGTCGAGCGATCGATGGGACGCCGCCGCGTATCATCGCAGCACATTCCTGGGCGGCGGCGTTACGACCACCTTCGACGGGTCATATGCGGTCGAGTCTTGCTTCGTGTGCGCGCCCCCGATCCCAGAGGTTGACGCGTCGGCCTCTGGAGCGATGACGTTTACGAACGGGGGGCGACGCTACGTAGCCGTCTACGTGTCCGCGGATGCGGATGGCAACCTCCACGTCTCGGGCGTCTCCGATCCGAGTGCTGCGACCGGCGACATTACGAGCAAGACGGTAACCGTGAGCGTAAAGCCGCTCTCGATTACCGCACGCGGCAACCGAGCAGGTCACGGCGTCGACGTCTCTGTGTACCTCTACGCCACGACCGATGGAGGCGAGCCGCCCTACCATCTCATCAAGCGTCGCAACAACTTCCCGCACACCGAATTTTTGGACATTGAGGATGACGTTGCCGACAACACCGTCTCGTCGGGAGCGCTCCTCTACGGGTCGGGGAACCTCCCCGGCACCGTCGTAGATGGACAGGTCGGGGGCCCTCAGGACCACCGCGCGCCTCCCGGACTCCGCTACCTCACCGTCTACAACGGCATGCTCGTTGGCGCGACCGACAGCGAGGTATGGCACACCTCGCAGCCTGTCTATGGAGAGGCTCCGTGGTGGTCTCCCGTGTTCTCGCAGCAAATCGACGGCAAAATCACGGGGCTATTCGTACTCGACGGGACGCTCTACGCACTCACCCGCACCAGCGTCTACGCGATGTCGGGCGATCCTCCGAATGACGCAGGCACCACAGGCGGTCTGAGCGCTCCGCGGAAGCTCGCCATCGATCGCGGTTGCATCAACCCGCGATCTGTCGTGTCGACGAGCGAGGGCGCCTTCTTTCAGAGCTCGCGCACCATCGAGCTCTTCCGACAAGGAGCCATCGAGCCGATCGGTGACCTCGTGCAGGACACCCTGGCGAGCTACCCATTCATCACGAGCGCCGTCTTCGACCCGCGCCGCGGACTGGTGAGGTTCTCGCTCGCGATCTCGCTCGATAGCGACAACCTCGTCACTCAGTATCTTGTGGACCCGCCCGATGGCGAGGACCCTTACGAGCACATCTCAGGTGGTGGCGTAGACCTCATCTTCGACCTGGTACTCGGTGCCTGGGTCTCTATCGACACCAAGACTGGCTCCACCAGCAACGAGGCGTCGCAGCATGCCGCTCTCGTCGTGCACAACGGCGAGGAGAGGTACGCGTGGATCGGCGCCGACGGAACCGTCTATGTGGAGACCGAGGCCACCCGCCTCGACCCTGGCGACACGTGGGTGACGCAGCGAGCGGAGACCGGATGGGTGCATATCGCGGGGATTCAGGGCGAGCAGCTTATCGACCGCCTTCTCCTACTCGCGAGAAGCGTTTCAGATCACGACATCGCGATCTCACTCGCCTTCGACTACGGCGAGTACGGCACGCCGAAGGTGTTCACGTCGGATCAGATCACAACGCTGGCCCGGGCGTGGCTCGAGCGCGAGGTGACACAGGCGACGAGCCAGGCGCTGCGCGTGCTGATTGAGGACGGCACGCCATCTGGAGTCGGGGCGGAGATCGGTAACGGCGAAGGGTCCTCCTGGATCGCGCTCTCGTTCGCTGGTCAGCCGCATCGCGGCATCAAGCGGACCTCGGGCGCGCAGAGGGGCGGTTGATCATCATGTTCGGAGGCGGCCATGGCTGAAGGTGGAGACGGCGGTTCGGGTTCGGAGGCGATCGGAGCGGCGGCGGGCGTCGCGGGCTTGCTTCCGGCCTTTTTCGGGCGCGGGCAGAACAAGCGGCTTGCAGGTGGCTTCTACAATGCGGCCGGGTACGACCCCAACGCGTCGCTGTTTGGCGGCCAGAAGGGGGGCCTGAAGAAGTACACCACGAGCATCGACGGGCGCACCAGGGCGCTCGACAACCAGGCCACGATGGCAGACGCGCGCCAGGCGAACCTCGCCAATTACAGCCGCGCGAACGTGTGGGAAGGAGCCCAGGCGCAAGCCCGCCAAGGTCAGCAGCAGCTCGCACAGGCGCAGATGGACCGTGCGCTCGGTCGCACGCCGAGCATTGCGCAGATGCAGGCCGATCGGCAGATGCAGCAGGCGGCGGCGGCGCAGGGCGCGCAGCAAGCTTCCGCTCGCGGCGCGGCAGGTCTCGCGCTTGCGGGTCAGGTTGCGGCAGGCAACACCGCCAACGCGCAAAGCTCCATCTCTGGCCAGGCGCAGATCAACGCCGCCAATGAACGTATGCAGGCCGAGGGGGCCGCTCAGAACGCGTTTGGCAACATCCGCGGTGGTGACGCGAACGCACAGGCGGCGGCCGCGCAACAGGCCCAGTTCCAGGCGCAGCAGCAGCAGGCCTCGCGTGACGCGAATGACCAGCGAGCGCTTGGCTCGCAGCAGCTTGCGCTCGGCAATCAGCAGCTCGGCCTGAACGCTCGACTCGGCGAGCTCAACGCGCGCACGAGCAACCAGGGCGCGCTCGCGAACGCGCACACGGCGGCGCAAGTCGCGAATCAGCATTCGGCGGACCAGAATGCAGGAAGCAAGGGCCTGATCCAAACCGTTGGCGACTTCTTCTCCGACGAGCGCGCGAAGACTCCGCTCCTCCTCATGGGCGGCGCGCCGCGTCGACCCGATGAGCCAATGCCAGCGATGGGCCCTGGCTCCGGCGCCGCGGTACCCTCGTATGAGGTGCTCAACAACGGCGCCGAGGACGTTGCCGCCTCTGGTCGCCAGATGAGCAACTTCGCGACGAAGTACGTGAACAACCCGGCCAGCGGGCCCTCGATGATGAGCGACGAGCGCACGAAGCGACCGATGCTCGCGAAGGGGATCCGCCCGAAGGACGAGGGGCCGCGCGACCCAGCCCCAAAGGCGACGTTCGATCCGGTTCATGGCTGGACCCGCATGTCTGACAGCGAGGCCGCGTCGTACAACGAGTGGCGCGGCAGCGCTCCCGACGACTGGCGCGCGCGGCAGGACTGGAGGCAAGGCGAGGCGGAAGCCCTTCGTGAGCAGGAGGCTCGTGAGAAGGACGACGCGACGAACGCAGACATCGACCGCCAGGTCGAGGAGCGACGCGCACAGGACACCCGCGAGCGCACCGACCCAGCGGTGGGCCTCGAGCGCATCGCACGCGATCGGAGTCTGATTCGTGCGCCTGGTCCCGTCGACGAGAACGCGATGAACGACCAGGAGAAGGGTCTCGCACCGGGGACCACGGACTTCACATCGACGCAACCGAAGGTTGATCCAGGGCCAGGAAAACGCCCGTGGTGGTCGGCGCTCGGAGAGGCAAGCAAGAGCCTCAATGCTGCGCAGTTTGGCGATGGCCATCGTGGCCCGATGCTCTCGGACGAACGAGCCAAGCGCGCATACTACGAGCTCGGACGCGCTGACATGCGTGATGGGCGAAAGCCTGCACAGCCGCTTGGTCGGAACGAAGTGTTCACGATCAGCGAAGACGGCACTCCGCGAATCTCCCAGATCGACTACCAGCCGTCGCACACCGTTCGTCGGATGGATCCCAACAGCTTCGAGCACTCGAAGGCCATGGCCGAGGAGATGGGCGCCGGACCTGACGCGGTGCGAGAGCGCGCTCCATGGGAGCCTCCGCCGAGCGAAGACGTGGCCGCGTTCCGAAAGGGCGCTCGAGCATCGGACGATGCGGACTTCGCCGCGAGCCAAGAGTCTTCGTTGAAGAAGCCCGAGCGACCTAGCGCCGGCGCGTCCGCTGCGGGATCTGGCGCTGGCGACGTCGTGGCCGATGCGAACCGCGCCATGGAGGGCTCGGCCTACGCATACAAGCCGGGCTTCACGCCGCCTGACCAGAGGCCCGGAGAGCCCAACTTCGGGCCGATGGCGCAGAACATGGAGCGCAATCCCATCACCGCCACAGCGGTGAAGGAGGACCCGCAGACGGGCATGAAGACCATCGACCGCGACAAGGCGCTGAAGGTCACGATGGCCGGGCTCGCGGATCTGCAAAAGCAGAACGACACGATCCTGAAGCTCCTGCCTGGACGGAGGATCCGCAAGTGAACTACCCCTCCCTTGGCTACCTCAGTGCGCTCGGTGCGGGCCTGGACGCGCCCGATCCATTCGCATCGGGCGCGCAGAACGCTGGCATCACGCCGCCAGCGCCACCGCCGGCTCCACCTGCCCCACCGCCGGCGGCGCAGACGATCGCTGATGCGAGCGGGCTTGGCGATCTCCTCGGCAAACTCGACCCGCGCAAACTCGGCGCTCCTCCGACCGCACCAACGATGATGGACGGGCGCGACTCCGCGTCGACGACCGCCGCGCCACTGAACATCCCTGGCGTATCACCGCCTCCGCCTCCGCCAGCCGCAGCTCCTGCTGGCGGCCCGGTCGCGTCTCCGATGATCCCGGCGGCAGGCCCACCCCCTGCGCCTGAGGCGTCACCCGACGATGTCCAGTACCAGCCAGTGGGCGGGGGAGGTGTCACGCCAGCGCACGAGGCGTACACGCGTGGCCCGATGCAGCACGAGGCGCTGATGTCGTCCTTCGAGCCTGAGGGCGAGGCGGCGACGCGGGCCGACCTTCGCAATCAGATCGTCTCACAGCTCGCGCAGGATGAGTACGACCGCCAGGCGGCTGAGGCCCTCCATCAGCAGGAGGCGGCGCAGCGGATCCAGGCGCAGCGAGCCGCGGAGCTCCAGCACCTGGAGATGGATTACGCGGACCAGGCGCAAAAGCTCGGCCAGATGAAGCTTGACTCGAATCGCTCGTGGGCGAACAAGAGCACGCCGGAGAAGATCGGCTCGTTGCTCCTCGTCGCCATCGGCGGCTTCTCGGCGCTCGGTAACGGCGGACACAACTTCGCCTACGACGCGGCGCTGCGGGAGATTGACCAGGACGTGGCCGCGCAGAAGTTCGACTACGACGTGGCGCTCGAGCAGGGCAAGATGGCCCAGAGCGCATACGCTATGGCGCTCCAACGCTACGGCAGCGAGGACGCGGCGCTCGCACAGGCGCGTGCGGCGGGACTCGTGTACGCCTCGGCGAAGGCCAACGCGTTGAAGGCTCAGTACGGAGGTGCCGACAGTGCGAATGCGGCGGACGAACTCCGCGCGAAGCTCGACGCGGAGCGCCTAAAGACGCTCGCCAACGGATTCAGGTTCATCCCGTCGCAGGTCACGGCGCCGCGGTACAAGGTGGCCGTCAGAGGTCATGTGCTGCCTGGGACCTTCGACGAGAAGGCTGCCCAGAACATCGGCATCGAGCACGCGATCAAGCCGGCCGAACGCGTCGACGAGAAGATCGTCGAGGGTGGTATCCAGTCGACGCTTGCCGATCGCAAGATGCGCGGGGAGGAGCGTCTCCAAGACAAGAAGCTCGCCGCTGAGGCGCAGAAGGAGGGCAAGGATCTCACTGTCAAGCTCCCAAGCGGCGAGGTAGTGACGGCGCCAAGCGTCAACGAGGCGAAGGATCTTCGCGACCTCGCCGCGCAGGATCTCAAGATCCGTGCGCTGGTGACGAGAGCCAAGGCTCTGCGAAAGGAAGGCTTCCGCACCAGCCCCGGCAACATGTCCGAGCTCCGGAGCATTCAGCAGCAGCTCCGCACCGCCTTCTCGGTCTCGGCAAGGCTCGGCGCCCTGAGCAAGGACGACATCAAGATCGCGGACGGAGCCATCGGCGACCTTGCAGACCCGTCGATCAGCGCGGCGCTTCTGTCCAATCCTGAGCGCCAACTCGACTCGTACGCCAGCATGGTTCGCAACGACGTTTCGAATCGTGTGAAGACCTACTCCAGCGGAGCCGAACAGGCGCCGCGCGCAACCGGCAAGATGCCGCCAGGTTTCGAAAAGGCGGGCAAGAAGTAATGGCCGGCAAACGGATCCCCGTCCTCGACCCAGAGGGCGCTTTCGGCACGATTCCGGAGGAGGAACTCGATCAGCTCCCCGAGGGAGCGCGTGTGCTGTCGCGGCAGGAAGAGGCGCAGCACGCCGTCGACGAGCGTTACGCAAGTCTTCCGACTGCGGCGAAGGTCGCTGGCGCAGTCAATACCGTCACCGGACTCGTCACTCCCGGCGGCGCGCTTACGCTCGGATCTGACCCCAACGCCCCGCCAGAGGTGGCCGCGTATGGGCATGGTGTCAGCGAGGGTCTTACCGGAGGTCTTCTTGATGCAGGTATCCGCAAGGGAATCGATGCCGTAGGAGGCGAGGCTGTTGGCGACCGCTACGCACAGCAGATCAACGACGCTCGCGAGGCCTCGCCGGTTGCGCATGGCATCGGCACGACAGCCGGGATGCTCGCAGGGACGGCGCTCGGTGGTGAGACGCGCGCCGCCCGCGCTCTACCGTCCGCTGGGATCTCGGCAGCGGGAGCTCCCATCGAGGCGGTCGTCGAGAGGAACCTGGCCGGCCTCGCGGCGAAGGGCGCGCTGGGTCGCGCAACAACGACGGCAGCAGCGACAGCCGCTCGCGGGGCGTTCGAAGGCGCTGCATTTAGCGGCATCGATCAAGTCGCGAACAACGTCCTGAACAACCGCCCCACGGGCGAGAAGCTCTATGCCGCGGTAGGGCATGGCGCGATCGCCGGCGGCGGACTTGGAGCAATTCTCGGCTTCGGCGGAAGCCTCGGGGTCTCTGGGGCTCGCGCGGCATCAGCGCGGATCGCCAGAGCCTTCGGACGCGGAGGTGACGCGGTCGCTGAAGCCGCTGGTGAGCTGGCCGCGCAGGAGGTCGCTGGTGTTCCATCCGCTGAGCGCTCGCGGCTCCTGCCAGGTAAGCGTGCAGTGTCGGAGGCAGGAGCTCCGGTTGAGGCTGGTCCTCCGGTCAAAGAGGCGCCGGCCGCCGCGCCACCAAGGACCGGCGGCATCATGGATGCACTGCACGATCCTACCAACGCTGCTCGTGGCGTTGCCCAGGACCAGGCATGGAGCGCCGTTGCCGCCGGCTTCGGTCTGCAGACGACGCGCTACGCAAAGCAGGCGGCGAAGTATCTCCCGAACGGCACTCGTGACGCAGGAGAGATCGCAATCCGCTACGGCATCGTCGACATGGGTGACCAGGCCGCCACCCCGCTACAGGCTGCAATGGCGGCGGCGAAGAGCGGGACTCCGGCCGAGATGCTCCCTCGCATTACGGCCGCAAGGGACTCGGTTGGCCAGCAGATCGGTGAGATCACTGAGGCCAGCGGGGCGCGGATCCATCAGGACGAACTGCGAAAGGCATTCAAGTCCGTTCGTGACCCCCTCGACAAGATCGCAGGCAACGAGCACGTCGTGGACGCCATCGACAGGTACGCGGAGTCGCTCGGAACAAAGCTCCGTACGGCTCCGGATGGGTCCATCGGCGTGCAGGACTTGCTCGAGCAAAGGAAGGGCCTCGACCGCATCGTCTTCCAAGAAACGAAGACGATGGACCCCGGGCGACGGGTCGAGGCTTTGCGCGACATCCGCGGAAAGCTCGAGGACATCATCGAGGAGGCGATGGATGCTGCGAGCGGCAAGGCCACCGGGGAACTGCGAGCGAAGTACAAGTCGCTGAAGCGCGATTACACCGGACTGAGCATCCTGGAGGAGGCGGCCGAGGACAGTGCCGCACGTGCCTCGAAGCACGCCACGTTTGGGCTGACCGATAAGATCGTCGGCGGTGCAGCGTCGACCGTAGGTGGCCTTATTGGTGGGGCTCCGGGCGCGCTGCTGGCTGCTGGGATTAGCTCTGTCGGCTCCAAGGTAATCCGCGAGCGTGGGAACGCGGCGGCCGCCGCGTTCCTCACGCGCGCCGCCGATAGCGGACTGATCGAGTCAGCCGTTGCACGGTTCAACGCTCGCGTGAAGAGTTCCGCCGCCGGCGTCCTCCGTGAATCTGCGGAGGCGCCGCGAGCACGGGCGAAGCAGTCTCCTTCCCGAGAAGCGGTGTCACGCGAAGAGGCGCGCGAGAAGGTCTACGAGAAGCGGAAGCAGGCACAGGCGATCGTGAAGTGGGTAAGCGACGCTCGCGCCAATCCCGCCCGCATCATGGATCAGGTTCAGGAGGCCTCCGCGATCGTCGGTCGTGCGGCAGGGCCACAGGCGGCGGAGTCGTACACCGCAGCCACTATGCGCGCGATCGCGTTCATCTCCGGGCACATTCCGATCCGCGAACGCCGCGACCCGCTTGACCCCAAGAGCGTGCCGCCGATGACCTTCGATGAGGCCGACCGGCTCATCCGCGCGGCGACGTATGCGACACGACCCGAGACCGTCTACGACGACTTCCGGCGCGGCATCATCACGCCAGAGGGGCTCCGTGCCGCGACCACCTTCACGCCCGACGACTTCAAGGAGTTCCAGCTTGAGCTCCAACAGCATGCGACCAATCACCTGCTGAAGGGTCACATGCTGACCCAAAGTCAGCGGCTCCGGCTCGATAAGCTGCTACCTTACCCAGCAGGTTCGGACTTCAAGCAGCAGAACATCGCGCGGCTCCAAGCCAACCTCATGAAGGCTCCTCCCGAGCCGACCCCAGCAGACCCGACCAGTGGCGGTGGCGGCCCTCCGCCTCCGCCGGTCGACTTGAAGGTTCAGCAAAGCGGGTTCGATCGCATTGAGGCCCGTCTCGCGGGCTGACTCGGGAGGCCGTCATGGCCGTTACTACAGCTCAGAATCCGCGGATCGCTGGAACGCGACCGGGAACGACCGATCCGGCCGTCGACGGCGACGCGTTCGCGGCGTCGACGACGTACACGCTCTCCACGCATGCGCGGAGCCTTTGGGTCAACACCGCCGGGGACGTCTACGTGGATTTCCTCGGGGGCATCGAGGGACGAACTGCCGGAACGAACGTCAAATTCACCGTAGCGGCAGCTTCGCTGCTCCCGGTGATGGTCACGAAGATCTACAACACGACCACCGCCACTGGCGTGATTCTCTACTGAGGTCGACGTGCCTGCCCAACAGCAGCACCACGTCACGTCGGCGTACCTGTCGAGCGGCAGCGTCGCGGTGGGCCAATGCGTCGTGCTCGACGCCGACGGTGTCGGGTATGTCTTGGCGAGCGCCGCGAATCGAACGAGCGCCGGGCGCCGCTCTGCCGGCATCGCGATCTCAGCGGGCGACCCGACAAATACCGCCTTCGAGATGCAGGTTGTCGGTCAGATCCCGGCCGACATCAGCGGACTCGGCGACGGCACCGCGAGCTCAATCCGCGTGTCGGACGCCGGAGTCCTGGAGCGCGCGTCGTTCGACTCCGACGACGACGTGTGCGGCCGCTGCGACGAAGACGGGACCGCGTACGTGTGCTTCCCGCTCATCGGATTGGCCGCAGCGTTCGGCTCGTTCACGCTGCCGACTCCCAACTACGGGATCATCTATCGCGGCACGGACGGGCTTCCCAAGACGGCGACCGGAGCGAGCATCGATCCGACCGGTGCTTACATCGAGACCAGGTCAGCCTCCGAGTCAGTGCACTCGACGGCGCATTGGCGCGTCGGCTGGATCTCGGCGACGCTCCTCGGATTCCTCGACGACGTCGGGACAGACAGGAACCTCATCGGGCTGAGCACGGCCTCCGGGCCCATCTTCGGCTCGTCGGCGAAACAGACCTCGATCTTCGGCTCCGTGTTCACGCTCGTGACGTCTGGCGGCGCGACGTACACGTCTTCGCTGCACTCGTTCTCGTGCGGCGGCGAGCGCGTACGAATCGACTCGGCGACCAACTACTGCGGCGTCCCTCGCTACGGCCTCAACACTGCGTGGGGCGCGTCCGAAGGTGAAGTCACGCTCGGCAACACGGGCACGTACTCGCTGACCAACGCTCAGTACTCCTACGCGTCGATCGTGCTGAGCGGCGCGGCCACGGGCACGTACACGTTCCCCGCGCCAACGGCCGCGAAGTCGTACTTCAAATTTCTCCAGGAGACCGGCGGCTACGACAAGGTCATCACCATCGGGTCCGGCACGACGTACACGCTCAAAGCGGACACGAGCATGTGGCTCAAGTTCACCGACCTCGGCGTGTTCGCGCCGACGGTTGGTGGATCGACGCACCAGCGCCCGACGAAGATCGTCACCGGCACCGGCGATCTCGGCACCATCGACCTCAACGTGGGTGGGGAGCTTGCGGAGACGATCATTTTCGTCGGAGACACGGGCACCCCGGGTGACGTGGACGTGCGCGGCTTCACCGCGCCGCCCTCGGGCGAGTCGCGGCGCATCGTGATCATTAGTGCGCTCGCTGGCGAGTCGACGACGCTCACGCTCCAGGACACGGCTGCGGACGACACGGACGACTACATGTACCTTCCGACCACGACGGTCGCGATCGCCAACGATGGCCGGCGTGGATATGGGCTCGTCTACAACGAGAATTTCCCTGGCTGGGTTCTCGAGGGGGCGCCGTGAACCTCGGACTCGGCCTCGACATCCGCTCGCGCGGTCCGCTCGCATCCTACGCGCCGAGTGGCCTGCTCGCGAACCTCCTCCACGCATACCGCGCGGACCTCGGCATCACGCTCGCGACTGGCGTATCGCAGTGGAGCGACCTGATCGGGACGGCGCACCTCATCCAGAACACGGGCGCGAATCAGCCGGCCTACAACGCGACAGACGCGGGCTACAACAACAAGGCCACCGTCCAGAGCACGGCGACGAACATGTACCTCGCGTCGGGCGCAGCGGCCTCGACGCAGACGTTCACGGTGTGGCTCATCGGCGAGTTCTCGACCGCGTCAGCGGCCGCGTTTGCGCTCGTCCCGAGCGGCAGCAGCTCCCCGTGGATTGGCCGCGTCGGTGGCAACGTCGCCATCACCGCCGGCTCGTCACTCGGGTCCGGAGTCGCGGCCAACGCGAAGCACGCGACGCTCGCGACGTTCAACGGCGCATCGAGCTATGTCGGCGTCGACAACTGGCTCACGGGCGGCGTCACGGGTGCGGGCGGCGCGAATAACGGGACGGCGGTAGCCGCGTTCGCTTACACGAACGGCACGTTCGGATCGGTTGGCAAATTCGCCGAGATCATCCTCCAGTCTGGCGCGCCGACCGCGGGCGAAAAGACTGCGATGGCCGCGTACGTCCTCGATCGCTACGGGATCACGGTGACGTGATGCGCGCCGCTCTCGCCATGCTCCTCGCCGGCTGCGCCTACTACGAGGACCGTCTCCCCGTCGCGCAGCCCGAGCAGATCACCGCGTCGGTCTCGTACACCATCCACGGGGACACCGCGTGCGCTCCGTACGTCCGCGCCGACGCCGAGCAGAGCGCGCGCGAATGGGGCTCCGTCAGCCGCGGGCACATCGCCTTCCGCGTCGTGTGGGACCTCGATGCGCGCACGTTGCTGCAGTACTCCGATGCCCCTCTGCTCGTCTGCTACCCGCGCATGAGCGACCCGGCCACCGGCGTCGAGCTCTGCGGCGCGACCACCGGCAACGTCGTCTATTTGTCGACGGCGCCGCTCTGCAACACGCACGCGACCGCGCTCCACGAGCTTGGTCATCTCGCCGGGCTCCGCGACGTGCCCGAGCATCCCGCCGTGATGCACGTGTGGCGCGACGCTCACCGCATCAGCGCTGCCGACGTCCGCGAGTGCGCGCGCGTCGGCCTCTGCCCGCGGCCGGGCCCCAAAGACGTGACCACCGTGACCGTGACGGTGGACCCGAGCATCCCCAACGTCTGGCCGGAGTATCCCGAATGACCACCGCAATCGCCAAGATCCTCGCAGCAACCCTCATCGTGATCGCCCTCTTGGGCGGGATGATTCTCCTCGTCGTCTACAGGGCGCCGGCCGAAGCGATTGCGGGCGTCTCGACGGCGTTCGGCATCGCTGTTGCGGCCGTCGTGCCGATGGTCACCGGCAAGGACACCAGCGGTAAGAGCGGGGGCGCGATCGTCATGCTCGCCGCCGCCGCCGCGTTTGGCGGGGCACACCTCGGATGTGGAGTCGCTAGCACGCGCCTCCCCACGCCGACCGTCGAGCAGAAGCAGACCGCTGCTGACGCGAAGTACGCTGAGCAGCTCCTCGCGTGCGCGCGTGACCACAAGGGCGGCGGTGAGCCGGCGATCGACGACTGCGCCGCCGACGTGCGAGCCCGCTGGGGCGTGGACGGAGGTGCACGATGAGCCTCGCCGACGACCTCAAGCCCATCGCTCTGGAGGCTCTCGTCGCTGGCGTTGGCGCCGCGATCAAGGAGTTCGCCGACCGCGAGCCGGACATGGCGACGAAGGCGGAGGCGGCCGCGAATCTGCTCCAACAGGCGCTCGACATGCTCCCCGAGGAGGAGCTGCACAAGTACCTCACGTCGGGCGGCATCGAGCGCGCCGAGCTCGCGTTCCGCCTCGCGAAGGCGGCGGCGCTCCAGGGCGCGTGATGCCCCGCGATCCGTACGGCCCTCGGGCGAAGCCTACGCCGCTGACCCGACCGGCCGTACCGGACCCGCGCCGCGAACTCGACGCGGAAGACACCATGACGAAGTGCCCGATCTGCGAGACCGGGCTCGTGCATCCAGAGATTGCCGCGCTGATTGCCAAGCTCCTGAGGGACGCCGGAGAAGACGAATGAGCCAACAGCAACCGTACAGCGCGCAACCTGGCGAGATTTTCTGCCGCGAGACGCAGACGCTCGTGGAGCAAAACAAGATGCGCCCCGGCTACGACTGTCGATGCTCTGGATGCACCCAGTGGGTGACCCGCCACGGCGACCCGATGCGAGGCGCGAAGTGATCCGCGGCCTCGATGCGAGCTCCGTGCAGGGCGCGCTTCCGTTCAGCAAGCTGGACCCGGCGCTCCGCTTCGTCATCCTGAAGGCGCAGCAGGGGAACGATGGTTTCGATCCGTGGTTTGGACGCAACATGAAGGCGGCGCTCGTGAACGGACTGGAGCCGTTCGCGTACTGCTTCGCCTACCCACTCCTGCCGCAGAACCCCGGCTCCGTCATCGCGGGCGGCATCCCCGGGCGAAATCCGCTGGAGCAAGCCAAGCTCTGCGTCGACCGCGTGCACGCCTTCCCCGAGATGCGTGGGCGGCCGCTCTTCCTCGACCTCGAGTGGCCGCCGCCGAACGAGTGGGCGAAATGGGGCTGCACCGCAGAGCAGATCAGCGGCTGGTGCCGACTCTTCTGCGCCGAGGTCGAGCGCCTCTCCTGGGTCACGCCGGTCATCTACACCTACCCATGGTGGTGGGGCGCCGTCTCGCAGGCAGACACCTCGTGGGCGGCCGATTACGACCTCTGGATGGCCGACTACCGCCACGCCGGTAGCTGGCCGTCCGAGGGTGCCTCGCCCGTCATCCCGCGCCCTTGGGACGATTGGCTCTTCTGGCAATTCGACGGCGACAAGGGGCTGCGACTGCCGAACGGAGTCGACGCCGACTTCTGCGTGTTCAACGGCACGGAGGAGGAGCTCCTGGCGCTCGTGCATCGCGACCTCAAGCCCGCGAACGACACGACGCCGCTCGTCGAGCCGGGCACCATCCTGCACATTACGCCGCTGCCAGACCGAGACCCGCCTCCCGACGCCGCTTGAATTTTCACAGATCGGTGTCCGGCCACATCGGCCGCAGGAACGCGGCCGCTGCCTTTGGACTCAGCGCGCCGAGTCGGACCCACTCACCCACGGTACGGAGCACTTTGTGTGGCGGTTCCCGATGCGCCCACTTCAGGGCCTGCCCAACGAGGTACTTGCGATGGCGCTCGGCGTCTCTTTCGGTCAGTCGACGTTTGCCCGCCTTCGGCGGCACGAGGATGCCTGCCTCCAATAGCGCATCGACGAGCACCGGACCGCCGGTCTCGGGATCGGCCAGCGCCGCCGCGCGTAATGCCTCTAGCCTTGGCGTGACCACCGCGAGTTTCACCGTCGCGGGGCGTATCGGCCTTTTCTTCAACGGCCCTCGCTCTCTTTCTCCGCTGTGCAGATCACGGCGCCCACCTCGCCCAGTGCATCAGCGCGCGAGCCTGAGCACGCCGCGCGTTGCGCTGCTCGGTCGAGGCATCCCAAAGCTCTAGGACGGCCGGGGCGTACTCGTCGTCATTACGACCATCGGCATGGTCCAGCGCGAACAGCGCGAACGGCAGCGACGGCATCACCGCTCGCTCCAAGATGCAGGCCTCGATGACCTTCTTCGTGGCCGACTTTATCGCGGTGTCGACCAGATGAACGAGCGCGGATCGGTCGTTTGTCAGTGTCATGTAGCGTACTTGGCGCCCATCGATTGATGAGACCGCGTGCCACTCGCCATCTGGAACGACGCGCCCAAGACGACTCTCGAAAAGGCTCGCGCGAACCTGCCGTTCGTCCGCCGTCGCCTCCGTGCGCATCAACTCGGTAGAGTTGATGTAAATCTCGCCGTGCAGCCCGTCGAGCATCTGAAAGATGGTTTTGCTCATCGCCCATCGCTCCCGGTCTCCGTTGAGCACTCAACGTCCAGCGGTCCGCCCTCAAGCTCTTCGACCTCTTCGGCGGTAAACCCCAGCTCCGTAAACCCGTCCCGGTATCGCCGCGCGATGAGTTTTTGAACGAGTGCGCGATATCCGCGGAGAGCGCTCACTACCCGCAGAATTGCAGCACGATCAAGGCACATCGCGTCGCGCTCGTCTTGTTGCAGGGGAGTCAGATTCACTTGGCCCTCGCTGAGTCGGAGCACTGGTCACGGAGCACCGTGACGATGCTCGCGAGAAACTTTCGGCCGAAGAGTGACAGGGCGGACTCGCAGATCTCCGCAGACGCGAATCCGTTTCGGAACCAGTCCCGGGACGCCTCGGCATCGAGGTAAGAATTGATTGGATCGCGTGGGGGTGGCCATCCCTCGAACAAGACGTCGTAGACCTTTTCGGCGTTCGATGGCGTGAGCCAGTCCGCCTGCTCTAGAGCATCCTCCAGCACGAGCACCGCGGCCCGCTCTTCGTTGTTAGCGGCGCGTTCCGCTAGGGCTAGGAGGTCGATCATTCGACCTCCGGACGTGTCGAGGCGGTGCACGGTTCAGCCGGCCGCGTGAGCTCGTCGAGCGCAGACTTCACGCACCGAAAACAGAGCTGAATCGGCCCGGTCGGGTACTCGTAGTCGCCGCCTTCGCCCACCACCTCCACGACTGGCGTACCCTCCGGGTATACGTAATCATTGCAGCCATCGCAGAAGTTCTTGGGCCCTTCAATCCGCTTCATCTGCCCTCCGGACCTGTAGAGCACGCGTCATTTCGCGCAGTTGCAGACATCGAGAAAATATCTTTCGCAAAGGCCTTGCGCTGGTGCACCCAGCGATTATAGTGATGGGTGTCGGGGCGCGGTGCTCCGACGCGAAAGAGAGAACGACGATGGCGACCTACTCCGTGCAGATGACCGACTCCGAGACCCCGGCCTCCTGGATGAGCCTCCCCGGCGTGGTCGCCAAGCCCGCCAACCAGGGCGGGGGCAAGGTCCGCATGACCGTCACGACGCAGGACCCCGACGCCCTCGTCGCGGCGCTCGACGCGGATGACGACGTCCTCAGCTACGACGTGGTCGAGGCCTGATGCCGGCCAAGACGCCCCCGGAGCGCAAGAGCCGCTCCGGGTCGTACGTGCCGGACTCCCTGCGAGGGACGGTGCGGGTCGTCGTGCGGTGCTCCCCGGAGCTCGCGGAGCGGGCGCGCAGGGCTGCGGCGTCGACCAAGGACGGTACGCTGGCCGACGTGCTCGAGGCCGGCTGCGAGGCACGGGAGGCACGCCACGAATGACCTCGTAGACCGACTCTCGGACCTCACGCCCGAGCAGTGGCGCACCGTGCTGCTGGCTGCCTCCGCGTCGCGCTGCATCGCGTGTGGACTCCACGACGGGTGCGACTGCGACGACGAGACCGACGCCGCCAAGGAGCGGGTTACGGCGCGCGCAGTCGAGGTGGACAACGGATAGCGACGTGAGGGCCTGGGCGATCATCGCTTCAGGCCCTCGGCGTTTGGACTTGTGGAGCACGGGTCGTCCGGCATAAGTCCGAGCGCCTTGAGAGCGATGGTCGTCTCCGTCTCCTGCTCGATCGGCTCGACTTCGGGCTGCGGTCCACAGCCCTTGCTCCGCGCTCTGACGTACGACTGACGAGCCATCTCCGCGCAGTCGTCGCAGAGGTACTCGGGCAGCATGTGCGGCTGCACCTTGTGGGTGGCGAGCTTGCGTTCCGTGGGCTCACACTCGTCACACCAGTAGGCGCACTCCGCGATGCGCCCGAGAGCGGATTCGTATCGATCCAGCTTCTGCTGGATCTCGAATTCGAAGTCGGTGCTCGGCCAGCTCACTTGGACCTCGGGTTTGCAGAGCGATGTC
>CAYVDO010000011.1:0-43412 GCA_964450125.1 uncultured bacterium
AGTGCCTCGGGGGTGGGTCCCAGCGCGGCTTGGCCGCGCTGGGCGGGGGGCTTGAAAAGCCCCCCGAAAACTCAATGCAACAACCGCTTCGCCTCGAACGCGAGCCGCTCGACCTTGAAGGGCTTTGGCATGAACAACGCGGCACCGAGCTCGTACGAGCGCCGCACCATGTCGGGATTCTGGAAGGCGCTCGTGACGATCACCGGCACGGCTTTGCCGTAGACGTTCTTCTTGAGCGCCGTCAGCACCGAAAGGCCGTTCACGCCATCCATCATCACGTCCAGGATGACGAGGTCTGGCAGCTTGTTGCTCTGCAACGAAGCAAGCGCCTCGGTTCCCTCGGAGATCGACGACACTTTGTAATCCTGTTTCTCGAAGTAGAGCTCGAGGGAATGAAGCAAGCTCTCGTCGTCATCGACCAGCAAGATGTGTTTCTTCTTCCGCCAGAACATCACTCGCCCTCGACGTCCTGCGCCGGCCCCGCGGGCAGCCGGCCCGCGCTCGGCGCCGACCCTTCGCCGCGCTCCCCGGCAGCGCCCGAGCTCTGCGCGGCGCTCACCGCACGCCGCACCGCCTGCGCCGTTCGCTCCGCCGCCTCGAGACTCGCGGGTATCACTCCGCGCACCCGCACCTCCACCGCTGCCCCACCATCACGCTTGAGCGCCGTGACCGCGGCTGGATCGTTGCCGGTCGGATCCTCGACGTAGCGCCAGTCCTTGTTCACCTTCGGATTCACGCGCGCCGGAAAGGCTCGGATCGCCTGCCCGATGTACCGAACCTCGAGCGCTGGACACAGCCGATAGGGCGCCAGCCGTCGATCCAGCTCGGCGATGACCTTCTTCTTGTCGAAGACGAACGAACCGTCGTTCTCGAAGCTGCCGAGCAAGAGCCATTCGGAACCGATGACCGTGGTGCCGAGCGGCATGCCGACCTGGAAGCAGCCCCAGACGTTCGGATTGTTGGTGTCGTCGTAGAAACAATGCTCCTCGGGGCTCGTGGAGCGTCGCCGCGTCCGGTAGCACTCGAGAAAACGGAAGAAATCGTCCCACGCCTGGCGCTGCCCGTCGCGGTACACGCGACGACCCCTGCGGGTGGACGTTCGCTCGACGAACTCGATGAGCTCCGAGGTCTCAGCTGCGCCGAACGTCGCTCGCGCCACCGGCCCTTCCGGCCCCGGAAGCTCGATGAATCCGGGGGCGGCGCGGATCAAGCCCTCGAGCTCCGGGTCGGATCCAGGCCGCGGTAGCTCGAGCTCGATGGTCACCCCGCGCGCCGCGATTCCCGCGGGGTCCGTGGCGGGGGCGACGACGGGCTCTGCGGCGCGCAATCGCGTGCCGCAACGCTCGCAGAAGCGATCGGCGCTGGCGACGAAGCCGTCACAGCTCGGGCAGCGGGCGACGGCTCGGACTGCGTGGCCGCAGTGCGTACAGAAGTTCGCGTTGATCTTGAGGTCGGCGTGGCACGCAGTGCACAGCATCGAGTTTTCCGCGAGAACACGGGTGCGGCGATCTTCCCGACCACCCATGTGACACGCCCGCGAAATCAGCCAGTGAGGGGCGCGCGGAACACGCGCACGACACGCGGGATTGGCATTCGAACGGCGGCGAGATTAGCGCCTGCTCAAATCGCGAGCAACCGAATCGGGCCGCGCGCCTCACCCCCTCGACGCGATCGCGAGCTTGCGAGGCAGCGCCGAGGAGTCCGAGTATGCTGGCGATCGCATCTCGTCTTTGCGAGCCCAGCTCTGCTCGGCTCGCCGAACGGCCATGACCCCTTCGACGATTGCCGAGACCGTCGCGAGCACCAAGGTCGCTCACGTCCTGCACGTGATCGACCGCAACATCGCCGCGGTCGCCGCGGACGCGATCGCCATCAATCAGATCCCGGCCCCGACGTTTTCCGAGCGCGAGCGCGCACGGTTCCTGATCGAGCGATTCCACTCGATCGGTCTCGATGCGCATCGCACACCGCGCTGGGACGTGATCGCCGAGTTTCCCGGCACCCGCCCTGGTCCCGCATTGCTGCTTCAGGCGAGCCTCGACACGATCTTCCCACCCAGCGTGAATCCGACGGCGCGGGTGGAGGGGAAGAAGATCGTGGGTCCCGGAATCGGCGACAACGCGCTCGGACTGGCGTCACTGCTGGCGCTGGCGGAGATCTTCGCCAACGCCGCGCTCGAGCCGCTCGGTCCCGTGATCTTTGCCGCCACCACTGCCACCGAGGGCGCCGGCAACGTCGCAGGTCTCAAGCGGGTGTTGCACAAGCTCGGCGACAGACTCGGCTGGATGCTCTGCTTGAAGGGCCACGGCCTCGGGCGGGTCTCGTTCACGACCGTGTGTACGCGACGCCTGCGGATCGTGTGGGCCGCGAGCAACCGCCGAACGGTGGAGCCAATGGAGTTCCTACCGGACCTGCTGCGCGCGTTGGGCGCGCTCGAGGATCTCGGCGCTGGGGTGAAGGTGGACGTCGACCCGCTCGAAGGAGTGCTGTCCTCGGGCACGCATGCGACCGACGGGATCGGCCTCGACCTCAAAGGCCCCAGCGCACGCTCGTTCGCAAACGCCGAGCGCGCCGTGCGCACGGTGGCTCGCGAGGTCGCTGCCGAGCGCGGCGTGCCACTCAAGGTCGAAGCCGTGGGCGGTTGGGAGGAGGCCGCGCTTTCCGATCTTCACCCGCTCGTTCAGACCGTCCTCGCCGTACATCAAGCGCTCAACATCCGAACACTCACCAGCCCTGGCGACGCCGAGGAGGCGTTGGGGCTCACGTCGGGTATTCCCAGCGTAGTGCTCGGAATCACACACGGACGCAACCGCCATCGCGAGAACGAGTGGGTAGAGCTCGAGCCCATCTCCGACGGGCTGGCGCAAGTGTTCGTGACCGCGCTAGCCTTGCAAGGCTGACCCTGATACGTGCGTGTCGAAGAGCGAGTCTCGTTCATGGATGAAAAGTGCGGCACGCGCCGCAAGGCGCTTCGCGAGCGCAGCAAGGCGCCTTGGGACTCGGCATCCTCGCAAACTGCGCTCATCGTGGGGCGAGGATCTGGTTGAGCCCCACGAGGCAACCGCCGCTCGCCCAGAAGCAAGCGCATCCCGCTTGATTCAGGGGGAGCGAGGCAACGGAATCGAGCCGTGAGCAAGCGCGCCACGATCCTCATCGTCGACGACGAGGCGCACATCCGGCTCCTCTATCGCAGCGAGCTCGAAGCCGCTGGCTACGAGGTCGACGAGCTCGCGAGCGGTACCACGCTGCTCGAGACGCTGGATACGCGCTGCCCGGACCTGATCATTCTCGACATCCGCATGCCCGGGCCGAGCGGCCTGGAACTGTTGTCGAAGGTGCGAGCACGACATCGGCGCCTGCCGATCATCCTGTCGTCGGCCTACAGCTCGTACCAAGGGGACATGAGCACCCTGCCCGCCGACGCGTACGTGCTCAAATCCTCGGACGTGACACCGCTGCTCGACACGGTTCGCGCGATTCTCGACCAACGCCGTCGCGCAGCAGCGACGGATGCGACGACCGTCGAGGCGGGCGCGCGCGCGCCGGGAGCTGCGCCGGCCGTCGGACGCGATCGCAACCCGAGAACGACGAAGGGCACCAGCCGCGGCAAGGGCCGCTGACGGCGCGAGCCGATCCCGAGCGCCGGATCAGCCGCTCGGACGACCGAGCTTCTTCCAGATCTCGTCGACTGGCTGGTACGCCTCGGCGAGCTGTTGGCGCGACGCGGCGTCGGTCTCGAGCGAAAGCGCGTCGCCGTACTCCAGGTAGCGTTGCGCCATCTGTCGGAAAGCGCTAGCGCGATCCCAGCACAGGTTGACGCTCTTGCCCACGGCTTCCTTGAACTCCTGCTCGGTCTGGAACGGGCACACCTCGCCGGCGCACCACAGGCGGTTGCGGTAGTCCGCGCTGTAGACGCGGTATTCCCAGAACTTGAGGCTGTCCGAGTACGCCGTCAGCGCCTTGTCCACCGCCTGGTACGAGATCCACCCCTCGTTGGGCGGTTCCTTGAATGCGCGCGCCACCGCAGTGCGCGTGTCCAGGAACTCGGTGCGCATGGTCTTGAAGTCCAGGCCCTCCTTGAGCTTCATCTCGAACGCCCCGAGCGTCTGCACCGCCTGCGCGAGATCGGCCTTGTACGCGTCGTAGCGATCGGCCTGGGGGTCCCGCCCAGGCGCAGGACGCGGCAGCGAGGGTGCGCCCGGCGTTGCGGCTGCGGCTCCCGGCGTGAGCCGCGTGATGCCCGGTACCGCCGCTGGTGCAGCGCCAGCCGGCTTACCTGGCGCGGCAGGAGACGCGGGTGCTTGAGCCGTGGAAGTCGGAGGCGGCGCTGGCGGCGCGCCGGGCTTGCGGACCACGAGAATGTAGAACGATGCAGCGATCGCCACGACCGCGAGCATCACCAGCACCGGGCTCACGGTACGCTGCTTTTCCTCGTCCACTTCCGGTGCGGCGGCCATCTCGGCGCGCTCGGCCTTCTGCTTCTTGGCTTGCATCTCGCGCCACTTGTCGAAGATGAGACCGCATTTCTTGCAGATGGCGGAGCGCTTGTACTGCTGGAAGCCGCACTTCGGGCACACGATCTTGTCGGAGCCAGCGTCGGTCGCCATTCGTCGTCCTAGGGAAGCGCGGGATCTCGGCAGGGAAAGCCGGGCGCGCATCATAGCAACGCACCTCCACCCCCGCAACGCGATCGAGCGGCCGCGATAGCGCGCGAAACGCCGCGTTTTGACTGGGCGTCGACGTGCCGCGTGCGAACGTCGCCGCGCCCATCGTCGATTGACAGCCCCACCCGGGGGGCCTACGTTCGCGGCTCGAGATTCGAGAGAGGACACACGCACTTCCACGACCGTCGAGACGATGAGCCTACGTCGCTCGGTAATCCTCGGACTCGTCGCGATCGCGGTGCTCACGACGCTCGCCGGCTGCGGCCGCTCGTTCACCGTCTCCCACGACTCCCTGGACGTGGCGCTCGCCATCCTCGCCAACCCTTGGGTGGCGGGGATGCTGCTCTGGGTGGGGCTCCTCGGTCTCTACGTCGAGCTCAAGGTTCCCGGCTTCGGCGTTCCCGGTGTGATCGGCATCGCTGCGATGGCGCTGCTCTTCGGCAGCCAGTACGCGGTGGGTCACGCGTCGCCTCTAGAGATCCTGTTGTTCGTGGTCGGGTTGATTCTGATCGTGGTGGAGGTGGCGGTGATACCCGGCTTCGGCGTGGTCGGGGTGGCGGGAATCGGCTGTACGGTGATCGGCCTGGTGCTGGCGCTGCAGAGCGGATCGTGGCCCGATCTGCGCCTTCCGGGTGCCCGCGCGGCAATGCTGGAGGCGCTCTTCAGCACTTCGCTCGGATTTCTGGGCTTCCTCGGAGCGGTGGCGGTGATCGCACGGTTCTTTCCCAGCCTGCCACTGCTGAATCGACTGGTGCAGACGGGCGAGCTCGTGACCAGCGTGGCTTCCCCGGACGACGTCGCACTCCTGGGGCGGAGCGGCCGGGCTCTCTCGGACCTGCGCCCCGCCGGTAAAGTCGAGATCGGCGACCAGATCCTCGACGCATCCACGACGGGCGGTTACGTGGAGGCCGGCTCCCGGGTGCGTGTCACGCGCACGGATGGCAATCGCATCGTCGTGGAAGCCGAGAGCGCATCGTGAATCTGATCGTCACCTATCTACTCGGCATGGCGCTCCTGTTCGCGGAGCTCTTCGCGCCGGGAGTCATCCTCGGCGTGGTGGGCGGGCTGATCGTGATCTACGCGGTCGCGGCCGCCTGGATCCAGGGTGACTACGTGACGGCGGCGGTGCTGACCGCCAGCACCTTGGTGGTGGTGCCGCTCATGGTTCGGTTCGCGATTCGGAGGCTCACGTTGCGTTCGTCGTTGCCCGCCGAAGACGGATTCGCCGCCGCCGAGGGTGGCCTCGATGCGCTGGTGGGACACGACGGAGTGGCGCTCACCACGCTTCGACCTGCGGGCATGGCGGAGATCGAAGGTCGACGCGTGAGCGTGGTCGCCGAGCTCGGGCTCGTCGAGGCCGAGACACCGGTCCGTGTGGTGCGCGTGGAAGGAAATCGCGTGGTGGTGCGTGTCGCCGAACGCTCTGCGGCAGCACCCGCCGCGGAGCCTGCGGATCGAAACCGACTCTGACACTTCCTTTTGGAGGGACGCCGATGAATCTCTATTTCGTGGTCATCGCCCTCGCCGCCCTCGCGGGCATCGTGGCCTTCGTGGTGGTGATGAACTTCGGGCTCTTGTGGTTGCGCGCGCTGGCGTCCGGCGCGGCGGTGAGCTTCGTCCAGCTCATCGGCATGAAGCTCCGACGCGTCAACGCCAATGCGATCGTGAACGCGCGCATCATGGGTGTGAAGGCGGGGCTCAAGCTCGACATCGACAAGCTCGAGGCGCACTACCTCGCGCAAGGCAACGTGCCACGGGTGGTCACGGCGATGATCGCGGCCAACAAGGCGAGCATCCCGCTCACCTTCGAGCGTGCCGCTGCCATCGACCTCGCGGGGCGCGACGTGTTGGATGCCGTCCAGACCAGCGTGAATCCCAAGGTGATCGACTGCCCCGATGCATCCAAGGGCAAGCGCACCATCGACGGCATCGCCGTGAACGGCATCCAAGTGCGCGCTCGAGCGCGGGTGACGGTTCGCTCGAACATCGACCGGCTGGTCGGCGGTGCAACCGAGGAGACCATCATCGCCCGAGTCGGCGAAGGCATCGTGTCGGCGATCGGTTCGGCGGAGTCGCACAAGCAGGTCCTCGAGCATCCCGACCTGATCTCGAAGAAAGTGCTCGCCAAGGGCCTCGACGCGGGCACCGCGTTCGAGATCTTGTCGATCGACATCGCCGACGTGGACGTGGGCGACAACATCGGCGCGCGCCTGCAGGCCGATCAGGCCGAGGCCGACATGCGCGTCGCGCGCGCCAAGGCGGAAGAGCGACGCGCGATGGCGGTGGCGCTCGAGCAAGAGATGATGGCCGCGATCAAGGAAAACCGAGCGAAGGTCGTGCTTGCCGAGGCCGAGGTCCCGCGAGCGATGGCGGAAGCATTTCGCTCCGGCAATCTCGGGATCATGGATTACTACCGGATGAAGAACCTCGTGGCGGACACCGAGATGCGCACCGCGATCGGCGGCGGCTCCCACGGCGAAGCGAGCTCCGCTCCCAGCGAACCGAAGGTTTGAGGCCGTGGACGGCGATCTGATCAAGATCCTCGTGGTCGCGGTGGTGCTGTTCCTGAGCTGGGTCTCGAAAGGGCTCGAGAAGAGGGCGCAACGGCAACGAGGCGGCAGCGCCGGCGCGCCTCGCAGGTCGGGGCTCGATCTTCTGGCCGAGCTCGAGAAGCGGCTACGCGAGGCGCAGCGCACCGCAGAAACCCAGACGCGTGGTGCGCCCACCGCCGCGCGCCCGCGCGCAGCGCCACAGGCTCCAGCGCCAGCCACTCGCGCGCCCGTCGCCGTGGAAGCGACCGCCACGCCGCGGCGCCCAAGCACGGGATCCGAGGTGTCGGCGCGACACCTCGAGACGCACGTCGGCGGTCTCGAAAGTCACCACCTCGCCGATGCCGTCGAAACGCGGCGCCTCGAGCTCGACCTCACGCAGGCCCGCGAGGGGCATGCGGCCATCCTGAGCACGGAGCCGGCAAACGCAGGTGCCGACGTCGGGACGTCGCGCCGCGCAGGGTCACGATTCGATCCGAGCGCCGCGCTGCCGGCGCGACTCAGCGAGCTCCAGCGCGCGCTGGTGTGGGGCGAGGTCCTGGGCAAGCCCGTCGCTCTGCGCGAGTCATTCGAGCCGCCCTGAGCCCCGCGAGCTCGCGGCGCGGGGGCGGGCCCGCCGGGCCACGCATCAACCCCGCGGGCAAATCACGCCGGTCGCCACCAGACATCCGGCGCACGCGGCGTCGCGAAACCCGCAGCCCTGCGCTTGGTCGCGAAACTCCACGTACTCCGGGCTCTCCCAGATCGCGTCGAACGTCTGGTCGGGGATGCGGCCGAAGACGCGGCGCGCGTAGCTCACGGGCTGCGGGCGAAGCGGCACGTCGCGGGCGTACGAAAGCGCCGGACACGGGCTCACGTCGCCCTGCGGTCCGACGACAGGGGTCACGAACGGGCAGCTCGTCGCAGGTCGAGCCACCAGCTCGGGCAACACCACGTCGACGCCGAGGGCTGCGCCGCGCCCGCGAGCATTCGCGAACAGTGCAGCGCTGCGCTCGACCGGGCGCGACTCGCCAGGCCGACACCAAAGCCGCTCTTCGATACGATCTTCCACGTACGGCTCGTAGCCGTTCACGATCATCCGGCCCGCACCCCAGCGTCCCGCCAGCTCCACGACGTCCGCCAGCTCGGCAGCGTTCTCGGCCATGGACGTGAAGATCACCGTGAGCGCCGGCTCGCCACCGCGCCGCGTGCCGACGAAGCGCTCGACGTTCGCGCAGACCCGGGCGAAATCCCCGCGCCGGCGCACGCGCTCGAAGGTGGCGGCGGTGGCGCCGTCGATGCTCACCGCGAGCTCGTCGACCGCGCTCTCCACGAGTGCCGTGCCGCTCGCCGCATCCAACTCGCTGCCGTTGGTGATCACGAGCATGCGACCGGGCGTGCGCTCGCGGATCCACGTGATCCATTCATTCGCTTGCGGGTGCACGAACGGCTCCGCGTTGCACCCGATCGCCACGCCGCCGACCTGCGGCAGCACGGACGCGAGCGCGTCGCGCACTGCACGCGGCATCAAGATGGGATCGGGGTAGCGCCGATCCAGCACGCAGGTGGTGCAGCGGAAGTTGCACACGCCCGCCAGATCGAGCGCCAAGAAGTGTGGTGGAGCGTGCATCGCCGAATCGTTGCCGCGCGCGAATATCTGCGCCGCCGCGCACGTCAGTATAGGCGCGAGAGCGGTGCAGAGACCGCGAAGAATGTGTCGAATTCGATCGCCGTAACGCGAAAGCGTCTGTTAGACTCGATCGATCGTGTGACGAACGAGGACGCGGAAAGGGGCGAAGCATGAAGCTTTACCGGTCGAAGATCGAACCGCTCGCCAAGGACATCCTGGGAACGCTCAACGCGGCCCGGGCGATCGAGGTGGCGCCGGATCGGGTCGCAGAGGCCGAGTTGGACGTGCGTGCCATTCTCGATCAGTACGTACGCGTGGACACCGAGGTACTGGACCGCGCGAAGGATCTCGTGCAACAACGCAACCTGCCGCAGACCGAGCTCGGTCGCGTCCGGCGGATCGTGGCCGAGGAGCGCAAACACAAGGTCGGCGACGACGGGGTCGACTGGTTGATCGATCAGATCATCGAGGGGTTCCTGGTCAGTGCGAACGTGGACGAGGTGTTCGCGGACGACCCCACGCTGCGGCGCCACATCCACGACGTGATGCGGAAACACTTGGAAGAGGACAACGCGATCGACGTCGAGGTGCGCGGAAGGCTCAAGCACTTGCAGGAAGGCACCCAGGCATGGGAGATCGAATACCAGCGCGTACTGCAGGAGGTCCGCAAGAAGCGCGGCGCCGCTTGATCACCTGCCTCTCGTCATGCCAGGCACCGCTCGGCTTGGCGCGAAGTCACGGACGACCGGTCCCCCTCGGGACCGGTCGTTTTTTTTGGGTGGAAATCGAGGAAAGGCCGAGCCCGTGGCCCGGCGTACGGCTCGTCAGGGGATCGCAGCGCGGCGCACCCGACGGTACTGAGCAACGCCGCCACCGATCGCCCCGTACGCCACGCACGCGACCAGGAGCAGCGGCGAGACGGTCAGCACCACGGCGCGTGTGAGTGGCATCGGTATGTGAATCCGTTCGAGCCACGCTGTTGCCGCGTTCATCACCACCGGCAACACCCAAGCGCTCGACCACATCAGATACGCGACGCCCAGGCCCACGATCGTGGCATTGGTGATGGTGACCACGCCGAGCGCAATCCCCTGGCGCTCGGCGTCGGCCAGGACCGGCACCACCATCGCCGCAGCAGTGCCGAGCGCCGAAACGGCGATTGCCGTCGAATGGATGCGGAACTTCGATGCAACGCTACGTTCGGACATCGTCACGCCTCCCGTGGCCCGCCGCCGGCGCTGGCCGGCGCGCTTCATCGAAAGAAGATCAACGTCACCACCGCGAAGGTCGGCAGCAGGATGGCCCCGGAGTAGGCCATGTAGCCGAAGAAGCTCGGCATCCGAACGCCACTCTCCTCGGCGATCGCCTTGACCATGAAGTTCGGCCCGTTGCCGATGTAGCTGTTGGCACCCATGAACACCGAACCGCACGAGATCGCCGCCAACGCCGTCGCCCAAGCAGGACCCTGGGCCAGAAGCTCTCCCAGGAATCGGCCTTCGAGCGGAACGCCGGCGAGCCCGCTGACAGCAGCTGCAAACGTGAGATAGGTGGGCGCGTTGTCGAGAAAGCTCGAGAGCATGCCCGAGGCCCAAAAAAGCCGCCACGGCTCGGTGAGGCCGAGGGACGCCGCACGCGCGTTCAGCACCAGCAAGGCCGGCGTCATGGTGACGAAGATCGCCGCGAACAGGATCGCGACCTCGGCCATGGGTGCGAACGTGAACCGATTCTCGAGCCGGTTGTGCGGACCCGAAGCGATCCACGACCCCACCGTGGCGAGCAACAGCGACGCCTCTTGCACTCCGAACGGCCAGGGACGTCCACCGTGTCCGAGGCCCCGTCCGGCGCCGTAGATCACCGCCACCACCGCGAGCAGGAACCAGGCGTTGACGCCGCCGTAGATGCGCAGCGGCTCGTGCTTCATCACCTCTTCGAGCTGCGAGCCGGGGCGCTCGCGCTCCTCACGATCGAGGACGACCTGATCCCAGACGTTGAACAGCACCAGCAACGTGCCGTTCACTGCGAGCCACTCTTTCCAAAGACCGAGAGTCCAGGCGAACGGCACTCCGCGTAGGAAGCCCAAGAAGAGCGGGGGATCACCGAGCGGTGTGAGCAGGCCCCCACAGTTCGACACCACGAAGATGAAGAACACGAAGATGTGCTGGGTCCACATTCGCGATCGGTTCGCGCGCAGCAGCGGCCGCACCAGGAGCGCCGACGCACCGGTCGTGCCGATGATGCTCGCGAGACAAGCACCCAGCGCCAGGATCCCGGTGTTCACCAGCGGCGTGCCGGAGAGCGACCCACGGACGTGAACGCCACCGGTGATGACGAACAGCGATCCGAGCAGGACGATGAACGAGACGTAGTCCTTTCCTTTGTCGATCAGCTCGTGTGCGCCTGCGCTCCCGTGCACGACGAGAAAGTAGAAGAGCACGGGCGCCGACCACACAGCCGCGACCAGCGCCTTGTTCCGGTGCGACTCCCAGAAGTGGGGCCGGGCGAGCGGCACCAGCGCGATGCTGAGCAGCATCCCCGCGAATGGCAGCACCGTCCAGACCGGAATGTCGTGCATCGGTGCGTCCGCCCTCGCGTGGGAAGGACCGGCCCCGAAGGACCGGCCCTTCCGACCACGAAATGCGTGCGTCGATCAGCCGAATCGCGGCCCGCTGTGAATCGGGAAGTCGGGATACGCGAGAGCCCCCATCTCGGGACCGTCGAGGCCCTCGAGCTCGACCTCTTTCGGTACCCGAATCGGAGTGATCTTGTCGCTCAGCTTGAACCACACGTACGCCATCGCGAAGCCGAACACCGCCACGACGCCGGCGTCGAGAAGCTGCGCCCAGAGCTGGGAGATGTCTCCGTAGAGCAGCCCGCGGACGCCATCGGAACCGTACTTCTCGACCATCTCGGGACGTACCACGCCGCCCCAACCTGCGCCGTACTGCCCCGTCGAGAAGATGCCGACGGAAATCACACCCCACAGGCCGTTGATGCCGTGGACCGAGATCGCACCGACCGGATCGTCGATGCCGCGATTCTCCCAGAAGAACACGCTGAGCACCACGAGCACGCCCGCGATGCCGCCGATGACCGCGGCCGCCCACGGATCCACGAACGCGCACGGCGCCGTGATGGCCACGAGCCCCGCGAGCATCCCGTTGCACATCATCGACGGGTCCGGCTTCAGACCCTTCGCTTGCAGCGTGAGCATCGAAGTGAGCGCGCCCATGATGCCGGCGAGCATCGTGTTCACGACCACGTAACTGATTCGAAGGTCCGTACCGGAGAGCGTCGAGCCCGGATTGAAGCCGAACCAGCCGAACGCGAGGATGAACGTTCCGAGAACCACCGCCGGGATGTCGTGCGCCGGAATCGCTTGCGGTTTACCGTTCACGAATTTTCCGATCCGCGGCCCGATCACGATCGCTCCCGCCAATGCGATCGCACCGCCCATCGCGTGTACGACGCCCGAGCCTGCGAAGTCGACGGCGCCGTGCCCCAGACCCCAGTTGAGACCGACCTGCGCCAGCCAGCCGCCGCCCCAGACCCAGTTGGCGTAGATGCAGTACGGCAGCGCCACCCACAGTCCGAACAGCGTGAAGTTCTTCCACGCCCAGCGCTCGGCCATGGCGCCGGTGGGGATCGTGGCCGTGGTGTCCATGAACACCATCATGAAGAAGAAGAGTGCCATCACGCTCACGTCACCGACGGACGAGCCCAAGAAGAATCCCTTCGTGCCGAGCAGCCCCCACTTGAACGCACCCGTGCCCGTCGCGCCGAGACCGATGCCGCCGTTCAACACCGAGGTGCCTGGGCCGAGTGACGAATACCACCCGGGTGCCACCGGGCCGTTGAACCAATTGCCCCAGCCGATCGCGAAGCCGTACGCCCAAAACGCAAGACAGCCCAGTGGGTAGATCATCAGATTCATCGCCGAGGTGTGGGCCGCGTTCTTCGCACGACACAGTCCCGTTTCGACGAACATGAATCCGGCTTGCATGAACATGACCATGAACCCGGCGATGAGGGTCCAAACCATGTTGATCGAAAACACGTTGTGAGCGACGCGATCGTAGATGTCGGCGAGCCCCAAGCTCGCCGGCGCATCGCCTTTCGCGTCTCCCGCCGGCGTGGCCCACACGCCCGCGGCGCCCCCCGTGGGATCCGGCCACGTGGGCTTCGCAGGATCGGCGTTGGATCCAGCAAAATACGCGGGCAGCGCCGGAGCGGCTGCGACCTCGACAGCCGGTGTCGCGGCCGGCTCTTGAGCCGACGTCGAGTGCGGCAGCGCCGTCGCTGCCATCGCCGCGAGCAGTCCGAACATCGTCCACCTCGCTACCAACCGCTTCTTCATCACCGCTCCTCCGCCGATCGGCTCCTTTCCGGAGCCGCCCGACTGCTCGTGGTTCACACCGCTTGCGATCCGCTCTCGCCCGTTCGAATGCGCACCGCGTCGTCGACCGGAGTGACGAAGATCTTTCCGTCGCCGATCGTCCCGGTGCGAGCCGCAGCCGTGATCGCCGTGACGATTTCCTTCACTCGCTCGTCGTGGACGACGATCTCGATCTTCACCTTCGGCACGAAATCGATTCGATACTCCGCACCGCGATACGTTTCCGTGTGTCCCTTCTGTCGTCCGAAACCGCGCACTTCCGTCACCGTCATGCCAGCGATCCCGAGCTGTGTGAGCACCTGTCGTACCTCGTCGAGCTTGAACGGCTTGACGATCGCTTCGATTCGTTTCATGGACTCCCTCCGCCGCCACTGGGTGGAGCGGAACCCAGGGCAATCGACGTGCCGACATCGACACGACCCGCTACACGAAAACGGCGAGTGATCTCGGCGCAGGTCCCGTCCCGTGGCGTTCGGACACACGCACGCTCGCACCCCCGGGGACCACTCACGGTCACGGGGAACCACACTGCAGCGAGCCACCGAGCGCGATCATCGATCGGATTCACGCCGTGAAAACGAACGCGGCGCCGACTCCCCGAGGGAGCCGGCGCCGCGTGAGCTGCGATCGTGGACGAAGCGATCAGAACGTCACGTAGAGCTCCGCCATCACCTGATCCTGCGAGTCGGTGCCGCTGCCATCTCCATCGACGAAGAAGTCTTCGTCTGAAGCATCGTGCCGGTACTCGCCGCGCGCGACGAGGTTGTCGGTGATCTTGTACGCGCCAGTGAGAGTGACCTCCCACATCGTCTGCTCGGTGCCGGTGCGCGCACCGTCCGAATCATCGAAGACCTCGCCACGGATGGAAGCGGTGAAATCGTCGGTGGCCGCAAAGCTCGCGATCGCTGCGAAGCCGAGCCACGTGGCGTCGTCCTCGACGACCGTGTCGTCCTCACCGGCGAAGTCCACGTCTTCCTCCGTGCCGTAGTCGAAGTTGAGCAAGAGGCTCACCTTTTCGCCGATGGTCTGAGCGACGATCACGTCGAGCAGGGCACGCTTGTCGCCCTGACCCGCCTGCTCGGCGCCATAGGTGCCACCGATGTTGATCGTCGTTCCGTCCCAGGGTGTGAGGTCGATCTGGCCGAGGAACGTCTTTCCATCGTTGGCGTCGTTGACGTTGTCCCAACCGTTTGCGATACCGACGTCCAAGTTCACCTTGCCTTCCACCAGCGGCACGCTCGCGTACGCGCCCGTATGCGTGAAGGGAATGGCCCAGCCGAAGAGGATCGAGCGGCTGATGTTCGGATTCTTGGGCGCCTCGATCACTTCCGCACCGTAGAGGGTCACGAACTTACCAGCGGTGACCATGAGTCCCCCGTTGAACGAGGGGAGGAAGTGGTAGTGCACGTACGCTTCCTCGAGCTCGAAGTCGTCGGCTCCACCCAAGCCACTCGTTCCCGCACCCAGGATCTTCGCGGTTTCGCCGTACGAGAGCGTGACGGTGGCGCCGAGGTCCTCGGTGATCGCCTTCGATACCTTGAGCTGGGCGAGATCCAGACTGAACTTGTTGGATTCGGGATCGAAGACGTGAATGGCGTTTACGTTTCCTGCAGGTCCGTTGAAGTTGTAGTTGTACGATGCGTCGACGATGCCAGCGATCTGAAAGCCAGCGAGCCATTCCATCGCGGCCTTCAGCGCATCCGGCATCTCGGGCTGCTTCGCCTCGACCGCCGCCGTAGGCGTGTCCTCGGCGGACGCCACGATCGGCAGCGCCAGCGCCCCGGCCAGGGCAACCGTGCCGAGCCGGTACGCCTTCGGCAGCCAAGACTTCGTCAGACATTCCATGATCGATCCCCCTCCATCCCTCGGGTTTTGAGTTCGGTTACTGCCGTAAGAAGTTATAAAGGCGATATCCGGCCCGAACCTGCGCAACCAGAAACAAAACTAAAGGCAAGGAACGTGCCTCGCTGCGATCCACCAGTGACGGGATTTCCTCCAATGAAGACGCGGGGCGTCATGTACTCGCGGTGCTCGACTGCGGACCGAACGGCGCCAGGGGGCCACTCGCGGCTCTCCGGGGCCACGAATCAGCCACCGCGCACGCCGAGACGAACCATCCGTTTGCGCAGCGTGGAACGATTCACCGCCAGCATCCGCGCCGTTCGGCTGACGTTGCCCTGCGTCTCGTCGAGCGCCCGCTCGATGAGCAACCGCTCGGCGGCGTCGAGCATGCTCTGCGCGCCGCCCGCCTCGACGAGCGCCGTGAGCAGCTCGCGCGACAAGACCTCCAGGCGATCACCACGCCGCTCCTGCGCCGGCGGCTCGTGTGCGGTGGCGACGTCCTGAGCCGTGAGGCGCGCGTTCCGTGTGAGGATGACTGCACGCTTGATGGTGTTTTCGAGCTCGCGCACGTTGCCGGGCCAGCTCTGGGCGCTCAGCGCTTCCGCCGCCCCCGGGGCGAGGCCCGCGACCTCTTTCCGAAACAGCACCGCGTATCGGCGCACGAAGTGCTCGGCCAAGCGCACCACGTCGCTGCCACGCTCGCGCAGTGGCGGTAGATGGATGCGCACCACGTTCAGCCGATAGAAGAGATCCTCGCGAAACTGGCCCGCCGCGACCTCGCGCGCCAGGTCGCGGTTGGTGGCGGCGATCACCCGCACGTCGAGACGCACGGGCGCGATCCCTCCCACGCGCTCGATCTCGCCGGTCTCGAGCACCCGGAGAAGCTTCGCCTGGGCGCCGAGGCCGAGCTCGCCCACCTCGTCGAGGAAGAGCGTTCCGGTGTCGGCACGCTCGAAGCGCCCGACGGTGCGGCTCGTGGCGCCGGTGAAGGCGCCACGCTCGTGACCGAAGAGCTCGGTGTCGAGCAGCGTCTCGGGCACCGCCGCGCAGTTGAGCGCCACGAACGGCCTCCCCGCGCGACGGCTGTGGCGGTGGATCGCCGAGGCCACCAGCTCTTTGCCGGTACCGCTCTCGCCCGTGATGAGCACTGCCACGTCCCGCCCCGCCACCTGGCCGATCGATTTGTACACGTCGTGCATGGCGGCCGAGGCGCCGATCAATTCCTCGCCGTCTTCGGCAACGACGGCGCGATCCTCGCGAGCCGTCGGAGTCTCGCCCCGGCCCACCTCGAGCGCGTGGTCGATGACCGAGAGCAACTGCTCCACGTCGAAAGGCTTGCGAATCGAGTCGAACGCGCCTTCCCGCATCGACGTGATGGTGACGTCGGTGCTCGCGTGTGCCGTCATGATGACCACCGGCATGCGCGGATGCTCGGCCTTGATGCGCTTGAGCAGCTCGACGCCGCTCATGCCCGGCATTCGCACGTCGACCAACGCGGCAGTCGGAACCTCCCGCGCCAGCACCTTGAGCGCTTCCTCCGCGCTGCGCGCTTCGAGTAGCTCGATTCGCCGACCCGTCAACAAGCGTCGGAACGAGTAGTGGACGTCGGGCTCGTCGTCGACGACCAGCAACTGCGGAATCCGCTCAGCCGCCATGCGCGGGCACCTCGATCGCGAAGGTGGAGCCCTTGCCGAGCTTGGAGCGAACGCGCAGGGCTCCGCCGTGAGAGGACACGATCCGGTGCACGACGGAGAGCCCCAATCCGGTGCCGCCGTCTCGTGTGGTGAAGAACGGTTCGAGGATGCGCACGCGCGTGGCGGGATCGATGCCGTTGCCGCTGTCGGCGACGGAAAGCACCACCATCGCCGCGTCGTCCTTGGAACGACGCCCGTGGACGCGCACCGTCAGCCGCCCACCTGCGGGCATCGCCTGCTCGGCGTTGAGCAGCAGATTGAGCAGCGCTTGCTCGATCTCGGCGCGAACCACGCGTGCAGGCGGCACGTCCTCGGCGACTTCCACCGCCACGCGGATCCCGTGGCGCTCGAGGCGCGGACGGACGAAATCCACCACGCCTTCGGCGAGCTCACCCATGGAATGCACCGCCGTTTCGGTGGGGCGCGAACGCGCCATGCCGAGGATCCGTCCGGTGAGCTGATCGAGGTGCGCGATCTTCTCCTTCAGAACCCGGACGTCCTCGATGCGCGGATCGCCGTCGGCGAGCGAGCCCCGCAAACTGTGCACCAGCAAGCTCATCACCGAAAGAGGATTTCGCACCTCGTGGGCGACCTCGGCGGCGAGGACCCCCAGCAGAACCAGCCGCTCCTGCCGATTACGCTCCTCCTGGGCCCTCAGCCGCCCCTCGTGCATGTGCGCAGCGCGGATCGCGATCGCCGCCTGCGTGGCGAGCGCTGCGAGCAAGCTCTGGTCCTCGTCCTCGAATCCGCGCTCGCGCTCGGTGTAGACCGCCAGCACGCCCAGGACGCGCTCGCGATCACGCACCGGCACCGCCAACAACGAGACCAGGCCCGCTTGGCGGGCCTCGACCTTGGCGCGAAAGAGCGCGTCTTCCGCGACGTTGCGGACCCGCACGGGTTCACTGGTCTGAGCCACTTCGCCGAGGCGGCTTCCGGCGACGGGCACCGGCTGCTCGTGGGCATGCCAGCGCGGTCCGTCGGACGAGGCGTGCGTGAGCGACGCACCGCCCTCGTCGAGCAGGTAGAGGCTCGCCAGTCGAGCATCGAGCAACTCGCGCGCGGCCACCGAGATGCGGTGGAACACGTCGCGCGGCTCGAGGGTCTCGACCAAGCTGCGTCCCACCGCCGCGATCTGCTCGAGCGCATGGGTGCGCGCCTCGAGCGTGCCGATGAGCCGCGCCACACGCAGCACCCCCGCGGCTTGCGTGGCGACGGCCTCGAGCATCTCGAGATCGCGCTGATCGAAAGCACCCACGCGCGTGTGGTCGACGTTGATGACTCCGAGGACTTTCTCACCGTCGCGGATCGGCACCGCGAGCTCGCTGCGAATGCGCCCGTCGATGCGGACGTAACGGCGCTCCGACCGCACGTCCGGCACCAGCGCGGACCGCCCCTCGAGCGCCACCCAACCGGTGATGCCCTCGCCGGGATGAAGCACGCAACGCTCGATCTTGCGGCTCGCGAAACCGCGATGGACGTGGACCTCGAGATCGCCGGTCTGGGAATCGATCAGCGCGATCGAGCCGCTGGTGGCTCCCGTGGCGGTCATCACCTCGTCGAGGATCGCCTGCAACGCCTCGTCGGGAGCGGGCACCTGCGTGACCACTCGGGTGACGTTGTAGAGCACGCCGAGGCGGCGAAGCTGGCTACGCAGCTTCTCCGTGCGTTCCGCGTTGGCAGAAAGCAACTGATCGGTGGAAGCGGGCGCGTGTTCGGGTGCCATGGGCGCAGCTCGCGCGTCGGCCCGTGCGCCGGCACGCAACCTTCGACTCGCCACCTAGCAAGGCCCGTACCTGACGCCACGCACGGAATGCGCGAACGTTCGCGAGCGCAGCTCGGGGAGCGGTGCGCGAGGCTTCAGGAGCCGCAGCGGTGCGCGACCCGCCTGCCCCATCTCGGCGCCGCCACTCGATCTTTCGCATGCACGGGGTGCTTCACGGAGCGCCGGCGCTGTTGACACGTGCACGCTCGGATCCTAGAACCCTGAAACCCGCCCGCTCTCAGCGGTGGCGAGTCGTTCAGCACTCGTGCGGGGCGCCGCCCATGGCGCGCCCAATCTCGCAGCAGCAACTGCCCAAGAAGGAGGCACGACGATGGCAGAAGGCCTGACCGGCATTCCGCGAATCGGTGACAAGGCACCCGACTTCCAGGCCAACACCACGCACGGCCCGATCAAGTTCTCGGACTGGCAGGACGGCAAATGGGTGGTGATGTTCTCGCACCCGGCGGACTTCACACCCGTGTGCACCACCGAGCTGACCGAGTTCGCACGCCGCCAGAAGGAGTTCGACGAGCGCGGCGTGAAGCTGATCGGTCTCTCGATCGACTCGATTCACAGCCACCTGGCGTGGCTGGAGAGCATCCGCGACAAGCTCGGCGTCGAGATCACCTACCCGATGATCGCCGACCTCGACACCAAGGTCGCCCAGCTCTTCGGCATGATTCATCCGGGCGAAAGCGCCACGGTGACGGTACGCGCGGTGTTCGTGATCGACCCCGACCGCACCGTGCGTGCGCTCATCTACTATCCGCTCGCCAACGGACGGAACGTGGATGAGATCATCCGGCTGGTGGACAGCCTTCAGACCGCGACCTCGAAGGGCGTGGCAACGCCGGTCAATTGGAAGAAGGGCGACAAGGTCATCGTCCCCCCCACGACCACGGTGCAGGATCGCGCCAAGCGGCAACAGGAAAAGCTGGAGCACGTGACGCCGTACCTGGCGTTCAAGCAGGTCTGATCGCAACGGTAGAGGCTGGCATTCTCTTCGACGCGACCATGCGCAGGGATCGACGACGGGTGGTCACGCGCGCGTCCCTCGCCTCCGAAGCCCCACGTGACGTACGCGGCGTCGCGTGGGGTTTCGTGCTCCTCGGCGCGCTGAGCGCGGCGCTGGGGTGTGATTCCGCGCACCGCAAATCGGCAAACCCGATCGAGCCCCTGCCGGCGCTCGCCGCCGGCTTCCACGTCGGCTACGCAGAGGAGCGGATCCCGTTTCCGGTGGGCGTGGGGCTCGCAGGGTACGCCGGGCGCTACGAGGGATTCGTCGGTGCGATCTCCGGTGGCGCGCCGTCTCCACCCGAAGGCGAAAAGCGGCCGCGCCCGTACTCGTTCCTGATCCCGCCCTCGATCGGCATCCACACTCCGCCGCAGGCACGGACGATCGCCCTCACCCGCGCGAGCGCGGACGGCGACGAATCGATCGTGTTGGCGCGGATCGACATGATCGCCCCACCCAACGTGCTCAGCGAGGAAGTACTGCGCTTGGTGCGCGCACGCACCGGCCTCGATCTGAACGGCCGGTTCTTCCTATCGGCCAGCCATACACACGCATCCGGCGGCCGGTTCTGGGACAACCTCATCTTCCAGAGCTTCGGCGGGCTCGATTCGTTCAATCCCGAGATCTTCACGCGCATCACCCGCGCCATCGCGGAGTCGGTGGTGGCCGCGCTCCGTGATCGCGAACCGGCGATGATGGGGATTGGCTTCGATCGCGACTTCGACCGCGCCGACTTCATGTTCCACGACCGTCGCTTCGAGAACGACGATGACGATCTAGTCGACAACGGAGATCCGAGCCGCGCCGATCCTGCGACGGGCGATCTCGTGCAGGACGGCAAGCCCGACGGCCGAATCAAGGATCACCGCCTGATCGTGATGCGGTTCGATCGCGCCGACGGCACGCCCAAGCTGGCGCTCGTCAACTTCCCGATCCATGGCACCGCGCTCACCCAGAAGAATCTCTTCTACTCGACCGACGTCATCGGCATGGTCGAGACGAAGACTCGCGAGCGACTCGGCGTCCCGGTCGTCCACGTGCAGGGCTCGACCGGCGACATCCAGCCCGCCGAAGCGCTGATCGGTTTCGAGGCAACGCGGCAAAACAAGAACTTCCAGGGGATGGAGACCATCGCCAACGCAACGGCCTCCCCGATCGCGAATCTCTACGACTCGATCCACACCACCGGCGCGCCGAGCCGCATCCGCTCGGCCGTGTTCACGTTCCGTGAGGATCGCCAGCTCTTGGGCTACGACTCGGCGAGCCATCCCTATCCCGAGTTCGATGCGCCGTTCGGCGCGATCGGGTGCGGGATCATCTCCGACCTCACCAACGTGATCCCGGGGATCCCGCCCATCCCTGGCGTGCTCACGCCGTTCCAGTGCTTGTCGCGGCCGGCGACCTACGGGGTGAAGCTGCTCCAGAACACCCTCGCTGGGCTGCTCTTTGGGCTGCTCACCGACGATTTCCAGGCCAATGCATCCACCGACGATCTGCTCCGCGACATCGTCGTCGGCATCAACCCGGAACAGGGGCCGTACACCGAGCCGGGTTTCCTCTTCTACGCCAAAGCGGGGGTGTTCACGCTCGAAGGCGTCCCGGTGACCGTGAAGGATGCAGGCACCGCGGCGACGCGCGACCTGGTGCTCCTCGCCGCACCGGGCGAGCCGACCACGCCTTGGAGCTTCGAGACCCGCCGCAAGCTCGCGATCGCGCTGCCGGGCGTCACCTTCGACGACGCGATCGTGCTTGGCTACACGACCGATCACAACGGCTACATCCTCAATCAAGAGGACTGGGTCCTGGGCGGCGCACGCGAGATCCAGATCAACCCGTGGGGCCCTTTGTGGGGCGAGTACGTGCGTGGGCAAGAGCTCACCCTCGCCAAGCTGGTCTGGAACGATCAGCCCGTCGACCCGGGCCCGCCGATTCCCACCACCGATCCGGTGCCCTACGTGCCGCCGCAACCGGCGCGCTCGGCGGCGGTGCGGATCGTCGCCCAACCGAGCGACACCGCCCGCTTCGGCACCGTGGTGATCCGGTTCCTCGGCGGGGATCCGATCGTCGACACGCCGCACGTCGTGATCGAGCGCCGCGCCGGGGACGGGACGTGGGAGCCGATGCACCTGCCGGGCGGACGGATCCTCGATGAGAGCGGTTACGAGACGATCCTGGTCTACGACTACGACGAGAACGACGCGGCCAACCGTCATCTGTGGTCGCTGCACTGGCAGATCACCGAGCACGACGCTGCCGGCGCGTTTCGCATCCACGTCCAGGGTACGAACTACGACGACACGCCACCCAACCCCGACGTGCCGTACTGGAACGGCACGCCCTACGAGCTCGTCAGCGAGCCGTTCCAGGTGCGCGCCACCAACGCCATCACCATCGCCAGCGTGGCGCTGACGACGAGGGGCCTGAGCGTCGCGACGCGCTATCCACAGGTCCCGCTCGCCCCGAGCCCCAACCGCGCCGAGGCGTTCCGCGCCGTACCCGAGCGCCCGTCGGCGCTCGCCTTCCGAGCCACGCTCACCGATGCAAGCGGCGCCGCGCGAACCGTCACGGGCACGCTTGACTCCGACGGGAACGGAGCCCTACCCTCGCCGCTCGATGCTGGCCTCTACGACGTGGCCCTCGACGTCGAAGACGATTTCGGCAACTCGGGCACCGCGGTGTTTCGCGCGGTGAGCATCGAGCCGTGACGCGACTGCGAGCGCGTCCGTGAACGGGCCCGCGTGGCCACGAGGCGTTGCGTGACGCGAACCAGTCGAGGCTTCCGCATCCGCAGTTCTCTCGCGTCGGCCTTGGTCGGCATCGTGAGCCTCGCCGCCGAGGCTCGTGCGGTCGAGCCGGAATTCCAGATGTCTGGCTGGTGGCGCGGGCGCTACCACTACTACGACGGCGTCCCCGTCGATCGTATGCCAGGCGGCCAGACGTTCGAGTACTTCGACCAACGCATGGTGATCGATCCGCAGGTCGCGCTCGGCGACTGGATCACGCTCAAGGCACGCGTCGACTTTCTCCAGGACGTGCTCTTCGGCAACAACGAGGCCGGCGCTTCGATCCTGACCGGTCTCGCCAAAGGGACGTCGAGCTTCTCGATCGGTGATGCAGTGAGCGTCGATGAGGCCGACGACGTCCAGGTCCAGCGACTGTGGGCGGAGATCGCGACTCCGGTCGGACTGCTGCGTCTCGGGCGCCAGCCCTCCAATTGGGGGCTCGGCATCCTCGCCAATTCGGCGACCGAGCTCGAGTTCGGCATCGAGGGAAACGGCGCCAATGCCGGTGGCGACACCGTCGATCGCGCCCAGTTCGTGACCGATCTCGGGAAGCCGCTCGGTTGGGAGAACGACCACTGGATCGTCTCCGTCGCCGCCGATCAGGCGAGCGAGAACTCGGTCGATCGCGCCACCGACGACGTGCGTCAGTTCGTGCTCGCGACCCTGCTCACCGACGGCAGCCTCGCACCGCGCCGGATCGTTGGCCAGCGCGAGATCGGCACCTACACGGTGTGGGTCACGGGCGGCCAGTGGGATGGCGACGCCGTGATCTTCGACGGCTACGCGCACTTCGCATCCGGTCCGTTCTTCGTGGAAGGCGAAGGCGTGTTCGGAGTCGGCAAGGTGCAGCGCGGCGGGCTGATCCCAGGCAAGGACAAAGACACCCTCGAGGACGATCTCGTCGAGAGCCTGTCCGAAGATTTCTACGAGTCTCTCAACGGCAGCTTGTCGCTCGCCGATGCCGAGAACTACGCTCGAAACGGCTTTCCCGAGTTCCTGCAAACCTTCGTCGCGTCGTCACTGCTCGACACCGGGTTCTCCACCGATGCCGCGCTGGCGATCGCGCGCGACGGCGCCGAGGCCGGAATTCCGATCTTCCTTCACGAGAGCATCGACGTGCTCGTCGCGGGCGGGGTAGTGCGGGGCGGTTACCGCGAGTCGGGGCTGACGCTCACCACCGAGATCGGCTACTCGTCTCCTCCCGATGCCGGCGACGACTTTGCGGCGCCACGAGTGGGACCGGAAGGGGCCGCCAGCTCCGACCTCAACCAGCGGATCGTCGACGCCATCGACGACCTCAAGGGCGAGGGCGCCCTCACCCACCACAAGTTCCAGGCGTTTCCGTTCGATCAGGAATTCGACGTCGCAGTGGTGCTCTATCAGGTCGCTGGCCCGATCGATCCCGCGAGCGAGCTGCCCACCGTCATCAACACCACCTATGGCAAGGTGGCGGCGGCCTACCAGCTGGACGACCACTGGACGATCTACACCAGCGGTGTCGTCGGCTGGCTCAACCGCCCGGTGCGGATCGTCACCAACAAGCTCCATCCCACCGATCCGCCGGTCTTCGTCCACGACGAGGACGACACCAACGAGATCGTGACACACCCGGCATTCCTGGGCTTCGAGCTCGACGCCGGCGTGGTGTGGCAGCCCCACCCCAACATCAAGGCGGAGCTCAAGGGCGGTTATCTCTTCACCGGTGACACGTTCGGCCCGTCGCGGGACGACATCTTCGCGATCCGCCCGCAGCTCGGCGTGATGTTCTGAGCGGCGCCTGCGGCGCGCCTCACGCGCCGCCCAGGTACCGATCGAGCCAGCTCGAGAGGTTGTCGATCTCACCGGACTCGATCGCGAGCACGTTCCCGTCGCCTCGAATCAGGATGCTGGTTGGCGTCGACGAGACGATGTATCGATCCATCGCATCACCGGTCGCATCCACCATCACCGGGAACTTGAGCGAGTTCGACGTCAGGTAAGTGCGAGTTTCTTGCTCCATGGCCCCGTCCGCACTGCGCGCCACGGACACCAGCGTGAGACGATCGGCGTATCTCTTCGCCACCTCGGCGAAGTGCGGCATCTCCTTGGTGCAATGCGGGCAGCGCACCGACCAGAACACCAACAGCACCGCCTTACCCTTACCCGCCCACTCCGAGAGCTTGGCCGCACCCGGTGAATCGAGGCGCGGCAGCGCCAGGTCGACGAAACCGCGCCCCACCAGCCGCTGATTCGGCTTGTACACGGGTAGCGTGTCGAGGCTCGCGAAGGTCCCGCTGGCGATTCCCGCACGCAGATACTCGGCAAACGTCGTCGGTCCTTGCACTGGCGCGGCCAATGCTTTGGCGCCGAGTACGCGCAACACGCCATCGCCGTCGACGAGCACGTAACTCGGCGCGGAGCCGATCCCGACGGCAGTCGCGAACGCGAATCCTGGATCGCGAAACACGGGCAGTCCGTTCGCAGCGTCACCGAGCGCGTTGCGAAGATCGGTGGCACTCGAGATTCCCGCCTTCGGAACGGTGACCACCGCGACCGCGAGCTTGCCGCCCAGACTGCTCGCCAGCGCACGGGCGTCTGCGGTCTCGAGATTCGACGGCCAATGGCCAGGCAGCACGAAGAGGAGGAGGCGCGGCCTACCCTGCGCCCACGTGGCCAGCGCCGTCGGCTTGAAGGAGGCTCCCGCCGCGCTCGAAACGTCGAGCAGTTCGAGGGTGACCGGAGGGAGTGTGTCTCCCACCTTGGTCGCGGCCAGCGCTGCGCTCGGTGCCGCCACACTCGTTACGCTGCACGCGGCGACCAGGATCAGCACCTGCGCCGCGAACGCCGGACACCATGGCTGAGTCGTCACAGTTCGCATACCGGACACACGGCCTCCCGATCGGCGCGCAGCGCGGCCGATCCGTTCACGTGACACTCGGCGCATAGCTCTCCCGATGGAAGCTTCCCGTGCGCCAGCGCAGTCTGTCGATGAGGATCGTGGCAGCTCACGCACACGCGCTGCGTCGCCGTGCCGGCGAGCACCGCGCGGATCTCCTTCTGCGCGTGATGATCGCCCTCGGCGACATCCAGCGCCTTCCAGTCGTAGCGAAAAACGTCGCGCAGGTCCGAGCCCGGCCGGAAGCCTTCGGGAAAGCTGAGCCCTTCGCGGCTGAGCCCACCCTGCAGGTGACACGAGCCGCACACCGACGCGGCGAGCTCGGGACGATTCGGCGGGAACGCGAACGAATGCTGGTGCTCGGGATCGGCGACGTGGGCCGCCCCAGGTCCGTGACACGCCTCGCAGCCGACTCCCTTCTCGATGGGACGAGGACGCGGTCCGGTCTGATGGCACCAGGCGCAGGTGTCGGCGAAGATGGGCCCAGGCTCGGTGCCGACCGTATCCCACGATTCCGAGGCACGGTTCCAACGACACGGGAGCACCCGTTCGACTCCTTGGGCATCGGGCGCAACGAAGCGCACGTGACGCTTGAGCCCGATCGCCAGCCGAATCGGTCGATCGGCGCACATCAGGCTCTCCGCCAGCCGAGTGCGGTCGGCCTCGCCCGGCGCGTGCAACGTGTGCGCGTGAGGCGCGTCCCTCCAGACCTCGAACTCGCGCGCGTGGCACGGTTGGCAACGGGCGCTACCCACGTAGCCCGAGGCCTCGGCGCTGGCGAGCGGAGTAACCGGTGCGGACTCCGCCGCCATCGCCACGCCGGGCGCGACGAGACACAACGCCCACATGCAGCGGGCGAGCGTTACGTGGACTGGACGCTGGGGGCGCATCGGACGGGGTTCTAGCACACGCATTCCGACGAACCAGCGCGACGGAAATTCGGGTTCCCGCGAAACCAGCGCTCGATTATCCTCGCGCTTGGCAATCGATGCCCGCACGATGGCACGTCACTCGACCTCACCTTCCGCGAGACACCGGCAGCTCGGCCGAGGCGAGGTGCTCTTTCACGAGGGCGATCACGGCGACGCGATGTTCGTCGTCCAGTCCGGTCGAATCCAGATCACCAAATCGGTCGGCGGCGAAGAGCGTGTGCTGGCCGAGCTCGGCGCCGGTGAGTTCTTCGGCGAGATGGCCATCTTGAACCACGAGCCGCGTAACGCCACAGCTTCGGCTCTCGAAGCGTCGGTGCTACTCGTATACGACAAGAGCACGTTCGAGGAGATGCTCCTCGGGAATCCCAACGTGGCGGTCCGCATGGTCTACAAGCTGGCGGACCGTCTGCGGCGCACCAACGAGATGATCCAATGACCAGCCACGAGCCAACGGCATCCCCGGTCGGCTCACGAGGGCGAGGGACGTGAGCAACGCACATCCGGATCAGAAGACCTATCACTTCGACAACACCCGTCCATCACAAGTGGAAGAGACGCCTCCTTCTTGGCTGCACGCCAAGCTGGTCGTCACGACCGGCGCGCAGAAAGGGCAGGAATTCCCGATCACCCAGGCCCGAACCGTGATCGGTCGCGGCGAGGACTCGACCGTCACCATCAACGATCCGTCCATGTCCCGCCACCACGCCGAGCTGGTCTACGGCGCAGCCGAGTTCCGCGTGCGGGACCTCGAGAGCTCGAACGGTACGTTGCTCAATGGATCGGTGGTAGAGGAGTACGCGATCCGCAACGGCGACAAGCTCACCATGGGCGAAACGATCCTGCGCTTCCAGGTGGACCGCCTCGAGTCGGCCTGACGCGCGGAGCGCGGGCTACCCCCGCGCCGCTCCGCTCGCAGAGCGGTCATTTCACGGCGACGCGCTCCTCGCCGTGCACCCACGCATCGCCCTCGGGTGAAAGCTCCTTTTTCCAGATCGGCACACGCTCCTTGAGCGTGTCGATCACCCACCGTGCCGCCGCGAACGCCTCGGCGCGATGTGCGGCGCTCGCCGCGACGCCCACGCTCGCCTCTCCCAGCAGCATGCGTCCGGTGCGGTGGTGTGCTGCGATCTGTACACCGGGCCAGCGCGTACGAGACTCCTCCACGACCGCCGCGAGCTCGCGCTCCGCGAGCGGTCCGTGCGCCTCGTACTCCATGGCGGATACCGCCTTCGGGCCCGTGTGATCCCGCACCGTCCCGAGGAAGAGTACGACGCCACCGGCCGCAGGATTGGCTACCGCAGCTAGCAACTGGCTCGGATCGATGGCACGCTCACTCAACTCGATCACCCACGACCTCCGCTGACGGGCGGGATCACCGCCACGTCGTCGCCGTCCACCAACGCTTCCGTCGCATCGACGAAAGCATCGTTCCGCGCGTAGCGCGCGCCCGCAACGAAGCGCTCGAGGCGCGGCTCGCGTTCGATCAGCGCAGCGAGTGCGTCGCGCACACTCGCACCCGGCGCCAAGTCGACGTCGAGCGCGTTCGCGCCGAGGATCTCTCGGCACGCCGCGAAGAGCAACACTCGCACCCTCACGTAGCGCGGCTCCGATCTCGTCGCGAAGGTGTGCCGACGCCACCGAGTAGCGATTGCTTGGGGTGGCACGCGACGCTATGGTTTCGAGTCGCCATGGAGCACCAGATTCGAGACATCATCGACGGAGAAATCCAGCCGGGCCTCGCTGGCGACGGGCTGGGGGTCGAGTTCGTGTCCGTGACCGACGAGGGCATCGTCAACGTGCGCTTCCACGGCATCGATCCCGAGGATTATGCGCAGCGCTACGCCCTGCAAGTCAGCATCCTTCAGCGACTGAAGGAAGACCTGCCCGATCTCAAGAACGTCCTATCGGACGAGTGAGGTGCCGACGCGCGTTCAGGTCGTGCGCGCAGGCTCGCTGAGCGTCGGATTGCGCAGCCGCGCGACGGGTTCACCTCCGGCGACGTGCCGCTCGCCGATCTCCGGCACATCCTCCGGCTTGACGCCCGTGTACCAGGTCCCCTCCGGGTAGACGACCACCGTCGGGCCGTCGAAGCACGGCCCCAGGCAGCTCGACGTCGAGATCGCGACGCTTCCCGCCAACTCGGGGCGCTTGTCGAGCTCGGCTACGAGCGCCGCCACGATTGCCGCCGAGCCTTGTCCGCCACACGATGGCTTGCCGAAGGGCGGCCGCTGGGTGGTGCAAACGAAGAAGTGTCGCCGATAGGCCATAGCTCTCGACTCTCGTTGCGGTTCGTGTCCACCGCGCGGGTCGTTATCCTAAGGACCCGACGAAACCCACGTCAATCCGCCGCCAACCACGTTCACATTCGACGAGCCACACGTGACCCCACCCGATTCCGAGCCGCGTCGCCCCCCACTCGACGGCAGCGACACGAACCAACCTACAGCCGCGCGCACGCCGTCCACGGAGTCGGTCGGCGCGGCCATCGGCGCTGACGCGCCCGCCGTAACCGCATCACCGGACGCTGCCATTCTCGCCGGCTTTCAGGTGGTGTGCATCTGTCGTGGCATCCGGCGAAAGACCATCGACCAGGCAATCCGCGCCGGCGCACGGACCATCCCCGAGGTTCGCCGACGTACCGGTGCAACCACCGGCACCTGTGGTGCAACGCGCTGCACGCCGGTGATCAACGCGATGCTCGTAGCAGCCGGCGGTACCCCGGGCCCACTACCGAATGGCGAGGGGAGCGCCGGAAACGCGCCTCGAGCGGGCGGAAGCGGTCCGTACCGGCCCCGCCGCTGACACGTTTCCGGGACACGCTTTCGGTCGCATCCGAAACGCGCCACCGCGCTCAGTTGAGGCTGACGCCCACCACCTGCGAGATGCCCGGCTTGGGCATCGTGACTCCATAGAGCCGGTCGGCGACACCCATCGTCTTCTTGCTGTGGGTGATCACCACCACCTGCGAGTCCACCGCCAGCTCGCGCACCAGATCGTTGAAGCGGCCGATGTTGGCCTCGTCGAGTGGAGCATCGACCTCGTCGAGCAAACAGAATGGCGACGGCTTCACCTTCAGGATGGCGAACATGAGCGCGAGCGCGGCCATGGCCTTCTCACCACCCGAGAGCAGGTCGATCGACTGGAGCTTCTTGCCGGCGGGACGAACCACGATCTCGACGCCAGCCTCCAGCAAGTCCGCACCCTCGGTGAGCAGCAGGTCGCCTTGACCGCCGGGGAATAGGCGCGGAAACACCTGTTGGAACGACTCCTTCACCATGTCGAAGGCCTCGCGGAAGCGGCGCCGGGTGGTCCGATTGATGTTGGTGATCGCCTGGGTCAGCTCCTCGAGGCTCTTGGCGAGGTCGGCGCGCTGGTTGGCGTAAAAATCGCGGCGCTCGAGCACCTGGCGATGCTCTTCGACCGCACCGGGATTCACCTCGCCCATCTGGTGAATGCGCTTACGTAGCTCGTCCAGCCGCTGCACCCAGCGCTCTGCTTCGACCTCCGAGGGCGGTACGGTGACGCTCGCTTCGTCGAGTCCAACCGCATAGCGATCCTGGAAGCCCTGCTCCAGGCTCTGGATGCGAATCTCGAGCTCGGCGCGGCGAACCTGCTCCGCTTGGATCGCCGAGTGGACGCTCTCGAGCGCAGCGCGCCGCACGCGAGTCTCGTGGGTCAGCTCGCCGATTTCGGAGCGAGCGCCGTCGATCTGACTGCCGAGCGCTCGTTGCTCGACCTCGATTCGCTCGCGTGCCTCGGTCTCGATGCGGCGCACCTCCTCGGCTCCGTCAGCCGACCGCACGAGCTCTTCGACACGGGCTTCGAGCACCTGTTGCTCGTCACCCGATGCGGCGATGCGGGCCACGGCCTCGCGCAAGCGCTCGCCGAGCTCGACGAGCTCGCGCTCGGCCGAGCGACGCTCCTGAGCCGTGGACGCCTCGCGCCGCGCAGCTTCGAGCTGCTCGGCGGCCAGCGCCTCGATGCGCTGCACCAGCTCGTCGCGCCGCGCCTTTCCGACGACCAGCGCTTCCTGGAGCTGGTCGATCGCGGCACGGGTCACGTCCAGGCGCTCCAGTTGGGCCGCACGCTCACCGGCGATCGACTCGAGCTCGCGGTTCGCCTCCTCGATCTCGAACGCGAACGCATCGACAACCTCACGCTGCTGTCGGATCGCCTCTTCCGCGGTGCCCAGCGACCGCACCGCCTCCATGCGGCGGCTCTCGTCGCGTTCGAGGGCGCGACCCAGCTCTTCGAAGCGCGCTTCGAGCTGGATCCGATCCGAACTCAGCCGGTTGCGCTCGTGCTCGTGCTCCGCCAGCGCGGCTCGGAGCACGGCGACCTCCTGCTCCAGGCGCCGGATCTCGTTACGCTGCGCGATCGGTCCCGACGCCGAGCGTGCGACGCTCCCGCCGTGCACCACGCCCGACGCCTGCAGAATGTCGCCGTCGAGGCTCACCAGCGGCACGCGCACTCCGGCCTCCCAGAGTGAGAGCGCGCGCGCCAGCGAGTCGACGAGCCACGCTTCCCCCATCAGCTCGTCCACGAGCGTCGCGAACGCATCGTCCACCCGCACCTGATCGCGAAGTCGCCCCAAGACGCCGTCTCCCTCGCTCGGCGCCTTAGCTGCGGCGAGCTCGGTTCGCGCTGCACCAAGCGGTGCGATGCCCGCGCGCCCGGCGTTCTCCCGGTGGAGCAACGCAACCCAGGGCAGGCTCGCGCGCGGCGAATCGACCAGCACGTAGTCGAGTGCTGGGCCTAGCCACGCCTCCACGGCTCGAGCATGGGCATCGTCGGCGTTCACCACGTCGGACACGGTGCCGCGGATACTCGAAACGCCGTCGCGTGGCTCCGCCAGGATGCGGCGCGCACCCTCGTTGAGGCCCTCGCGCCGGCGCAACGACTCTTCGAGCGAAGCACAGCGGCTCTCCGATCGCGCGAGTTGCGCCCGCGCGGCATCCAGCGCACGCACCACGTTCTCGAGCTCGGCACGCCTCTCGATCGCGCGTTCGCGAACGTCGGTACGCTCGGACGCGAGGGCCTCGCGGTGCCGGTTCAGGTGCTCGAGCTCGGTGGACGAGGCGGCGCGCCCCTCACTCAGGATCTCGATCTGCCGCAACGCAGCGTTGCGGTCGGCGTCCTTGCGATCGGCACGGGCACGTAGCTGCGCCTCGCGCCTTTCCAGGGTCTTGAGCTCGCCCTCGGCCATCGAGCGCGCGTTGAGCAGACCGAAGTGGTGGGAACGCTGCTCATCGAGCTCGGACTCGACCACGGCATGGCCCTGACGCTCCGCGCGCAGAGTTTCGTCGACGGTGACGCGATGAGCCGCGGCCAGCTCGTGAGCGGCCTGGGCTTCTCCGTGACGCTGCTCGGCGCCGGTGATTCGCAACTCGAGCTCGGCGTGTAGCGTCACCAAGGCTTCGCGATCGGATTCGATACGGGCCCGACGTTCGGCGATGCGTCCCCGTTCTTGAGCGACGAACGCGAGGCTCTGCTCGGCCTGGTTGAGTCGCATCATGACCGAGTGATGCTCGGCATCGCGATCCCGCGAGGTGCGCTCGAGCTCGACCAGCTCCAAGCGGCGCTGCTCGAGCCTGACCTCCGCGCCGCTCACGCCCGCCGAGGCGGCACTCTGCTCGAGCGTGAGCGCGTCGAGCAGGGTCGCTTGGCCGACGCGCTCCGTCTTGAGCAGGAGGACGTGGCGTCCCGTGAGATCCGCGTCGAGTCGGCGAATCTCCGTGCGGTGTTGTTCGTAACGCTCGGCCTTGCGCGCCTGTCGGGAAAGCGAGCCCACCTGACGTTCCAGCTCGACGAGGATGGCGTCGACGTGCTGGAGATTCTGCGTCGTAGCTTCGAGTTTGCGCTCCGCCTCCTGACGGCGGCTGCGATAGCGGCTGATCCCCGCAACCTCTTCGATGAAGGCACGGCGATCCTGCGGCTTCGCGCCGACAAGCTGGCTCACGCGGCCCTGCTCGATCACCGAATAGGTACGGCTACCTACTCCGGTTCCGAGAAAGATGTCGGAAATGTCCTTGAGACGGCAGGGCGTATCGTTGATCGAGTACTCGCTCTCGCCGGTGCGGTAGATCCGCCGGCCGATGGTGATCGTGGGATAGCCCTTGTAGGGCGCAGGCAGATCGTCGCCGTTGACGCCGAACGTGAGCTGAACCTCGGCGAGACCGACTTGCTTCATCGACTCGGAACCGTTGAAGAGCAGATCTTCCATGCTGCGGCCACGCAGCCGCTTCGTACTTTGCTCGCCGAGCGCCCACATGAGCGCATCGACGATGTTGGACTTGCCACAGCCGTTAGGGCCCACGATCGCCGTGACCCCGTCGGTGAACTCGAGTCGCGTGCGCTCGGCGAAGGACTTGAACCCCACGACTTCCAGCGACTGGATGCGCATCCAAGAACCTCGAGCGTGTGAGAAGCCGCCGGCAGCCTTCCCGGGCCAGCGCGCGGCCCCGAACATACAAGACCGAGTATGGCTCCGCAAGAGGAACCACTACATTTTGTGGCCGGCGGGCATGCTCGCTTTCTCGAGAATATCCCGGCAGTTGGCGCTCGCTTGGCGCATCTTGGTGGGCGTGCGACAGCGCGCCGCAGCTCAGCTGCGGCTGCGGTGCGCGACGACGACCTGCGCGCCCGTCGCAACGATGCGTCGGGCTCTCAACGGCTACTTACTGGAGCGGGCAACGGGATTCGAACCCGCGACACCGAGCTTGGGAAGCTCGTACTCTACCAACTGAGCTATGCCCGCCGGATCGACATCTTCATCGACGGGCCGGCACTGCGTCGGTCCGTCGGTCCACGACGATTTCGCCACTCGTCGACTCTATCGCGCTCACAACTCCTTGAGAAGATCGGCCAGCTTCTTCTTCACGTTCCGGTACTCTTCGTCGACGGAGTAGACCTTGCTGAAGTAGTCGTACGCTTCGTCGTAGCGTCCCAGGGCCTCGTTGGCCAGGCCGATCTCGTAGAGCAAACCGGTCGTCTTTTCCTGAGTGATGCCCTCGGTCTCGAGGCCCTGCTTCAGGAACGAGATAGCCGTCTCCAGATCGCCATTGTCCTCGTGGCAAAGCGCAATCATCGTCAGCGCGTCGACGCGCCACGTGGGATCCTGAGCGGCGGTCTCGAACTCGTGGATCGCGTCGTCGATGAGCGCCATCTCCTTGTAGGCGATTCCCAGGTTGTAGTGGGTGTCGGCGTCCTCGATCCCGATCTGCTGCTCCAATCCCTTCTTGAACTCGCTGAACACCCGTTCGAAGCCCGAGCGGGTGAAGATTTCGGCGTTGTTCGGGTTGAGCGACTCTGGATCGATCTGACTCGGCATCTTGTCGAGGTAGTCGCGGTCCGACTTGAGACGAATTCGATCGTCGGCCTCGGTGTCCACTCGTAACAGCGCGGCGTCATCTTCGTCCCCGTACGCCGCGGGCGGAAGCGGTTCGGACTCGTCGAGCCACGACGCGGACGATGCCTCGCCGCGCTCCTCGGCATCGGCTCCCGAGTCGTCGGATAGTGCTCGGGTGAGCACATCCTCCACCCCCTCCGTGTACTCGTGGCTGGACCAACGATCGAGTGGCTCGTCACCCGCTGGCTCGTTCTGCTGCGCCGGCGGTGGCGGAAACGAGAACACGTCGTCGTTCCCGTCGGGCAATCGCGCGTCGTCGAACGCGCCACCCTCTGCGAGCGCAGGTCCGGCACCACCGGGACCTGCACCGGATGCCTCATCCGACCAGTTGTAGCTCTGGATGAAGTTCTCGATCTCGTCATCGAGACTCTTGCGCTCCGGCGTGGGGCGCTTCAGATCCTTCGCAGGAGACGCTTCGCGAGTCGACATCGCCGGGACCGGCGGTTCCGCCAGGAGCGCCGCCGAGTCGCTCGCCTCGATCCCCCACAACCGCCGGACTACGGCGGCAACCTCTCCGGCGCCACCGATCTCGTGGCCGAGCTCCGCCACCATCGAGGCCTTCGCTGCAGCGCCCTTTTCCTCGTAGAGCTCCTGAATCACCCGCAGCGCTTCGCGCTGGCTCTCGTGCGTCGCGAGCAGTCGCTCGAGCACGCTTTCCGACCGATCTCGATCGCCACGCTCGGCGAGCAGTCCCGCCACCGCGAGCAACTGGTCACTGGCCTCGCGCGCGTATCCCTCGCTGACGAAAAGATCGGCCAGCTTCAGCCCGAGCTCGACGCTCTCGTGGCTCAGCTCGCTCATGCGCTTGAGGACGTGCAATACCTCGTTGCGCTGCTGATTGGCCTGGAAGATGACGATCGCAGCGTGGTACTGGTCGATCGCGTCGCGGATCAATCCCTGGCGTTTGTAGAGATCCGCCAGCTCCAGGATTATCGTGGCATTGTCGGGATTGAGCTTGAGAACCTGCTTGTAGGTCGCGATCGCCTTGAGATTGAATCCGTCCTCTTTGTACGACTTCGCGACGGTGAGGAATTCCTCTTCCGCTCGCTGGTCGTTGCCCTGCTTCGCGTAGAACTCGGCGAGCTTGATGCGGGCTCGGTAATCGTCCGGGTTCTGACGGACGATCTCCTCGTATTCGCTGATGAGCTTGTCGTCGCCACGGCGGCGAAACAGGTTCGCCAGACCGAGCCGCTCGAGCAACGAGGGCTTGGATCGCTTCCCCTTGGCCAAGACCGACGTCCCCTTCCCTGCAGCCACTCAGTTGCTGGCGCCGAATCGTGCCAGAAAACCGCTCGTCACGCGCCCGTCGACGAACTCCGCATCGGCAAAGATCCGCCGGTGCAGCTCGAGGTTGGTCGGAAGGCCGTCGAGCACCATCTCGCGCAGCGCGACCCTCATCTTCGCGATCGCGGCGGGACGAGATTCCGCGTGAACGATCACCTTCGCGAGCAATGGGTCGGAATGGATGGAAATCGTGTCACCTACCTGCAGAGCACTCTCGACGCGTACGCCGCTCCCGCCGGGCGGATGATACCGCGCGACTGTACCATACGACCTCTCGAAGGTCACCGGGTCTTCACCGTAGATTCGAGCCTCGATCGCGTGTCCACGCATCCGCAGATCCTCCTGATGCATGTCCAGCGGTAAGCCAGCGGCCAGGCGAATCTGCTCCTTCACGATGTCCACGCCGGTGACCATCTCGGTCACGGGATGCTCGGCCTGGATGCGCGCGCTCATCTCGATGAAGAAGTAACGACCTCTACCGTCGACGAGAAACTCGACGGTGCCAACCGTGCGATAGCTGACGGCCGAGGCTGCCTGGATCGCCGCTTCACCCATCTCCGCACGAAGCGCGGGACCGAGGACGCCGCACGGCGACTCCTCCAGGACCTTCTCGAAGCGGCGTTGAACAGTGCACTCGCGCTCGCCGAGGTGGATCGCTCGGCCCTCGGAGTCGGCGAGGACCTGGAACTCGACGTGTCGCGCATCCGCACAGTACCGCTCCACGATCAGGTGCTCGTCTCCGAACGCCGCGCGGACGTCCCCCTTGGCTTCGTCGTAAGCTTCGACGAAGCGGGAGGGCTCGTGGACCAGCTTGAGGCCACGGCCGCCCACCCCAGAGGCGGCCTTGATCAGTACCGGAAAACCAATGCGCTGCGCTGCTCGCAACGCCTCACGTGCATCCGAGATCTTGCGCGGCACACCCGGCAGCACCGGAATTCCAGCGCGGCTCACGACCTCCCGAGCCTTGCCTTTGTTACCCATGAGCCGAAGGTTGCGCAACGTCGGCCCGATGAAGGTAACCCCGCACTTGCTACAGACCTCGGCAAACGCCGCGCTCTCGGACAGCAGGCCGTAACCTGGATGGATGGCGTCCGCACCACTGGTTTCTGCGGCGCCGAGCAGGCGCGGGACATTGAGGTAACTCTCCGCGATCGGCGGCGGGCCGATACACACGCTCTCGTCGGCGAGCCGAACGTGCAATGCATTCCGGTCGGCCGTGGAGCACACGGCAACCGTTCGGATCCCCATCTCGCGACAGCTGCGAATGATGCGCAGCGCGATCTCCCCACGCGTCGCAATGAGTACCTTACGAATCATCGATGGGAATCCGGCGCGCCGCGGCCGAGGGCCAGCTCCAGCGCGGACTCAGAGCATGGGTTCGATCAGGAAGAGATGCTGGCCGTACTCCACCGGTTCACCGTCTTCCACGAGGATCTTCGCGACGCGGCCCTTCAGGTCGCTCTCGATCTCGTTCATGACCTTCATCGATTCCACGATGCAGAGTGTTGCACCAGCTTCCACCACGGAGCCCACGTCCACGAACGCCGGCTTGCCCGGTGCCGGGCAACGGAAAAAAGTACCGACCAATGGCGACGAGATCGCGCGAAGCTGATCGTCCGCAGCCGAGACGTCGCGGCGAACCACGTCCGGTGCGACGGATGGTTGCACCTCAGGCATGCGGTACGGCGCGCTTTCCACCGATCCGTGCGCCACCGTACCGCCCGGCAGCGCCCGCACGATCTCGAGCCGCTCGCCGTCGCGCTCGAGCCGCAGCTCGCGAACGTCCGTCTGCACGAGAAACCGAATCAGCTCGACGATCTCGCGATCCGTCACGACTTCCCCCGAGCGCTGGAGAGCCGCTCGACGTACTCGCCCGTTCGCGTATCCACCTTGACGGTGTCACCCTCGTTCAGAAACAGCGGGACCTGAATGGTTGCGCCCGACTCGAGGGTCGCCGGCTTGGTGCCGCCCGTCGCCGTGTCCCCCCGGATACCCGGATCGGTTCTCACGATCGCAAGCTCGACGAAGATCGGCAGCTCCAGACCGATTGGCCGGCCCTTGTAGACCTGCACGCCGATCGTGATCCCCTCCTTCGTCCATTGGATGTCGGCCCCGAGCTCGTCGGCGGTGTACGTGTGCTGCTCGTACGTCGTCGTGTCCATGAGCGTGATGTCCTCGCCCACGCGAAAGAGGTACTGCATCTCGTGCTGCTCGACGTCGGGGACGTCCACCTTGTCGCCCGAGCGAAACGTCTGATCGAGCACCTTGCTCGTGATCAGGCTCTTGAGCTTCGTCCGAACGAAGGCCCCCCCCTTACCAGGTTTCACATGCTGAAAATCGACGATGATGAACGGCTCCCCGTTCATCTCGATCTTGAGTCCCTTGCGAAATTCGGCCGTCGAGATCATCGCACCCTCTGCGTCAGCAACACCGGGTCAACCAAAGGGACCCAAGATAAGAGCTCTACAGGCGCGAGCTCAACCCAGACCGACGCGCGACAGCTCGCGCCGAATCCGTGACAGATAAGCTTCGAGCGCCTGCAGCTCGCGTCGCGAACCCTCGACGACTCCCGCCGCACGGGGTGGCGCGCCACGTTGAGCTTCAGCAGCCACCGCGGCCGGCGCACTACTGGTCAGCAAGCCGCCGAGTCCCGCGAGCTCGGGCGCTTCCCCGTGCCCGCGCAGCAGGCGGTCGATGAGCTGCTGCGCCTCTGCTCGCTGCCCTTTCGCCACGTAGATCCGCGCCAACAGCGCTTGACCCGCGAGATGCCCCGGGTGAGCCTCGAGGCCTCGCTGACAAACATGTAGCGCTGTGTCTGCCATTCGCATCCCGAGATATCGCTCTGCGAGCTTCACGAAAGCATCGGAATCCGGCACCGCACGGGGCGCAACCGATGCCGCCGATCGCTTCTGCAACGGTGCCACCGGATCTCCGTCCGATGGCGTGCGGCGTCGAATGATGCCGACGAACCACCTCTTCAGGCTCGCCCAGATGCCCACGACCATGCTCTCCGCGTTTCCAGACTAGCTCGCACCGCACTGTTCGAGAATCCACAAAACACAGCGGGCGGGCACCGAGCCCGCCCGCAGAACGATCCGTCAGTTCCTTTCGTGCACCGAGCGGCCTTCGCGGCTGGCCGCCCGGTGCAGCGTTTCAGAAAACCGCCAGCGCGCGGTCAGGGCTCCACCGCGGTGAAGGTGATCGTTCCCGTTGCGCTCTTGTTGCTGGTGAGGTCCGTCGCCGTAATAACAAATCCCGTGCCATCCACGACGTTCGCGAAGGTATGACTGACGGTTGCCGTTCCGGTGGCATCGGTGATCGCCGTCTTGTTGATCGAGCCGTCGCCGAAGTTGAACGTGACCATACGACCCGAAACGGAACCGAGTGACGTGATTACCCTTGCCTGAATGCTGCCGACGAACACGTTCGCCGGTCCCGGGCCCGTGAAGTCGACCTGCAATGGCACCACCTCGATGGTGACATCCTCGAACTCAACGGACAGGTCCGCCGTGGTCTGTTTCCGGCTGACCTCGTCGACGGCTAGTACGCTCAACGTGCTTCCAGGCCGGAACGTAGCCGTTGCGCTGCCCGGTAGCGTGAGCACCGCCGTGCCTGTGCCCGTCCGCCCGCCGCGAATCACGAGCTTGCTCGGCTCGATCACACCGGCCGGAGTCGCGAACGTGATCCGATGATCGATCTTCGGAGCCACCTCGGTCCCATCGACGATATCCGCTACGGTGACGGTGATCGTGAACTTTTGCTCCGTGCCATCGGGGAAGATCGTCGAGGGCTGGATCGTCATGGTGAAGACCGTGTCCGCTGCGAACGAGCCAACGGCGAACGTGCACAGTACGGGTAACGCTCCCGCGGCCGTCACAACGACACTGACCGACTCGCCCTGATCCTCTGGCGTGAGGTTTAAGAACTGATCGCTCACACCAGTGTTATCGGTGACGTCACTCGTTCGGTTCCCGTTGGTCTTCTCCCACTTGCCGACCGTGCTCGTGTAGTACACGCGTATGTCTTCGGCAGCCACGATTGCGTCGTTGGGGTCCGGCTTAGTTGCCCGAATGATCACCTGGGCCTGCGTGGGCAGATCACCAGTGTCGATACCGGTTGGGCAGATGATCTCGTCGATCGAAACGCCCGCTGCGGCCTCGGCAAAGGTGAACTCCACCTCAGTCGACGCACCGAGCCCCAGCTCGGCAGGGCCAGCGACGTTCACGAAGGTCTTCCCAGGGGTGTAGCCGGAGCGCAGCACGCACTCGGCCTCGCCGTCGAGCCCCGTGAACGTCAGACATTCGACTGGGAACAGATTGGCGGTGTCTGTCGGGTCCGTCGTGACCCAGGTGATGTCGCCGAGGTTGGCGAAAAACGTCATGGGAGCGCCAACGCGAGCGATCCCGCGCGCATCCGTGAGCGTCGCACGCGCGGTCACGAGGGTAGCGCCGTCAGCTGGAATGACATCTTGATCCATGTGAATGGAGGCGGCGCCAACGGGGACCTCGGGAGGCGGATTCGGCTCGTCGGGCGTCCGGCCCCGGTCGGTATCGACTCCGCCGTGGCATGCCGTTGAAACGAGGAGTGCGACCGCCATGAACCAACGGCGCTTCGTGTCGCTGCTAACCAAGGCCGTCATTCGCGGTTCCTCCTGCGGGAGATCCGGATGTGTCGTTCTTGCGGCGCTATGCTGCCCAGCGTGCTCATGCACGTAGAGCGCACTCCGCTCGCTCAGAAGATGACGATGTCGATGTCGCCATACGTACGGATGTCCTGTCCGCCGTTCGTAATCCCCTCGTACGTCACGCGCGCCCGAACGGTAAAGGGAAGCGAGGGATAGGAGAGCGGATCTTGAACGATCGCCACGGTATCCGTGGGGCGTAGCATCTCGAACTCGCGGCAGTCCGACGCGAGAGGATCGACCACGCCGGCCATCACGATGTCGCGCGATGGAATCTGCCCGACGGGCAACGAGTATTCGATGTGGATGTTCTTCGGGAGGATTCGCACACCATCGTTCGTAGGCACGGGCTGTCCCGTCGCGCCCTGCCCACCGCTGCTCGGAATGGGAACTCCAGTGGTCTGGTTCGTCACCTGAAGCGCGGCGAGGCAGGTGCTGCCTACGTGGCAGTTCGTGTCTTCGCCGTCCGTGTCCGGCAGGCTGGTGAATGCGAAGATCTCCACCAAGCCAGTGCCGCAGGAGAAGTCGGTGAAGAAGCCGTCGAAGCTCAGTGTCTGCCCGTAATCATTCTCACTCACCTCGCCGCAGCCGAGAGCGACCGTGAGGACCCCAGCAGCCATCGTGGAGAGCAGCGTGCGCCGTTTGCGTCCAGTCATTTCGTCCTCCAATCGAGTCTCTAACCCGACACCCTCAACAAGTCTCACGCCACCGCCGTGACGAGCCCGCGGGCGAGCTCTTCGACGGCTATCGAGCGAAACGCGGTCCGGCCAATCGCAGTTGGCGCAACGAAGCGAACGCTACTCGCGACCACCTTCTTGTCGCGTCGTATCGCAACGGCGACCGCGCTCGCGTCCAGTCCAGGCCTACTCGTCGGCAAGCCGAGGGCCCGCAACAGCTCGCAGATGCGCGCCGCAGCCCGCTCCCGCAGCCAGCCACGCGCCAGCGAGAAGCGCGCTGCCGCGGCCAGACCAACGGCAACGGCCTCGCCGTGACGCAAGCCTCTATACCCGTCGAGCTGCTCGATCGCGTGGCCGAGCGTGTGGCCGAGATTGAGGCAGGCTCGAACCCCCCGCTCCGTCGGGTCGCGCTCTACCACACGGGCCTTGACTCGCACGGCACGGGTGACCAGTCGCCTGAGGGTCGCCGCATCGCGCCGCTCGATCGCGTCGACAGATCGCTCGATGTCTTCGAACAGCTCTGCATCCCCAAGTACCGCAGCCTTCACGATCTCAGCGAGACCTGCACGGTACTCGCGGCGCGGCAGCGTCGCGAGCACTTCTAAGCTCGCGAAGACCAGCCGCGGTTGGTAGAAGGCGCCGATCAGGTTCTTTCCGAGCGCGTGGTCGACTGCCGTCTTGCCGCCGACGGACGAATCGACGAGCGCAAGCAACGTGGTTGGCACCTGGATCAAGGGGATACCTCGCAGATACGTGGCAGCCACGAATCCGCCGAGGTCGCCCACGACGCCTCCGCCCAGGGCAATGAGCGGTGTGTTTCGATCGATGCTAGCCTCGACGAGGCGATCCCACGCAAGGGACGCACGCAGCACAGTCTTGGAGCGCTCACCGGGCGGAACCACGATCTCGACGACATCTCGCCCGGTGTCGTGAAACGCGCCTCGCACTCCCTTCCCATGAAGCGCCATGACGCGCGAATCGGAGAAAAGCACCACCCGAGGGCCAGGCACCAGCCGCGAAACGCGGGCCACCAGCTCGTCGAGCCCAGTATCACAAACGACCACGTCGTAGCCCGCACGGGCACCGGTCCGGACGCGCACGGTTGTCGCGCCGCGACGAGGTCGTTGTGCTCGAACTCTAGGCATCGCGTCATGTCGGTGCTTGTCCGGTTCGCCTACGCTATGTGCGTGCCAGTCCAGTCCGCCATTGCCGTACTGTCGTCACCCCTCCGCCCGCTTGATGATCGTTGGGGTGATGAACACGATCAGTTCGTTCTTCTGCTCGCGCTCGGAGTCCTTGCGGAAGAAGAGCCCGAGTACCGGAATGTCGTGAAACCACGGCACCCCGGAGCGGTTGACATCGGAATCGATCTGAAAGATTCCGCCGATCACCGCCGTCTGACCGTTACGAATGAGGACCTCTGTTTCCGCGGACTTCCGGGCTACGAGCGGATTGCCCTCGACCGTCTGCGAGAAGTCAGGCGTATCGTTGTTCACCTTGATCTTCATCACGATGCTCTCGTCTGGGGTAATGTGGGGCGTTACCGCCAGCTGGAGCTTTGCTTCCTGGAACTGGACTTGGGCCCCCTCTTCGGAGACCGTTCGGAAGGGGATGTCAAAGCCCTGCTCGATCTTCGCTTCCTTGTTGTCGATCGTGATCACGCGCGGACTCGAGATCAAACGACCGTGACCGCTATCCTCGAGTGCCGAAATGATGAGGTCGAGCGTGAACGTGTCGTCGATGCTCTGCAGGCTTAGGCCGAGCACGCCACCGGAGTCGGTCGATACTGGCGCCGGAAGGTTGACGATCAGCGGATTACCGCTGGGACCGGAGATGAGCGAAGTTAGGCCCTGCGTAGCCCCGCCACGCGCGCCTTTGCCTGTCGGAAATCCGCCGACAGTGACCGTGTTTGGAAATCGCAATCCAGTCGGATTGCCCGTTTCGGGGCTCGCGACGTAACCGGTACCCCACTGGATGCCGAGATTACGCGAGAAGTTGAGGGTTGCCTCGACGATGCGGGCTTCGATCAACACCTGCGGCGTCGGCGTGTCGAGACTGTGAACCAAGTCGGTCATCACGTCGACCACGCGATCGGTATCCTTGATGATCAGCGAGTTGGTTCGTTCGTCCACGTCGATCGACGCGTCCTCACGCTTGCTCGCCACCTGCTGCAGCTTTGCAAGCAGATCCTTGGCGCTAGCGAAGTTGACTGGAATGATCTTGAGGATGACGGCCTCGAGCTTGCCTGCACGCTCCTGGGTGCGCAGACGCGCCTCTTGCTCCTTCTCGAGGACATCGAGCGGCGCGATTCGGACAATGTTGCCCTCGCGTTCCTTGCCGAGGTTCTTCGTCTTCAGGACCAGATCGAGCACCTGGTCCCACGGAATGTCTTTCAGCTTGATGGTGATTCGACCCGTAACCTGATCTGAGATGATCAGGTTCAGACCTGAGATCTCGGAGATCAGTCGCAGCACGTTCTGGATCTCTGCTTCTTGAACATCGATCGAAATGCGTTCGCCGACATACTTGCTGGGCGGTTGGAAAAATCCTGTGAGACTCTCGTTCGAGACTACAGGGGTCGCGCCCGGCTCGGGCGCTGGTTTTGTTGCCACAGCCCCCTCGATGTCGCTCAACACGGTGCTCGTCGAGCGCGTCGCGCGCGTCTTGACTCGTGCCTCGGCCGGCGCAGGCTGCGACGTGGTGTCAGTGCGCGAAAGGACTGGCTCGCGCGCATCCTCCTCCGCACGCGCGGTCGGTGCGGCGACAACTTCTTGTGTTGGCGTCGGTGCGCCCTCGACGATGAGACGCGCCTGTCCTTGACTGGTCTCGAGCCGCGCAACGGCTCCTGCCGATACATCAACGACGACTCGCACATCCCTACCGTCGTCCGCGAGCGAGCGGAAGACGTCGAGGTGACGAATAGGCCCGCTCGCCTTCGGATCGGTGCGCCCCTCGACATTCTGTCCAAGAGCCACGTTCACGAAATTGAGCGCAACGGTACCGTCACCCAAGTCGAATAGCTCACCGACTAGCGCGCCCTCGCCGCGAACGGTGAGCACCGCACGCTGGGCCTCTTGACTCAAGGTGACTGCCTGCACCCGGCCTGCAGGCTCGGCGGACGCGGGCGAACGCGCCTCTTGAGCGGCTGACGCGCCGTTCAACTCTCCAGACGCGCCGTCCTCGACTGCGTAAGCCGCGCTCGTTGCGCGCGCGACTGCCATGGCGAGCACCACCGCCGCCGTCC
>CAYVDO010000012.1:0-15536 GCA_964450125.1 uncultured bacterium
AGTCGACCACGAGCGACTCGACGAGCCCCCCGCCGAGGAGCACGGGCAGGAACATGTCGCCTGACGCGCCCCGACAGCGCGCGCTGCCCACGAGGGCCGTCGCCGCCGTGCGCCCCTGACCGAGCGCGCCACCGAGAACCGCGATGCCGAGGCCGAGACCGGCCGCCACCGCGCCGAGGCCGCCCGCGCCCACCGCTTGCTCGCCGCCTTCGGCGAACGCCGCCGGTGCCACGAACAGTACGGCCACCGCTGCCAACGCCACGACCATCCAATTCGAACGCTTCATCTTCTCTTTCCCCTTCCTTGCTCTTTGCCGAGCCGATCCGATCCCGACCCGGAACCGGACGAACGCGTGGTGATTTGCCTCGCCCGGTGCGCCGGGCCCTGCTTGCGTGATGAGGAGACTCCCGGTGGGTCAGTGATCGTGGCTGACCGCCATGCCGATGTACACCGTCGACAGGATGAAGAACACGAACGCCTGGATCAGACACACCATCAAGCCGAGTGTGAGGAACACGACTGGGACGACGGCGTAGGTCATGTCCGTGAAGATCGAGACCGTCATGTGGTCGGCGAGCATGTTCGCGTAGAGCCGCAGCGTGAGCGTCACTGGCCGGAAGAAGTGGCCGATGAGCTCGATGGGCACCATCAGCACGGCGAAGACCAGCATGAAGCCTTTGAACGGCCCGGTGAACTGCCGCACGTAGCCCCAGCCGTTCTCCTTGATGCCGTAGTAGTGGTACGCCACGAACACGACCAACGCGACCGCCACGTTCGTGTGCGGATCACCGGTCGGCGGCGAGAAGCCCGGGATCAGGCCCACCAGATTGTTGAAGAAGATGAAGACGAACACCGAACCGAGAAGCCACATGTACTTCTCGGGGTGATGGGGAATCACCGAACGCACCGTGTTGGTCAGAAACTCGACGATCAGCTCGAAGAGAGCGCGCGCGCCGAACCGGTCCGCGGGCACGTCGGGATCGCGATTCAAGGCGGCGCGTGCCGACGCGCCCACCCACGCGATGAGGCCGAGAACGAGGAAGCTCGTCACCACGGTCGCCAACGTGGCGTTACCGTGAACGATCAGGTCGACCCATTGAAAGCCGTGATGTTCCATGCGCGTTCGCAGTCCGTCAGGTGAGCTTTGGGGGTTCGGGCACCGGCCGTCGAATCGCAACGGCCAGACAAGCGACGGGGAATGCCGTAGTACCGATCAGAAAGGGAATGACCTCCACCTCGTAGAACCGAACAGCCAGGATCACGCTACCGAACGTCACCAGAATCTTGCCTAGAACACCGAGAGCGAATCGAAGCCCGCCACTCGGATCTCCACTCAGCATTCGCCGGGCGATTCGCTTCCAGAGCGCGAGGCTGAGAGCCAGTACCGACCAGCCGATCGCGACGCTCGCCGCGGTCCCTCGACCTTCGATCCAGAAGGCGCTCGTCACGAGCACCACACCCAGCAACGCGTGCAACCGCTCGATGAGTGTGAGCCTCGGATCCTCGCTCAGCGTTCCCCTTCTCCTTCGCCGCCTCTACGTACGTCGCGGCCTCGCATGCTGTGGACCAGGACGATGAGCCCGTGAATCCCCGCGCTCATTCCGGCGATGGCGCCGCCGAGCGTGCCCCAAGGTTCGATCGAGTAGCGCCTTCCGATCCACCCTCCCAGCCACAGGCCTCCGAGTACCGAGGCGCCGAACTGGGTCGCCATCGCGAACCCATACCCCACCTTGAGCATCACGCCCGGCTCGCGTGAGCCGACGCCGGAATCGGGTTGGCCTTCCACGCGCAAGGTGACCTGTTGCAGGGCACCGGTAAGGGTCGACGAGTTGCTGAAGGGCCGCGGTTTCTAGCACGCGACTTCGCAACGCGTCAACAAAACCCAGGGCCTGGAAATGCGCGGAGCTACAGCCGGTTGTGGTCGGCCGCTTCCGAGGCTCAACCCGTCCCGCTCAGCTGCGCGAACGCGCGGCGGGCGACGTCCACGACCAAGTCCACGTCGCCCTCCGTGAGCGCGGTCGAGACCATCGCTGCCTCGAACTGAGAAGGCGGCAGGTAGACGCCACCTTCGAGCATCGCGCGGAAGAAAGCGCCGAACCGGGACACGTCGGACCGCAACGCTGAGGTGTAGTCGGTCACGGGGCCAGCCTGGAAGAACACCGTGAGCAGCGATGCCACGCGATTGATCGTCACCGTCACGCCGGCATCGCATGCGGCGGCCGCGAGCCCCTCGGCCAGCCGCGCCGCGCGCGACTCGAGCAGATCGTAGACCGTGGGGTCACCGAGAAGCTCGAGGGTGGCGATCCCGGCGGCCATCGCTAGTGGATTCCCCGAGAGCGTCCCCGCTTGATACACCGGCCCGGCTGGCGAGACCCGATCCATGAGCTCGGCTCGGCCCCCATACGCGCCCACCGGCAGACCACCGCCGAGAATCTTCCCGAGGGTCGTGAGATCGGGTCGCACCCCGAAGCGCTGCTGCGCGCCGCCGGGCGCGACCCGGAAGCCGGTGATGACCTCGTCGAAAATCAGCAGCGCGCCACTTCGATCGGCGAGCGCACGCAAGCCGGCGAGAAAGCCCTCCGCGGGCGGCACCAGCCCCATGTTGCCCGCCACGGGCTCTACGATGATCGCTGCCACCTGCCCGGGATGAGCGTCGAGCAGCGCCCGAACCGAATCGAGGTCGTTGTAGCGAGCCGTGAGCGTTTCCGCCGCTTGCGCCGGCGTGACGCCCGGGCTGTCGGGAACACCGAGCGTGGTTGCGCCCGAGCCCGCCCTCACCAGCAGACCATCGGCGTGGCCGTGGTAGCAGCCCTCGAATTTGAGCACGAGCGAGCGCCCGGTGGCGGCGCGCGCCAAGCGCAGCGCGCTCATGCAGGCCTCGGTTCCCGAGCTCACCAGCCGCACGCGCTCGATCCAGGGCATGCGCTCCACGACGAGATCGGCGAGACGAACCTCACCGGGGCTCGGCGCGCCGTAGCTGGTGCCGCGGCGCGCCGCCTCGTGAATCGCGCTCACCACGTCGGGGTGAGCGTGGCCGACGATCATCGGTCCCCACGAGCTGAGCAGATCGACGTACTCGTTGCCGTCGACGTCCACGAGCCGCGCACCGTGCGCGCGGGCGATGAAGCGCGGATCGCCGCCCACGGCGCGGAACGCCCGCACCGGGCTGTTCACGCCTCCCGGGATGCGAGTTTGCGCGTGAGCGAAGAGCTTGTGACTGAGCTCGGTACGCATGATCGGCGGCGCGGTATAGCCGCCCCATTCCACGCTTGACAATGCGAAGTGGCATGAGCCACGGTTGGCGCGTTCGCCGTGCCGCGCTGCATCACGCGCCCGTCGAAGCCCGTCACGAGCGCTACCCTCGCCGGTCTCGAGCTCGAGGCCGCACGAAGCCGGTCTGCCCGATGAATCCGTACATCCCGGTCTTGATCACGTTCGTCGCCGCGGGCCTCTTGATCGGGGTCTTCCTCTTCTTCTGCCACGCGTTCGGCCCCAAGCACGCTTCCACGATCAAGAGCGACCCGTTCGAGTGCGGCAATCCGCCCACGGGTCCCGCCCACGACCGCTTCGCGGTGCGCTTCTACATCGTGGCGATGCTCTTCCTGCTGTTCGACATCGAAGTCGTGTTCCTCTATCCGTGGGCCATCCTCTTCAAGGACCTGGGCGGCCTAGGAATCGTGGAAATGGGCTTCTTTCTCACGCTCTTGGTGGGCGGCCTCGCGTACGTGTGGTGGCGCGGCGCCCTCGAGTGGGAGTGATCTTGCTGCCCCCGGCAACCCGCGACCGGTGAGCTGAGCGAACCGTGGATCTGATCGCAATCCTCATCGTGGTGGCGAAGGTCGCCTTCGTGCTGCTCGTGGTGCTGCATTTCGGCGCCCTCATGACCTGGGCCGAGCGCAAGCAGGCCGCGTTGATCCAAGACCGCATCGGTCCCAACCGGATCAACATCCTGGGAGTGAAGGCGATCGGTCTCATCCAAATCATGGCGGATGGGATCAAGATGATCATGAAGGAGGACTTCATCCCGGCGGGCGCACACCGGCTCTACCACACGCTGGCGCCGGCGATCGCCATGTTCCCCGCTCTGGTGGCGCTGGCGGTCATTCCCTTCGGGCCGAGCTTCGACGTCGGGGGCCGGCACATCGAGATGCAGGTGGCCAATCTCGACGTGGGCATCTTGTTCGTGCTCGCGGTCAGCTCCCTCGGTGTGTACGGCATCGCGCTGGCGGGATGGGCGTCGAACAACAAGTACTCGCTGCTCGGTACCGTGCGCGCAACCGCCCAGATGATCAGCTACGAGATCCCCATGGGACTCGCGATCATCGGCATCGTCATGACGTACGGCACGCTCGAGATGAACAAGATCGTCGAGATGCAGGGAGAGTATTTCCGGGTCGGCGGGCTGGCGTTGCTTCCGAAGTGGGGAATCTTCTACCAGCCGCTCGGATTCGTGCTGCTCTTCACCGCGCTCATCGCCGAGACCAAGCGCACCCCGTTCGACCTGCCCGAGGGCGAGAGCGAACTCGTGGCCGGCTTCAACGTCGAGTACTCGGGGATGAAGTGGGGCATGTTCTTCCTGGGTGAGTTCGCCTCGATCGTGGTGGTCTCGGCGCTGATGGCCACGCTCTACCTCGGTGGCTGGCAGATTCCCTATCTCGATCTGATGGCGCTGCCGGCGCTGCCGAGGGTACTGCTCGGGGTCGTGGCGTTCTTCGGCAAGGTGATCGTGCTCTGCTTCCTCCAGCTCCTGATCCGCTGGACGCTGCCGCGTTTCCGCTACGACCAGCTCATGGATCTCGGCTGGAAGCGGCTCATGCCGCTCGCCATCGCCAACGTCCCCTTCACCGCCGCGTGGATCTGGGCCCTCGGCGGGATGCACGGCTGAGCCTGCGATGAGTGCTGCGATCGCCTTCTACGTCCTCGCCCTCGGCGCGGTCGTCACCGCGCTGGCCGTCGTCCTGCTTCGCAATCCAATCTCGAGCGCGCTCAACCTGGTGTTGAGCCTGTGCTTCGTCGCCGGGCTCTACGCGCTCCTGGAAGCGCACTTCGTCGCGGCGGTGCAGGTCACCGTGTACGCCGGGGCGATCATGGTGCTCTTCACCTTCGTCATCATGTTGCTCGACCTGGGCCGCGAGCCCATCCAGCACGGCCCCCCCGAAGGCATGGCCAAAGCCGCGGTGATGGGGGCGCTCGGCGCCGTTTTCGTGGGCGTGGTGATGGCCGCCACCCGCGGCGACATCCGCGCGCCGGGGAGCGCCGGCCTGCCGCCCGCGAAGGTGGCGGAGCTGGGCGGGAACTCGCGGTTGCTCGGGGAGCTGCTCTTCGGACCGTACTTGCTGCCCTTCGAGATCGCTGGCGTGCTCCTCGTCGTGGCGTTGGTCGGCACGGTGGTCATGGCGAAGCGTGAGCGTGAAGGAGGAGGCCTCTCGTGATCACGCTCGCGCACTACCTCGGGCTCAGCGCGACCTTGTTCGCGATCGGCGCGACAGGAGTGTTGGTGCGCCGCAACGCGCTGATCGTGTTCATGAGCGTCGAGCTGATGCTCAATGCATCTCACCTGGCGCTGGTCGCCTTCTCGCGCTTCCGCGAGGCGCTCGACGGCCAGGTGCTGGTGTTCTTCGGAATGACGGTGGCGGCCGCCGAGGTGGCCGTGGGACTGGCGATCATCATCGCCGTGTTCCGATCGCGCAAGACGGTGAACATCGACGAGCTCAGGACACTCGAGGGATGAGCGGCGCAACCGGAGAGGCCATGACACAGGTTCCGACGGCGTTGGCCGCGGTACCGCTGATCCCGCTGTTGCCGCTCTTCGGCGCGGCGATGAACGGAATCCTGGGCCGGAGCTTCAGTCGAACCGTGGTTTCGGCCATCGGCTGCGGCACGCTCGCGGCCTCGTTTGCGCTCACGGTGTGGGCGTTCCTGGCGTTCCCCGCCGGCGGCGAGCCGCACGTGCTCACGCTCTTCCCATGGATCCACACCGGCGGGTTCCACGTCGACGCAGGGCTGCAGATCGATCAGCTCTCGCTCACGCTGATGCTGGTGGTGACCGGAGTCGGCTTCCTGATCCACGTCTACTCGACGTCGTACATGCACGACGATCCCGGCTACGCGCGCTACTTCGCGTATCTCAACCTGTTCGTGTTCGCGATGTCGATGCTGGTGTTGGGCTCGTCGCTGCCGCTCATGTTCCTGGGCTGGGAAGGCGTGGGGCTCTGCTCGTACCTCCTCATCGGCTTCTGGTTCGAGGATCCCGCGAAGGCCAGCGCCGGCAAGAAGGCGTTCATCGTCAACCGCATTGGTGACGCGGGCTTCATCCTCGGCGTGCTGTGGCTCTTCCAGACCACCGGTCACGTGGATTTCGAGGGGATTCGGGCGGCGATCCAGTCGAATCCGGGCGTGGTGGCGGGCGCCGCCACGGGGATCGGCTTGCTGCTCTTCGTCGGGGCATGCGGCAAGAGCGCGCAGATCCCGCTCTACGTGTGGCTGCCGGATGCGATGGCCGGCCCCACTCCGGTCTCGGCCCTCATCCATGCGGCCACCATGGTCACGGCCGGCGTGTACATGATCGCGCGCCTCAACTTCCTCTACGTGCTGGCGCCAGTGGCGATGACCGTCGTGGCGTGCGTGGGGGCCGCGACGGCACTCTTCGCCGGCACCATCGGGCTCGCGCAGTGGGACATCAAGAAGGTCCTCGCCTACTCCACCGTGAGCCAGCTCGGCTACATGTTCCTGGCCGTGGGCGTGGGTGCATTCGACGCCGGCATCTTCCATCTGGTGACTCATGCCTTCTTCAAGGCGCTCTTGTTCCTCGGCTCTGGCAGCGTGATCCACGCCCTCGGCGGCGAGCAGGACATCCGCAAGATGGGGGGCCTCGCGAAGAAGATCCCGGGGACCTGCTGGACGTTCGTGATCGGCACCATCGCCATCGCGGGCATCTGGCCGTTCGCCGGCTTCTACTCGAAGGACGAGATCCTGATCGGCGCGCTGACGCACCGCAATCCGGTGGTAGGCGTGCTGCCGCAGGTGCTCTGCGCCGTGGGCTTGGTGGCCGCGATCATCACGGCCTTCTACATGTGGCGCCTCACTGTGCTCACGTTCTTCAGCCCCTCGCGCATGGACCACGACGTCGAGCAACACGTCCACGAGTCGCCGGCTCCGATGCTGGGGCCGCTCGCGATCCTGGCGCTGCTCTCCGCTGGCGCCGGCGCGTTCCTGGTCCACGTTCGACCTCTCCACCATTTCCTGGAGCCGATCTTCGAGATCGTGGGGACCACGGCGCCGTGGGGACCGGTCGACGAGCACGCCCTGCACACGGCCGAGTCCGTGCTCCCGACGCTGAGCGTGCTCGCGGCGCTCGCCGCTTCGCTCGGCGCGTTCGCGATCTTCCGCCGCGGCGTTCCCACGATCCCCAAGTCCGCCGAGCCGGTGCAGGCGCTGCTCGAAAACAAGTACTGGGTGGACGAGGGCTACGCGGCTGCGATCGTGCGCCCTTTCTGGGCCGTGAGCCGGTGGCTCTGGAAAACTGTGGATGCCGTCCTCATCGATGGCGTCGTCAACGGCGTCGGCGCGCTAGCGATGGCTGCCGGCGGTGCCGTCCGCCGCTGGACCACCGGCAACACGCAGGTCTACGCACTCTCGATCTTCTTGGGACTCTTGGCGCTTCTGGCCGCGCTCACGATCGCGTGAGCGAGCCTGCGCCGAAGCGAGTTGGCAAGGCGAGCCGATGACCTCCCTCTTCCAGGTGCTGCATCCACTGACGGTGCTACTGGCGCTCCCCACGGTGGGCGCGGTGATCCTGCTCGCGGTGCGCGGGCTCGACGACCGTTCGGTGCGGCAGATCGCGCTGATCTTCTCTGGTGTCACGTTCCTCGTGAGCCTCGCGGTGTTCCTGGGCACACCCGGCGGGCCGCTCGTACAGACCCTCGGCCAGGCGGTTTCCGACGAGGTCCAGGCCACCTGGATCCCGTCGCTGGGCATCACCTACCATCTCAAGATCGACGGGTTGAGCCACTTCCTCGTTCTGCTCACCACGTTCCTCACGCCGCTGGTGATCGTGGGCTCGTGGGAGGCGGTCGATCGCCGGGTCGCCGGCTATCACGCCGCGATGCTCGCCCTCGAGAGCGCGATGATCGGCGCGTTTCTGGCCGTCGATCTCTTCCTCTTCTACGTCTTCTGGGAAGCGATGCTCATCCCGATGTACTTCCTGATCGGGGTGTGGGGCGGGAAGCGCCGGATCTACGCAACGGTCAAGTTCTTCCTCTACACGCTCGTCGGCAGCCTCCTGATGCTGGTGGCGATCGTGAAGCTCGCATTCGTGGTCGCGGACCTGAACGGCGGACGCCTGTCCTTCGACCTCGCCGATCTGATGTCGTCGCACGCGCGCATTCCCGTGTCGGTACAGGTGTGGCTCTTCGCGGCCTTCGCGTTGAGCTTTGCCATCAAGGTACCGCTCTTCCCGTTTCACACCTGGCTGCCCGATGCCCACGTGGAAGCGCCCACGGGTGGCTCGGTGATCCTGGCCGGCATCCTTCTGAAGATGGGCACCTACGGCTTCCTGCGCTTCGCCATCCCGCTCTTCCCCGTGGCGGCGATGCAGGCCGCTCCCTGGATCGTCGGTCTCGCGGCGATCGGCGTCGTCTACGGCGCTTGGGTCGCGAGCGTGCAGCAGGACGTGAAGAAGCTGGTCGCGTACTCCAGCGTGAGCCACCTCGGCTACGTCATGCTCGGGCTCTTCGTGTTCAACGTCGAGGGCATGCAGGGCGCTCTGCTCCAGATGATCAACCACGGGCTCTCGACGGGAGCACTCTTCTTCCTCGTCGGCATGATCTACGAGCGGCGCCACACCCGCGAGCTGGCAGCATTCGGCGGGCTCGCCAAAGTGATGCCGGTGTTCGCGGCGCTCTTCCTGGTGGTGACGCTGTCGTCGATCGGCTTGCCCGGGCTCAACGGATTCATCGGCGAGCTCCTCGTGCTCGCCGGCGCCTTCCCGGTCTCGAAGGCGCTCACGCTGGTGGTAGCCACTGGGATGATCTGGGGCGCGGTGTACATGCTCACCGCCTACCAGAAGGTGTTCTTCGGGCCGATCACCCACGACGAGAACCGGTCCCTGGTGGATCTCGGCAAGCGCGAGATCGCGATCCTGCTCTTGATGCTCGCGCCCTGCGTGTGGATCGGCGTCTACCCCGGTCCGCTCCTGGCGCGCGCCGAGCCCGAGCTCACCCAGCTCGCCGACCAGGTCCGCGAGGATTACGCGTCAGCGATGGGTGAGCCGGTGCGCCGAGCCCAGGAGCGGCTGAACCGCGTCACCACCGCGCGCTGAGCGTCGACCGTCTGGAACCCATTCGCGGAGCCCGCCACCGTGCATTTCCCGCCGACTGAATTCGACTGGGTCGCCGCCATCCCGGTGATGCTGCTCTCGCTCGGCGGGCTCGGCGTGCTGCTGCTCGACGCCTGGAACGATGGAACCAAGCCCGCCGCCACGGCCGCCGCCGCTGCTGCGGTGCTCGTGATCACGATGGCGTGGCTCGCGCATCCGCTCGCTCCCGGCGCGAGTGCCGCGGACGCACGTAGCTTCACCCACATGCTGGTGGTCGACGGCATGGGCGTATTCGTCACCGTCGTGTGCGCGCTGGCTGGCCTCGGCGCGCTTCTGCTGATGCCGAGCTACACGGCGCGTGAGCGCCTGCGCGCCCGCGAGATCTACCCGCTCGTGGTCTTCGCCGTGGCCGGAATGTCGGTGCTGGCGATGGGCACGGACCTCATGGTGCTCTTCCTCGGTCTCGAGATCATGAGCCTCGCGGTGTACGTGCTCGCCGGCTACCAGCGCGGCGCAGAGCGCTCGGTGGAAGCAGCGCTCAAGTACTTCCTGCTCGGCGCGTTCGCCTCGGCAATCTTCCTCTATGGGCTCACCTTCGTGTATGGCGCGGCAGGTTCGGTGCGCCTCGACGTGGTCGCGACCGCGCTCGCCAACGAAAACCCCTACACCGCTCGGCTCGCGCAGATCGGTTTGGCGCTGCTACTGGCAGGCATCGGCTTCAAGGTCGCAGCCGTGCCGTTCCACCTCTGGACACCCGACGTCTACCAGGGTGCGCCCACGCCGGTGACGGCGTTCATGTCGTCGGCGGTGAAGGCCGCAGCGTTCGCACTGGCGCTGCGAGTGCTGCGGGTGGGCTTCGGTGCGCACCCGGCGCTCTGGACCGGCGCAGTCGAGTGGTTGGCCATCGCCACCATGATCGTGGGCAACCTCGCGGCGCTGGTCCAGCGCGATCTCAAGCGGATGCTCGCGTATTCGTCGATCGCCCACGCCGGCTATCTGCTGGCGGGGGTAGCTGCGGGGCATCCCGCGGGCACGTCCGCGGTGCTCTTCTACCTGGCGTCGTACTTGGTGGCGAATCTCGGCGCCTTCGCGGTGCTGGTCGCCATCGGTGAGAAGGGAGAGGCCAACCTCACCCTCGACGACGTCGCCGGGCTCTACCGCACCCGACCCGGCCTGGCGTTCGCGCTGGCGGCGTGCCTGTTGTCGCTCGCCGGCATCCCGCCCACAGCAGGTTTCTTCGGGAAGTTCCTGGTCTTCAACGCAGCGATTCGCGCCCACATGATCGGTATTGCCGTGCTCATCGCGCTCACCAGCGCCTTGAGCCTCGGCTACTACCTGCTCGTGATCGTGAAGATGTACATGGCCGAGCCCGCGCGCGAGTACCGCACCCAGGCGCTCGCCACCGGCGTGCGGATGGTGGTGGTGGCGTCGTTGGTCGGTGTGTTCGTGCTCGGCATCCTGCCCACGCTGGTTCAGGGCCTCGCCGAGCAAGCGGCGTTTCCGCTTCCCTGACGGTTCTGCGCACGGAGGTGCCATGACGGCGAGCTCGCTCTACGACGTGACGGTTCCCTCCCTCGCCGGCAAGCCGGTGGCACTCCGCGAGTTCGCCGGCCGCGTCACGCTGTGCGTAAATGTCGCCAGCGAGTGTGGCTACACGCCGCAGTACAAAGGCCTGCAGCGCCTCCACGAGAGCCTGGCGGCACGCGGCTTCTCGGTGCTGGGATTCCCGTCGAACGAGTTTGGGGGCCAGGAGCCCGGCAGCGCCGAGCAGATCCACGCCTTCTGCGAGACCAAGTTCGGCGTGACCTTTCCTCTCTTTCAAAAGCTCGAGACCCAGCCAGGCCCGGGACAATCGCCCGTCTATCAGTTCCTCACCGCCGGCCGCGATGCGCCCGACTGGAACTTCTGCAAGTACCTGGTCGACAAGCGCGGTCAGGTGATCGCCTTCTACAAGAGCGCCACCACGCCCAAGGACCCGGCGCTCTTGGCCGCCATCGAAGCCGCGCTCGCGGCACCCTGACAGGCTGCTGAAAAAGCTCGCCGGTGCGAGTTTTTCGAGCCTGTCGATGCTTCCTCGGGGGGCTTTTCAAGCCCCCCGCCCCGCAAAAAGCGCGGTTTTTTGCGGGGCCCCACCCCCGAGTCGACTCGCTACGCTCGTCGGCGCGCCTCTGGCGCGTGCCTTTTTCAGCAGCCTGCTAACGCCCAGATCGCCCCGCCAACCGGAGCCAGCGCTGCCGGCGGTTGGCATCGGGTGCAAACCGAAGTTGGCAGCCCTCGGCCGCCAGTGCGGTTCTCCGCACGGAATCGCCGCCGGGCACCCCGGATCTCCATTGCGACCGTGGCACCCACTTTGCCCTAGCGCCCCAGTCGCGCCGGACGCTCCGGCGCAAAATCGCATTGGGGGGGCAAGATGAGGGAAAGGCGAGGAGTGAGTAGCTTTCGGGCTGCCGCATACACGGTTGCCTTGATCGGATTCGCGCTGCGCGGCGACACCTGCACACCGCCGCCGCAGATCACGTTCGGCCAGCAGATCACGACCACGATCGCCGACAACGCGGCGGTGAGCTACCTGTTCGTGGCGCCGGCGCTCGGCAACAACGCTTCGATCGCCGGGTCGTTCCGGCTCGAGGACGCGACGCCAGCGAATGGCACCTACAAGCTCGAAGTCTTTCCTGCCGGCGGCACGACGCCCATCGCCAGTGCCGGACCGGTCGCCGTGAACGTGCCGACGCTGCTGCAGGACGTCACGTTCACCGCCGCGGCGAACTACGAGGTCCGCGTCACCGAGGTCGACGGAACCGCAGGGCGCACGATCAAGCTCACCATGAGCCCTCGGTACACCCTGCCGGCGACCAGCTTGAGCTCGTCGTCCACGCTGGGCCTGAGCCTCGCCCCGGGCGAGTACGAGACGGCCCGCTTCACGGTCGCCGCCGGCCAGACCGGCCCGCGCGACCTCTACTACGACGACGTCAACGTCACACCGGGCAACGGCACCGTGACGATCCTCGGCCCGGACAAAGTGACGCCGGTGACCACGCTCAGCGGCGCGAGCGATCTCAGCTTCGACGCCAGCGACGTGGCCGAGATGGATCTCCAAGCGACCGGCGACTACACGGTCATCGTCACCGACACCGATGCCACGGGCCAAGGGACGCTCTCCCTCAGCCTCGGCCCCTACGCCGGCCAGGACGACACCGCTGGGCCATGCGAGCTGCTACCCACACCACCGACCCTGGGCGCGCCAGTGGTGGTGGCCGGCCGCACGCTCAATCCGATTGGCGACCGTGACTGCTTCCAGTTCTCGATCCCGTTCGGCGTGAGCGACGTGACCGCGTCGCTGGACCAGACCAGCGGTTCCACCAGCAACAACGAGGTCCGGCTCACGAGCGCAACGGGCTTCAGCGCCAACAAGAAGGGCAGTGGCGACATCAACGCGACCTTCGCCGTGGACACCGGGCTGGCGGACACCTACCAGGTGGTGGTCAACAACCTCGTGAACGGGACCTTCAATTACACGCTCACCCTCGGCCTCGCCGGTCCGTGCGTGGGCGCCGGTTGCGTGCTCGCCCCCGCTGGCGCGGTGGCCCTGAGCTTCGTCACCAACCCGGTCGACGTCCTGGTGCGCAACGACCTCATCGCGCAGGGCCCGCTGCCGGTTGCCGCCGCGGCCACCTTCGAGCTCGACAAGACATCGAGCGGCACCTTCCAGCTGCAGTTGCTGGGCGATCGAGACGGCAACACGGCAACGTTCGAAGCGCTCTGCCCGGCAGCGAGTGGCTCGAACGACTTCTTCATCGAGAACTGCGATCTCACCACGACCGACGGCCTCGTGACCGCGCGGGTCACGCGGGTGAGCGGCTCGGGCAGCACCGCGACGGTGCGCATGGGACCCGAGCTGGCAGCGCTCGCCGCAGCGCCCACGCCGATCCTGCCCTCGGGCGACGGCGCATGGAGCGGCACCTCGAGCGGCAACCTGACGAGCTTCGGCGACGAGCGCTTCTACGCGTTCACGCTCGCAGCAAATGGCCAGCTCGGAATCGGCTTCGACGACCAGGGCATCGGGGACGGCAACAACCTGGTCCGCATCTATTCGGCAGCCACCCTGGATGCGGTGATCCGCAACCCCAGCGCCGCTGCGACCCTGCAACTTCCCGCAGCCACCGGCGACGGCGACCTCGACGCCGCTCCTCTCGCCGCTGGTGACTACGTGCTGGTCGTCGACAACGACAAGACCGGCCAGGGTGCCTTCGCGGTCTGCGTCGGCCCCGGCGTCGACGCCAGCGACGAGGACGGACAGACGATCTCGATCAGCAAGGACTTGGTGCCGGCGGACCTCGCGGTCACCAAGACCGGCAATCTGCGTTGCGGCGACACCGACTCCTGGAATCTGGTGGCCACCGTGACCCAGCTCCTCAAGATCAAGGTCGAGGAGACGCCGCCAGGTGAAGCCGGCAGCGTGGAGATCGAGCTCTTGGTGGAGGACACCAACAACCCAGGCGTCTACATCCCGGTGCCGAGCACCGCAAAGTCGGGCGCGTCGAGCGCCACGATCAGCTCGGTCTCGGTGACCGGCGGAAAGAACTATCGCCTCAAGGTCGACAACTCCGGCCTCGGCAACACCGCGTATCTGATCACGATCACCGACTCGGCCGCCTGACGGCCGGATCGTCCCGCCTTTCGTCGTTGCGCGGCGAGGGGGCCTTCTTGGGTCCCCTCGCCGCCTCCGTCTCGTGAGCCGCGCGCGATCCCCAGCTCGGCTGGCGGCGCGCGAGTGCTGTCGATCACCGGTGTAGCTGGAGCCGCCTCGGCCTCGGCGAGATCACTCGCCTCTCCTTGGTCGCGAGATCCGCCAAACTGGCGCACTGCTCGCGGGGATGCGGCGCTCACGAATGGGGCGCCGGCTGAGCCGCGCGCGCCGGCAAACCGCAATCATGACCGACGACGATCCAATCCGCGGGCGCTGCGTGGCGATCGAGAGCGCGACCGAGCCCGGGTGCGCGACCGTGGCCGTTCGACACGAAGACGGGATCGCGCACGCCCAGGTGGTGACGCCCTGCGAGGTGGCGATCGGCGACATCGTCGAGGTCCTTCGTCGCACCGTGCGTGTGCTCACGCCCAACCGAAGCGCCCACCGAAGCTCGACTTGGACGAAGCGCGTCCTCGATCCGCGCCGTCTGCACGCCCTCGCGGTGCGCGAGCGCGTGGAGGCGGCGATTCGCGAGTTCCTCGTCGGTCGCGGCTTTCGGGAAACGCGCACGCCACTCCTGGTGTCGAATCCGGGCATGGACCCGCACGTGCGCCCGTTTCGCGTCCATCCCCACGCGGGTGCGTACCCCGACGATGCCGCCGCCTACCTACCCACATCCCCCGAGTTCGCGATGAAGCGGCTGCTCGCGGGCGGGCTCACCCGGATCTTCCAGATCACGCCCGCCTTCCGCTCCGAGCCGGCCTCGCGCACCCATCGCCCAGAGTTCACGATGCTGGAGCTCTATCGGGCGTATGCCGACGACGAGGACCTGCGCCGCGACGTGGAGGCGATGATCGCGCACGTCGCCCAGCGCGTTCACGGTCGACCCGACACGTACTTCGGCGGGCAGCGAATCTCGTTCGCGCCTCCCTGGCCGCGACACACGGTCCGGGATCTCTTTCGGGATCACGCGGGCATCGACCTCGCCGTGGAGAACGACGCGGCTCGGCTGCGCGCCGCATGTGCTCGCCTGGGCATCGCCTCTCGTCCCGAAGACACCTGGGACGACCTCTTCTTCCGCGTGTGGCTCGACCGCGTCGAGCCCGCGCTGCCCTCGGAACGAGCGTTGTTCGTGTGCCGCTACCCGGCGTCGCAAGCAGCGCTCGCCGTCGTCGACACCGACGCCGACGGCAGCCGCTGGGCAAAGCGCTTCGAATGCTTCGCCGGAGGGTTCGAGCTGGGCAACGCGTTCGAGGAGCTGACCGATCCGAACGAGCAGCGGCAGCGCTTCGCAGAAGACATGCTCGAGCGTGCGCGCGCCCACGGGGACGAGATCCTCGTCAACGAGCCCGACGAGGGCTTCCTGGCAGCGCTCGAAGAAGGCATGCCACCGGCGGCGGGGATCGCGATCGGTGTGGACCGGCTCGTCATGCTGCTCGCCGACGAGCCCGACATCGACTTCACGTTTTGGCTGCCCTCAGCCGGAGGCTGAGGGCGGCGTCTTTTCGGGGGGCTGTTCCAGCCCCCCGCCCT
>CAYVDO010000012.1:15636-43401 GCA_964450125.1 uncultured bacterium
GCGCGGCAAAGCCGCGAAGGGTCCCACCCCCAAGACACTCGCGGGCTCGTGGCTCGCCGCTGGCTCGCGGAGAGATCGACGACGCTCGTGGAGACCCCGGCGCAACTTGATCATCCCGGGGGCACATTTCGGGCTGTTCCAGCCCCCCGCCCTGCGCGGCAAAGCCGCGAAGGGTCCCACCCCCAAGACACTCGCGGGCTCGTGGCTCCGTCCGCGCGTCTTCAGGCGAGCCAGTTGCGGATGCGCGGGCCGAAGAGCTTGAGCGCACCTTCGATTTCCTTGAACGACTTGTCGGTGAACGGGTACCAGGCGCGCTCGCGCTTGGTGTTCCAGCGGTGGATCAAGATCGGCAGCGCGTGCGAGTAGTCCTTGAGCGCGTCCACGCCGTTCACGCGCCCCACGCCGCTTTCCTTGAGCCCGCCGAATGGCGCCTCGGGAACGCCGTAGATCACCGCGGCGTCGTTGATCGTCACCGAGCCGGTCGCCATCCGTTTGGCGAGGCGAATTCCCTTGTCGATGTCCTTGGTCCACACGCTGCCGCTCAAGCCGTACGGAGAATCGTTGGCCATGCGGATGGCATCGTCCTCGTCCTTCACTCGCTGCACGGCCACCACCGGACCAAACGTTTCTTCGCGCATCACCGCCATGTCGTGATTGAGATCGACGAGCACGGTGGGTTTGAAGAAGAGCCCCGGCCGGCTCGCATCGCGTTCACCGCCAACCACTGCGCGGGCGCCCGATTTCTTCGCTTCCTGGACCTGGCGTTCGACGATGGCGAGTTGCTTGTCCCAGAAAAGCGGTCCCACGTCGGCAGCCTCGTTGGGGGCGCCCCAACGGACCTTGCTTGCCACCTCGGTCACCTTGGCGATGAACGCATCCGCGACCGCTTCCACCACGTAGATGCGCTCGACGGACATGCAGATCTGGCCGGTGTTGAGGACGGATGCGAACACTGCGCCCTGTGCTGCCCGATCGAGGTCCGCATCCGCGCACACGATCATCGCATCCTTACCGCCAAGCTCGAGCGTGCATGGGATGAGCTGACGCGCGCACGAGGCGGCCACCTTCTTGCCGGTGGCGACGCTACCGGTGAACGAGATCTTGTCGACGCCGGCGTCCACGAGCGCGGCGCCCGTTTCTCCATCGCCCTGAAGCACCTGCAGCACGCCGGCTGGCACTCCCGCTTCCAGCAGGATCTCCGCCGCCGCCGCGCCCGAACGCGGCGAGATCTCCGAAGGCTTGAGGATCACGGCGTTGCCGGCGAGAAGCGCCTGCACCGTGGGGTTGAGCGACAGCGCCAACGGCCCGTTCCACGGCGTGATGATCCCCACCACGCCGAGCGGGCGATAGGTGACGAGCAGCTTCTTGAGCGGTCGCATGTAGCCGTGGAGCTTGCGCCACTCGTCGGCGAGATCGTCGGGCGCGCGTGCGCTCCAGTAGTTGAGGAAATCGCAACACGCCACCAACTCCATGGCGGTGGCCTCCGTGCGCGTCTTGCCGGACTCACGGATCAAGATCTCGACCAGCTCGTCCTTGCGCCGGATCAGCACGTCGAGAGCGCTGCGGACGATCCGGGCACGCTCGGCCACGGGCGTGGCACCCCACGCCGGCTGTGCAGCGCGGGCCGCGGCGACGGCAGCGCGCACGTCGTCAGCGGTCGCGACCGTGATCTCACCCGCCGGCTCGAGCGTGGCCGGGCTCTTGAGCCCGATCCGCCGCCGTCCGTCCGCCCCTCGTGCCAACTCTTCCGCGATCGCCATGGTCACACCCCCGCGCCCCTCGCAGCCGATTCAACCCCGCACACCGCCCGTTTCCAGGATTCCCCAGCCCGTCCGTTCACCCGATCGGTACCGCGCGATGCCATCGTGGAGCACCGTGTCGCGAAATCGCGCCGGCACGGCGGCGCGCACGTCTTCCACCACGATGCAATGCTCGCAACCCGAGGCGCTCACGATAAGAAGCTCGCCGCCGCGCGCGGGACCGATCGGATCGTCGGAGTGCACGCGGATCGCGACCGTGCCCAGAGGCTCAGCATCACTGCCGCCCTCGGACACGCAGCCGACGTGGATCGGCGGGAAGTCCGGACCGAATCGAATCTCGACCGCGTTGAACCAGAGGCTGTCGTCGGGCGTCTCTCCGACGCGCCCACTCGCGTAGGTCCAGCGCCAGAACTTGTCCCAATCGCGCTCACCGCCGAACGAATGGTCGCGGTGGGCCCAGCCGGAGAATGCGAACGATTCGCCGTCGAGGGTCACGGTTCCGGTCGCGCGGCCCGCGTGCTCGATGTGCCGCGGCACCTGGTCCACCGTGCTGCCGGGTGGCGGCGGATACTTGTAGGGCGGCGCGATCCCTTCCCAGAGCAGATCGAAGCCGCACCCCTCTCCCGCGTAGGTGAGCGCGAAGCTCTGGAGCGGCTCGCGCCACTCGATCGTGACGCCCGCAGCCAGCACCAATCGCCTGCTCTCGAACGGTACCGGCGGCAGGCTCTCCAGCATCACGTGGTGGACCAAGTCGTGCCCGCGGATGATGCCGAGATAGAGGTTGCTCTGCCCCAAGTTCGATTGCAGCCCTGCGCGGAACACCACGCCGACGTCGAGCGCAGGGTCATACATGGGAAACCAGAAGCTCTCGTTCCAGAGCGGCAACGACGCGGGCCCCGGTTCGTGCCGCCGATCATCCTCGACCGTGATCTCCCGGTCGCTGGAGTCGACCACCTCCCGCGCCGTGTAGGTAGCACCGGGGCCGGCGAACACCAAGGCGCTGATGATCTCCTCGAGCTGCATCATCGTGGAGATGTCGCCGTCGATCACGAGCTTGCCGGACAGGAACGTCTGCGCGCGATCGAGCTCGCCGCGCTGGAGCGCATGCCAGTCGTCGGCGTCGCAACGAACGGTGATGTCCGGATCGGCGACCTCCCCGTCGACGCGAGTGCCCATGCCGCGGTCGGCGATCAAGTACCAGCGGTAGCCGTTCGGGCCGGTCAGATCGAACTGAACCCGCACCACCGCCGCCGTGATCTGTGTCGTGCCGCGTGCCAGCGCCTGGCCCGGTGGCTCGAGCCCGAGCAGGGCGGCGATCCGCTGGGTCGGCGCGTTGTTCGTCTCGAAATCGGGAGTGGGTAGCGGCGTCCCCACGGCCCGCATGATCGACGCGACGCGCACCATGATCACCGCGAAACGCATCGCCGCGAACACTTCCCAGTAATCGAGGTCGAAGGCGGCGAAACCGACGCTACTCTCCCACCGCGCGATGGTCTCTGCGCGGCTCGGCAAGCCGGCGAGACGCGGAATGCCGTAGCCCTCGCTGTGATGCCAGTCGAGGAAGAGCCACCACGCGAGATCGGCACTCGGCTCACCGAGGAAGGCCATCTCCCAATCCAATACGGCGGCGACGCGATCGCCATCGAAGATCAGATTCGGCAACCGCGCGTCGCCCCAGCACAGCCGGCGCCGCACCGTCGCGGGGCGCTGGGCACTCAGCCACGCGAGCGCGGCCCGCGTGGTGGGGTGACCCGCGGTGTCACCCGACGCCCAATCCAGGTAGCTGGACCAGTACCCGAGCTCCTGGTCCAGCAGGTCACCGCGCCGCTCGTGCTTCTCCAGGAAGCCGAGACCGATGGCGTCGGGATTCAGCCGGTGGATCGCGGCCAGCTCGTCGATCCCCGCCCACCACATCGCCGCCCGCCGTTCGGGCGAGGCGTCGCGAAGCAGACCGGCGGCGTGATAGGGCGGCACGTCCGATGGCACCACGCCCGCCACGCGTCGCATCACGTAGAAGGGCGTCCCCAGAAGCCCTCGGTGCTCACTCGCCCATCGCACCTCGGGAACGTGTACGGGCGACGACGCCAATGCCTCGAGCACGCGTCGTTGCACGCTCAAGTCGTAGTCCGGGAACACCAGATGCTCGGAGGGCTGGGCACGCAGCACCAGCGGCTCGACGACCTCGCGACCTGCGCGCACGTAACGCAGGTCGAAGAGCACCGTCTCGTTCGAAAGGCCGGCGCTCGGTACGCGCAGCCCTTCGATCGCGACGCCGGCGGCATCGCCGAGGCGCGGCGCGATCCATCCGGCGAGCTTGTCGGCGAGCGGAGCGAGATCCCGCTTCGTGAAGATCATCCGCCCCGCCCCGTTCGGTGCTCAGGAATTCTCGGCCTTGTGCATGATGGTCCAGAGCAGGCCGGGGAGGAAGCGCCTGAGGCGCAGCAACACTTTGGCCTCGGCGAGCGGGTAGAGAATCTCCTCGCCGCGCTCGATGCCCTTCTCGATCTCCTCGACGATCACCTTGGGATCGGCCATTCGGTTCTGCTCGATGCCGATCTGGACCGTGCGCGGGTTCGAGGTCTGGACGGCCTGCTGGATGAGCGGCGTGTTGGTCATCGGCGGGCACACCAGCATGATCCGCACGCCGCTCGAGCGGTTCTCGTGGATCAACACCTCCGCGAACGTGTTGATCGCGGCCTTGCTGGCGCAATAGGCCGCCATGTGCGGCACCAGCACGTGCCCCGCGAGCGAGCCGAAGAGGATCAGGTCGCCCGAGCCGCGAGCCTTCATCTGCGGCAACGTGGCACGAGCCACGTACACCGAGCCTTCGTAGTTGACGCGCATCAAGCGCACGATCGACTCGAGCGGCATGTCGAGCGCCAGCGCCGTGGGCATGATGCCTGCGGCGTGGGTCACGCGATCGATCGGCCCGAGTTCCTTCTCGATGGCGCGGATGGTCTCGGTGATGCGGTTCGCGTCGCTCACGTCGCACACGTAGGGCTTGAGGCGATCGGGACTCTTGGCGATCGTGGTCGGGAGCTTCGCCTCGTCGATGTCCAGGCACGCCACCGTCGCACCCGCCTCGGCGAGCTTCCACGCCGAGAGCTGGCCCATGCCGCTCGCCGCTCCCGTCACCAGCGCTACCTTGCCGCGAAATGCCATGCTTCCTCCATTTCCAAACGATCGTTCGTTTGGTACGGTATAGCAAAGGTCGCGTCTCGGAGCTACCCGAGGGGAGGAAGAGTCATGAAACCTGAGTTCGATCTCTACGACGCCAAGCGCTACGAGCAAGACGGGCCGCCGTTCGAGGCCTTCCGCTGGCTGCGCCAGAACGCGCCGGTCTACCGGCATGCCGAGCCCAAGGGGCCGGGCTTCTGGGCCGTGACCCGCTACCAAGACATCGTTCACTGCTCCACCCGTCCGCTCGTCTTCTCGAGCTGGATCGGCGGCACCAACATCGAGGACTACGGCGAAGACGACCTGGTGGCCATGCGCGCGATGCTCGCCAACATGGATCCGCCGGCGCATTCGAAGTACCGCCGCCTGGTGAGCGCCGGCTTCACCCCCCGCATGATCTCGCGTCTCGAGCCGCATCTGCGGACGCTCGCTCGCGAGATCATCGGCGCGGTCGCCGAGCGCGGGGCCTGCGACTTCGTCACCGATCTCGCAGTCGAGTTTCCGCTTCAGACCATCACCGAGTTCCTCGGCGTGCCGCGCGAGGAGCGCAAGAAGATCTTCGACTGGTCGAACACCCTCATCGCCTGGGACGATCCCGAATACCAGGGCCAGAGCGATCCGCGCACGGCGGCCATGCAGATCTGGGGCTACGCCAACGAGCTCGCCGAGCGTCGTCGCGCCGAAGGCAACGGCACCGACCTGGTGAGCGTCCTCATCAACTCGATCGTCGATGGCGAGACCCTCGGACCGCAGCAGTTCGAGCTCTTCTTCTTGCTCCTGTCGGTCGCGGGCAACGAGACCACGCGCAACCTGATCTCGGGCGGGATGCTGGCGCTCTTCCAGAATCCGGACCAGCTCGCCCGCCTGAAGGCAGATTCGAGCCTCTTGCCCACCGCCGTCGACGAGATGCTGCGCTGGGTGACGCCGGTGAACTACTTCCGCCGTACGGTGTCCGAGGACACCGAGCTCGGCGGCGAGAAGCTCAAGGCCGGCGACAAGATCGCCATGTACTACACGTCGGCGAACCGGGACGAGAGCATGTTCACCGATCCCGACCGCTTCGACATCACGCGCAACCCCAACGAGCACCTCACCTTCGGTGTCGGCGAGCACTTCTGCTTGGGCGCCAGCCTCGCGCGCCTGGAGATCCGCATCTTCTTCGAAGAGCTCTTCCAGATGCTTCCGGACATCGAGCTGGTCGGCCCGGTGCGTCGCCTGCGCTCGAACTTCATCAACGGCATCAAGTCGATGCCCGTGAAGTTCACGCCGGTCCGAAACGCCGTGCCGCGCAGCGCAGCGTGAGGAGCGTTCCGTTGCTCGCGCGAGCTGCGCGCGCTCCCGCGGGGACACGCCGCAAGCCGTCCGCGGCGCGTGCCCGCCCCGGGCGGCAGACGGGCAGCGGCAAACGTGGCCGTCCCAAGGGCGGGAACGGTGCGCAGACACGCGACCAGATCCTGGACGCCGCCGAGCGGCTCTACGCCGAGCGTGGGTTCGCGGGCACGGCGATCCGCGACATCGCGCGCTTGGTGGGACTCAACCCGGCGAGCCTTTATGCCCACTTTCCGGGCAAAGACAGCATCTACGCGGCCGTGCTCACACGCGGCCTCAAGCCCTTCGTCGAGATCAACGAGGCGATCCTCGGCACCGGCTGGACCGAAGCTGCCATGTCGCAAGGCATGGATGCGCTGATGGAGCACCTCGTGATGCGGCCGCAGGTGCTGAGACTCGTGCTTCACGAGGCGCTCACCGGCGGTGCTCACCTGCCGCGGATGATGCGCCAATGGCTCGAGCCGGGTTACGGGCTGGCGTTGGCGGCGTTTCGCACCGGTGCCCGCCCACTCTTGCGTTCCGAATGGACGGAAGAGGACGTCCCGGATCTCGTGGCGTCGGTCTTCTTCCTGATCCTGGGCCACGTCGTGGTGGCGCCGCTGCTCGCCGACGTCTTCGGTGGCCATGCCGCCGCTGCGCGCAGCGTTCCGAGGCGAGTCGAGTTCCTGCGCAAGGCCGTTCGTGTGTTGCTGTTCGAATCCCCACCCGTCCGTGATCCGGCGAAGAAGCGAAAGAAGGAGAGGAAGCGACGATGAAGACCCCCATCTGCGAACGACTCGGGATCGAGTATCCGATCTTCGCGTTCAGCCATTGCCGTGACGTGGTGGCGGCGGTGAGCAAGGCCGGTGGCCTGGGCGTGCTGGGCGCCGTGGCGTTCAGCCCCGAGGAGCTCGAGCGCGAGCTCGTGTGGATCGACGAGCACGTCGACGGCAAGCCCTACGGCGTCGACACGGTCATGCCGGCCGCCTACCTGGGCAAGGACCAGGGAGACCTCGGCAAGATCGACCTCCAGGCGATGATCCCCGACGAGCACAAGGAGTTCATCAAGAGCCTGCTCACCCGCTATGGCGTGCCCGAGCTGCCGCCCGGGCAGGACGCGTGGGAGTCGCTGCTCGGCTGGTCGGTGTCCGCGGGCCGCGCCCACGTCGAGATCGCGATGAAGCATCCCATCAAGCTCCTCGCCAACGCGCTCGGCCCTCCGCCCGAGGACGTCGTCGAGCGCGCTCACGCGGGCGGCGTGCTGGTGGCCGCGCTCTGCGGCTCAGTCGATCAAGCGATCAAACAGAAGGAAGCCGGCGTCGACATCGTCGTCGCGGCGGGCTACGAGGCCGGTGGTCACACCGGCGACATCTCGAGCCTGGTGCTGGTGCCGCAGGTCGTGGACGCCATCGCGCCCACGCCGGTGCTCGCCGCAGGCGGCATCGGTTCGGGGCGCCAAATGGCCGCGGCGCTCGTGCTCGGCGCGCAAGGTGTGTGGACCGGATCGCTCTGGCTCGCCACCGCGGAGAGCGACTGCGTGCCGGCCCTCAAGGAGAAGCTCATCGCCGCCAGCTCGCGCGACACGGTGCGGTCGAAGTGCATCAGCGGCAAGCCGGCGCGCCAGCTCAAGACGCCCTGGACGGACGCCTGGGACGGCCCAGATTCGCCGGGAACGCTACCGATGCCGCTGCAGTGGATGGCGACCTCGGAGGCGCTTACGCGCATCTACCAACACGCGCAGACGCGCAAGCCCGGCTCGGCCGAGCTGCTCGGCACACCTGTCGGTCAGGTCGTCGGCCAGATCAAGCAGATGAAGCCGGCGCGCGAGGTGGTGCGTGAGCTCGTCGAAGGCTCGATCGACGCCGTCGAGCGCGCCAGCCAGGTATTGGGACTGAGTGACGATTGATTCGGGGGGCTTTTCAAGCCCCCCGCCCAGCGCGGCGAAGCCGCGCTGGGACCCACCCCCAAGGCACTCGGCTAACGCTCGCGGCTCGCCGCTGGCTCGCGGAGAGATCGACGGCGAGCGTCGACACCGTCGGGCATACAGGACGGTTGCGAAGCCCGTGCAGGGCTTCTCAAGGCTCCCGACCGCGGGACCGGCGCGATTCCCGCGGGGGTCCACCCTCGAGTCGCTCCGTTCGCTCGTGCGTTGCCGCTGGCACGGGCAGCGGTCGATGCGGGCGTGGCGGCCGGCCGACACACGCGATTCGATTCGCCCATTTGCGTTGAATTCTCGTGCATTCCAGGCGAATCTTGCATTCGCTTCCGCGCTTGGTTCCGATACCCACCGTGCCCGAGCCCACCCCCGTCGTCTGGTCACGTTCGCTCGCCGACGAGTTCTGGTCGGGGAGCGTGACTCCCCTCATGTTCTCGGTCAGCGGCCGGCTGATCGAGACCCGCATGGTGGATCCCAAGCTCGGGTTCGCGCGGATCGAGAAGACCGCCCCGTTCCTGCGCTACCACCACGGCTACGTCTACGCGAACACCAACCTGCTGGGCGACATCTTCTCGATCATTCCGTCGATCTTTCGCACCAAGGAAGTGCTCGACAACCTGCCCGCCTCGCTGCGCGACCGGCTGCTCGCCGACGAGCGCTCGCTGTGGTCGATCTTCGGCCCGCGCTTCGTGGGAGCTTGCTTCCGCACGGTTCTCCACGAACGCGACTGGTCGCCGTTCACGAATCATCGCCGCTTCAAGCGCGCCGGAGACGCGATCCTGGCGCGGGCGGTGCGTGGCTTCGGCGACGAGACCGCAGGCGGCACTCCCGAGAGCCTGCTCAACGCGATGGCGCGGATCGAGGACGAGATGGGCAGCTTCCTCGAGATCGCCATCTGGAGCGTCGCCTACGCGTACCTGCTCTACCCGCTGGTGCGTATCGTCGGTGAGCGCTGGCTCGGTGATGACGAGGGCAAGGTCGCCGACTGGGCGATGGCCCGCGTGCCTGGCAACAAGACCGTCGAGGTGAACGAGGCGATCGAGGCGCTGGCACGGCGACTCCGCGCGAACCCGACGCTCGCCACGGCGCTGCGAGCCGAAGGGCTGGCAGCGCTGAGCCCCCAAGCCGTCACGGACGAGAGCGCCACCGAATTCCGGGAGGCGTTCCACGAGCTGCTGGTTCGTCACGGTCATCGCCTGCTGGGCCGTGACCTCATCTACCCGTCGTGGCGCGAAGCGCCCGGCACGGTGCTCGATCTCGTGCTCAAGGCGCTGGAAGCGCGGCGCGAAGGCGAAAGCGCGGTTGCAGCGGCGGCCAAGCCACCCCCCGCCGAGCTGGCCAAGCGCGAGCGGCTGCCGCCGTTCCAGCGGCTCATGCTCGAGCTCGGCCTCTACTACATGCCACGCTACGTGAACCTGCGCGAGAACATGCGCTACTTCGCCGACCTCTTCCTGGAGCGCATCCGCACCGCGGCATCGGCGCTGGGCGAGCACCTGGTGGCACGCGGCAGACTCGAGCACCGCGATCAGATCTTCTTCCTGTTTCGCGAGGAAGTGACGGCCGCCGTGCGCGGCGACGTCCCCGATCTGACTGGCCTCGCACGGCGACGGCGAATCGAATACGAGCGTGGCCGCGACGAGAAGCCGCCGCGTGAGCTGGTGGGCGATCAGAGCGCTGAGATCGCAGTGACCGAGCCGCTACCGGCCAACGCCACGCTCTTCCGCGGCTCCGGCGTGTCGCGCGGCGTGGTGCGTGGGCGTGCCCGCGTGGTGCTGGAGGTGGCCGAGTTCCGCGACGTTCGCCCCGGCGAGATCCTGGTGACGAACGCGACCGATCCCGGCTGGACGTGCCTCTTCTCCCTCGCCGGCGGCGTGGTGATGGAGATGGGCGGGATGCTCTCTCACGGCGCGATCCTGGCGCGCGAGTACGGCCTGCCTGCGGTCGCTTCCGTGGCTGGCGCGACCAAAGCCATCCCGACGGGTGCCTGGGTCGAGGTGGACGGCCTCAGGGGCGAGGTGCGGATACTGGATTGATGCGGGGGGCTCAACAGCCCCCCGCCCCCGAGGCACTCGGCTCACGCTCGTGGCTCGCCGCTGGCTCGCGGAGAGATCGAAGGCGTGCGTGGAGACCCGCGCGCAGATCGGCTGGAGGGCCGTCGGTCTCTCGACGGCCCCGGCCGCCCCGAGTGCTCGGAGAGATCGACGCCGAACGGAGAGACCAGGAACGATCGCGTTCAGCGCACTTCGCCGGCGACGGCGCTGACGGCGCTGAAGGTGAGCCCGGCGGAAAGCTCCTGACAGACGCCGCTGCCATCCTTGGCGAGATCGGCCTTGCTGTGCAGCGCAGGGATCACGAATGGCTCCAGCGCGCCCAACCCGGGACCGATCACCGCAGCCACCTCGTCGACGCCGAATGAGCCGCCGATGAGGCCGTCGCGACCGCGATCGCCATCGAGGCGAAGTTGCAGGCGGTTGAACGTGATCGGCAGCGACGTGCCGTTGAGCTCGTAGGTGGGCGTGATGCGGGTGAGCCCGGTGTCGAGCACGCCGTTGGTGATCGTGGCGCCCTCGACGCGATAGAGCGGCGTCGAGCCGTCGCTCGCCAAGAAGCTCGCGTCGACGTCGAAGAGCTGGCCCGGCGCGAGCTGGCCGTCGGGCCCGATCACGGGATCGAACGCGCTCGGCGGAAAAATCCCCTTCAGGAAGGACACGTTCACGCAGTCGTCATCGGAGGCCGACTGCAAGTTCTCGACGCGCACGAGGACGAGCAGGCTCGCGTCCTCGATCGATGCGTCGAAGATGATCGCGACGTCGTCGGCGAAATCGAACGCGGCCACCAATGGCCCGAGCTGGTTGTCGATCCCAGGCGTGCTCGCAGGTGGCGGCGAAGTGAAGTCCGGCTGGTTGCAGGTGTCGGAATCGACCGCGCCGCTGACGCGCGCGTCCACGTCGAATCCCGGCACCACCGCGGCCGACACCGGCGTCGCGACACCGAGTGAGCTGACCACGTAGAGCAGCGTCTGTCCACCGCTGCACGAGTCACCGGTCGGCGGCGGCGGCTCCGGCGTGTGGGGCGTATCGCTACCTCCGCCCCCGCCGCAGCCCGTGGCCACCCACATCACCAACGCCGAGGCCACGACCAGCGACCTCCAACGCGAGAACTCGGTCCGAGAGATCACCATCGACTCCATTCTGCCCCCGCGCCCCCGCGCAAGCTATCCGAGGAGATCGAAGAACACCTTGGGCGGATGCCGTGGCACGTTGCGCTCCACGGCACGGGCGACCTTGAGCGCCGCTCCCTCGTCCCACGGTGCGGCCATGACTTGCAGTCCGATGGGCAGCCCGCTCGCCGAATAGCCCGCCGGCACGGTCACCGCCGGATAACCCGTGAGATTTCCCGGGAACGTGAAGGCGCAGATCCGGTCGATGAGAGCGTCGTCGACCTCACCATAGCGCTCGGCGTCGCTTCGGATCGGCACGGCGGTGGTGCCGGTGGTGGGCGACACCAGCACGTCCACGGACTCGAGCACCTCGCGAAACGCTCGCTCGATCCGGGTGCGCGCGCGCTGGGCGTGAACGTACTCGGGCCCCGAGCCGCGGCTCGCCGTGTCGAGCAGCAGCCGCGTGTCCGGCGCGTAATCGTCACGGTGCTCGCGCATGTTCTCGATCTGCGATGCCGCCATCTCGGCACCCATGGTGACGAGCAAGGTCACGCGCACCAGATCGAGGTGGCGGATGCGCACGTCGAGGACCTGGGCGCCGTCGTCGCGCAATCGTTCGAGCGCTGCGCGACACACCCCGATCACGTCGGGCGAAGCCTGGTCGAAGAAGTCGGGACACACGCCGACGCGCAACCCTTTCACGTTGCCTTGTCGGACACCGCGCAAATCGAGAGCGGGCTGTCCCAGCGTGTTGGGATCGCGTGGATCCTCGCCTGCGATGAGAGACAGGATCTCGCTCGCGTCGGCGACCGTCGCCGCGAGAGGGCCGATGTGCGCGAGGGTCCACACCAACGGCAAGGCACCCGTTTCGGGCACACGGCCGTACGTCGCCTTCACGCCGACGACGCCGCATAGCGATGCCGGAATCCGAACCGAGCCTCCGCCATCGGCGCCGATCGCCGCAGGCACCAGACCACATCCGACCACCGCGCCCGAGCCACTCGACGAGCCACCGGTGATGCACGCGGGGTCATAAGGGTTGCGCGCCGCGCCGTGATGCGGGTTGATCCCCGTCCCGCCGAGCCCGATCTCGTGCATGTTGGTCTTGCCGACCAAGAGTGCGCCCGCTGCGCGCAGCCGCGCCACCACCGTGGCGTCTTCACGCTCGCTCCCCTTGCCCAGGAACTTGGTGCCGCCGGTGGTCGGGTAGCCGATCTGATTGAGCTCGTCCTTCACCGCGATCGGGATGCCGTCGAGCGGTCCCGCCGGCTTGCCCTTGCGCAGCCGCTCGGTCGCTGCCTTCGCCGTGCGCAGGATCTCATCGTCGTCGCTCGCGATGAAGATCCGCATCGCCGGGGAGTGCGCCTCCGAGGCGTTCCGCGACTCGATGAATCGCTCGGCCACGGCGAGCGGAGTGGCGCTTCCGTCACGATACGCGGAGCGATAGTCGTCGAGGGTCCGAAACGTGAATTCGCTCACCGGCGCTTTCCTCCCGACGTACGGCGAATCGGCGCAGGCGGACGCGGCAACGTGAAAGGCGGCTCGTCCTCGGCGAAGCTCGCGTCGAGAAGCTCGTCGATGCCGAGCTGCTTGCGGAGCAGACCCGCGAGCATCAGCTCCACCACCGGCAACCCGGACGCGACCGAAACCGTGCGCAGCGCCGATCCGGCGATCCGCGGCCCGGGCTTGCGAAGCTTGCGACTCACGGCACACCTCCCTCGCTCAGGTTCGGGACGACGGGCAGCACGTCGATCCGTCCCTTGCGTTCGAGCTCGACCAAGCGCGTCGACAAGAGCAGGAAACCACCGATGCCATAGCTCACGTCGTCTTTGGTGGGAACGATCGCGTAGTACCAGAACGGCCCCGGATTCGTGCCCACGCTGGTGCCGCTCAACACGTATCGGCCGTCCGCTTCCACGCGCACGCGTCCGAGCAGACCGTCGAGGCCACGCGCAGCCGACGTCACGGCTTGGCCCCCGGAGAAGCCTTCCTCGAAAGCGCGCGCGAACGCGTACGAGATCATCGCGGAGCCGGCACTCTCCAGATACGTCTCGCCTGGCCGATTCAGCACCGTCCAGTAGAGCCCGGTCGCTTCATCCTGCACGGCGCGCACGGCGTCCGCTTGGCGCGTGAGGCGCGCCAGCACGGAGGCGCGCCGTGGATCGCTTTCTGGGAGCGCCGCAGCGAGGTCGTAGCCCGCCACCAGCGCCCACGCGTTGCCACGTCCCCAGAACACTCGATCGTCGAGAGGGGGGTGATTCTGCTTCGCGAGATCGTCCCAACTATGGGTCCAGAAGCCCGACTCGGGATCCTGCAGATGCCCGCCGAAGATCTCGTACTGGCTCGCCATGAGATCGAGGTAGCGCGGGTCGCCGGTGCGAAGCCCGGTCTGGATCAGGAACTCGCCGAACATCACCAGCGAATCCACCCAGAGCTGCTGCTTCAGCACGAGCGGCAGAAAGCCCAGATGGGCGATGCCGCCGTCGGAGATCCGCGGGGCCTGCTCGAAGAGATACGTGTCGACGTCCTCGATGATCGGCTGCAGCTCGGTCGCGCCGCGCCGGCCGATCAAGAGCGACGCAACCGTTCCCGGCGGGCAGGAATCGCTCCAGAAGATCGTGTAACCGGCTTCCTGGTGCGCGTGAAGCCAATCGAGGGCGTAATCCTCGTACGCGGGATCTCCGGTCGTGCGGCTCAGCTCCAACATGCCGAGCATCAAGAGTCCTTCGCCCCAGCTCCAATCGACGTCGGACGGTGCCTCCTCGCGCATCCAGGTGTCCGCGAGACCACGCGCCACGCCGAGCAGATCGCGCGCCGCTGCCGAATCGCCCCCACTCTCCCCGCCGCATCCGGCGAGCGAAAGCGCGAGAACGACGGCGGCCACGGCGGCGCCGCGGATTCCACCTCGAACGACGTTTGCTCGGCTCATGACGCGCGGCGAGTATAGCCGCGTGGGCCTCAGGCGCCGCCGCCGCGGAGTCGTGCGCGTGGGACCACCACACGGACCGGGCGGTCGACTCGGGCGTCGATTTCCACGACGGCGAAGCCGTCGCGTACCGGCGCAGCGAGAATGCGGCCGTCGACCGTCACGTCCCAAGAGCGGGCCTCGCTCGGCACGCGGACGTGGAACACGCGTGTGCCATCGACGATCGGGCGATACGTGACGTCGATCCGCTCGCCGTCCACGTCGAGACGAATCAGCGGAAAGTCCAGGACGAAGCGCTCGCGCGGCACGTGCGGGTCGATTCGAAGGCCGTCGCCCGAGGGCTCGATCCCCGCGACACGCAACGCAGCGAGCAGCGCCATCGCGTGCGGGTTCTGGTTGAGCGCCGGGAAATCGGTCATCGGGGTGACGATGCTCGACCAAGTGCCGCCGCTGCCCTTCGATTCGAGCGCGTCCGGGCCAGTCCAGATCCCGATCCAGCTCTCGGGAAACGCTTCCGCGCGCGTGAAGAGCGTGTGGCGTTCGAGGGAGCGCCACGCCTGCTCGTCGCTGAATCGCGTGTAGCCCCAGGTGAGGAGCTGCGAAACCGCGGGCCAAACTTGGCCACCCGACCAGAGCGGCGCGCCCACCGGCGATGGATCGTCGAGCTTGCCTCGGATCGATTCGACGAGCGTCGCGAGCCGTTCGTCTCGCGCGGCGCGGGCGATCAACGGCCACGGCTGCGCTTCCAGATCGATGGATCGCTCACCCAGCACCACCGGCCGGTCGTCGCGATCGCGCAGCACCGCGCGCGTGTACCACTGGCCGGCCCATTGACGGTCGAGGGCGGTGGCGAGCGAGCTCACGGGCTCGCGCAGTCGCGCCGCAAGGGCTGCGTCGAAAGGCTCGAGCACGTCGGCCGCGAGTGGCAGCGCCCAGAGCGCCATGCCGGTGTTCGAGCACGACTCGCCGTGCGCCAAGGTGTTGCCCCAGTTCACGCCGTCGTTGCCTGCGGCGATCACGTTCGACGCCACGACCCCGTCCGACCAGTCGCCGTCGCGGACACGGACCAGGCCGTTCTCGCCGATGCCCACGACGTGGAAGAGGTGCTCGGCAGCGGCGCGGGCGTGATCGAGGACGGTGGTCGAGGTGGCACCCGGCGCCAGCTCGCCCGGCCCGCGAAACGGCACGTGCTCGGCCAAGAATTCCACGTCCCCGGTGGCGGCCACGTACTCGGCGAGTGCCATCAGGAAGAAGAGGTCGAGGTCCGACGGCAGCTCGTGGACGGCGAGGCCGCTCGCGAAGCCGTGGCCCCCGAAGGTGTAGACGATCTGGCCATCGGAGGCGCGCGTCAGGCGCATGATGAAGCGCAGGTTCTCGCGGGCGAGATCGGGACGCAGGTACGTGAGCGGGATCGCGAACAGCGCCTGATCGCGCGGCGCGCCGTCGATGCCCTGCAGGTAGAGGTAGGCCGAGCCCTGGACCGTCACGTGCGTGCCGTAGAAACCGTGGAAAGCGGTGGCTGCTGGCAACGCCGCCGAGTGCCACGCGATCTCGCGCGCCAGAGCGGGATCGTCGTCGGTCGCGAGGAAGCCGAGAGCGGCGCGGCGCTCGGCCTGGCTGGTCGCGAACGCGTCGCCACTGCGGTAACGCTCGACCAGCGCTCCGAGTCCCTGCGAGGGCGCGATCGAACCGTACGCGAAACGAAGCGTACGGCTCTCGCCGGCCTCGAGGACGAGATCGTGGCGAAGCACGAAGCAGAGCGGCTGACCGGCGGCGCTGCGCTCCAGAGATAGCGAGCCCGGACCACCCGACACCACGGCATCGGGTCGCGCCGCGCCGCCGCGGCCGAAGAAGCTCGCCTGATCCGTGTAGCGAGCGCTCGATCCACCGCCGAGATCGGCGAGAAACACGTCGTCGGGATACCAGTCGACGGTGGAGATCGCATCGGGCTCGAGCGGCGCGGGACCGTTGCTGCGCGTCGAGACGCGCAACGCCTGCACCCGCGGATCCCACGTCACAGCTTGCAGGAAGTCGGCGCTCAACCCGTCGCGATAGCCATCGCCGATGGTGCCGAGCAGGCCGGTCATGGACGGCAGCGGCACGAGCTGATGTAGATTCACGTCCCAGAATTCGTAATGCGCGAGGGAGCGGCGCTCGGCCGACTCGTTCCGAATCGTCACCTCGCTCACCACCAGCGGATCGTCGCCGGCGGGCGCGAAGACCCGGCGCTCGGTGGCGATGCCGCGGTGCGTGAGGGCAGTCTCGAAGTAGCCGAGGCCGAAGATCCGCCGAGTCGAGGCGTGCGCGGGACCATCGCGATACGCCGTCGACCACACCTCGGTGCCGTCTGCGAGGTAGCCGAAGCCACCCGCGAAGTTCCCTTGCTCCGGCGCGTAGCGATCGAGCAACGTGGGCGCACGATCGGACGCGTAGACCTCCACGTAGCCGTCGTTGAAGCCGAGCGCGTTGATGCGATCGTTGCCGAAGTTGAACACGTGATCGCGCCGGTCCCGAGCGCGCGAGTCCGGGAACCGCGCGCGTACGTCGGCGTGCTGATCGAGGGTGTACTCGTAGGCGGGCAGGGCGTCGGCGTCCAGTATCCAACGTCCGAAGATCCCGCTGCCGCGGTCGGTTTCGACGAGCGCCGGCGGTTCTGGGCGGGCGCCGGCAGTCGAGCTCGCGCGATTACCACAGCGGACGCAGAGCAGCGCCACGACCGCGAGCGCCCATCTGGCCTGGCGCATCACGACTCGGCGCTCCGCGGGACGCGAAACCCACTCAGCGCGGCGGCTTCTTGGCGAGCGCCAGCACGCGATCGAACTGCTGCTTCGTGACGGGCGCCACCGAGAGCCGCGACTGCCGCACGATCGCCATCTCCCGGAGCAGCGGGTCGGCCTTGATCGTGTCGAGCGTCACGGGGAACGCGAGCGCCTGGTGCGGCGCCACGTCCACCACCGACCAATCTCCTTCCTTCGCCGTGGGATCGGCATACGCCTCGCGCACCACGCGCGCCACGCCCACCACGCGGCGTTCGCTCACCGAATGATAGAAGAGCGCGAGATCGCCCACCTTCATCGCTCGCAAGTTGTTCCGCGCCTGGAAGCTCCGGACTCCATCCCAGACGCCGCGCTTCTGCCGGCTCAGATCGTCCCACGAGTACGCGTCTGGCTCGCTCTTGAGCAGCCAATGATTCATGAGGTGACCTTTTCGTCGCTGCCACCGGGTGTGGGGCTCGGCGAGGTGACGCGGACGATCTCGACGCGCTTCACGCGCCGCTCGTCGGCCTCGCGCACGTGGAACTCGAAGCCGTCCCAGCGCACTTGTGTACCCGAGGACGGCAGCCGCCCCGCCTGAGCGATGAGAAATCCGCCGAGCGTCTCGTAGCTGCCTGCATCGGGGAACTCCGTGCCGAGCTTCTCGCCCAGGTCGTAGATGGAGAGCCGCCCGTCGGCGAGCACGTGGCCATCGGGCAGCATCCGGAACTGCGCCTCCTCGTCGTCGTGCTCGTCCTGGATCTCGCCCACGATCTCCTCGATCACGTTCTCGAGGGTGACGATGCCGCTGGTGCCGCCGAACTCGTCCACGACGATCGCCATGTGGGTCTTGCGGCGCTGGAACTCCTTCAAGAGATTCGCGATCGGCATGAGCTCGGGTGCGAAAAACGCCTTGCGCATGAGCTTGGCGATGGTAGCGGCGTCGGGCCCCTCGGCCCGGTGCTTGATGAGATCTTTGGTGTGCAGGATGCCGACGATGTTGTCGATCGTCTCGTCGTAGACCGGGATGCGCGAGAGCCCCGAGCTGGCCACCAGATCCATCAGTTCGTCGGGTTCGGCGTCCTTGCGGATCGCCACCATCTCGGTGCGCGGCACCATGATCTCGCGCACCACCGTGTCGCCGAACTCGAACACCGACGCCAGCATCTCGCGCTCGTCGCGGTGCAGCACCCCTTCCTCGTGCCCGAGGTCGATGAGGTAGGCGATGTCCTCCTCGGTCACGAAGGGCCCGGTGCGCGTCACCTGGTGGCCGGTCGCGGTCACGATCGCCCGCGACAGGTAGGTGAGCAGCCACACCGCCGGGAAGAGCGCCCACACCAGGAGGCGCACCACGCGCAGCGCTGGCGGCGCGAACTTCTCGGCGTTGTGCTTGGCGAAGGTCTTGGGCGAGATCTCGCCGAAGGTGAGCAGCAGGAACGACGACACGAACGTGGCGATCGCCACCACCCGGCTCTCGCTCACGCGCGCCGTGATGGCCGTCACCAGCGCCGCGGTGAGCGTGTTCACCACGGTGTTGCCGATCAGCAACGTGGTCAACACCCGATTGGGCTGCTCGACCCACAGCCTCAGCGCCTGGTAGCGCTTCTCGCCGGAGTCGAGGAGTTGGCGCGCGCGCCGCTCGGAAATGGCGGTGACCGCCGTCTCCGAGGCCGAGAAAAACGCCGAGCCCAGGATGCAGGCGAGGATCAGCAGCAGATCGACGACGATCGCGGGCTCGCTCATGGCGTGAGGTGAAGCCGTACGCCCGCGCCGGCGTCCGCGATCCGCACCCAGGTGATCCCCGCGGCGTCGCGCGTCCAGGTGCGTGCGGCCGAGGTGAGATCGGCAACGGTGGCGACGTGCGCCGGCGCGGCACCGAAATCCTCGGTGACTTGCACCGCCGGCGGACCGCCTCGCACCCGCCACAACAAGGCGCGCGAGGTCGGCGAGGATTCGAGCGCCAGCCCCGCGCCCTCGGCCCGCCACGTCACGCGCACGCCGTGGCCATGCTCTTCGTACACATCGACGGTCTTACCGCCGCTCGTGAGTGGGTACGCGGCCAGCGTCAGGTGCCCGGCGGAGAATGCATCGCCGTGGCCGGTTGCCGGTCCCACGACGTCGAGAGGCACGATCGCCCCCTCGCGAACGAACACCGGATAGCGCTCGAGCGGCACCGAGACTGTGACGCTGGAGCCGCCGTCGTAGGCGACCGATTCGTCGAGCCAGTCGCGCCAGCGCCCGATGGGGAAGGTCACCGTGCGGCTCGCACCGGCCTCCGTCATCGGAGCCACGAACAAGTCTTCGCCGAGCAAATACGAGTTGTCGTAGCTCTGGAAGCGGACGAGCGAGACGCCCTGCTTCCAGGCCTTGGCGCCCAGGCTGTAGAGGAATGGCACCAGCTCGTGGTGGAGCTTCACGAACGTGCGGTAGATGCCCTCGACCTCGGCATCGTACATCCAGGGGCGGTGCTCCCCACCGCCTCCGTTCTCCATGATGGGATTGAGCGCGCCGAGCTGAGCCCAGCGTACGAAGAGCTCGGCGTCGATCAGCCCGTCGGCACGAAAGCCGCCGATGTCCGAACCGAAGTTGACGTAGTCGAGGTTCGAGGATGCGACCATGTTGGCGAGCGCCGCGCGCAGCCCCGCGAAGCTCGAGTCCTGGTCGCCGACCCAGCCGGCGAAGTTCACGTCGCGCGGCGCGAACGGCACGGGTAGCGGCACGCCGATGTAGCTGTCGCTGGGCCGCGCCAAGATCACGCGATCGTCACCGAGCTGGGCGCGAGTGAATGCGAAGAAATCTCGGTAGTAGGCATCGCGATACTGATCCCAACTCACGGCTCCACCGACACCGCTGGCCCCGCCCGGAATGAGAAGCACCAGAGGATCGGTGGCGTCGCATTTCCAGCCGTCGATGCCGAGCGCCAGGATGCTCTGCATCCGTGCGTGCCACCACGCGACCGCGGCGGGATTGGTGTAGTCGAGCAGCGCACCGCGCCCACCCCACCAGTCGACGAGCGCGCCGTTGCTCAGGAAGTAGCCATTGGCGAGGCCCTCGGGGAACGTGCTGGCGTTTTCGTTCACGACGCTCACGATCCACATCAACGCCCGCACGTCACGCGCGTGCAGGTCGCTCACGAGCTGGCCGAGATCGGGATAACGCTGAGCGTCGGCCTCGAAAGCCACGGGCTGGACTTCCCACGGCCGGTCGATCACCTGCGCCCCCACGGGGATGTCGCGAGCGAGATAGCCGTCGGCGAGCGCCAAGGCGCTCGCCTGGTCTCCCACGTTCTCCCAGATCCAATGGCGCAGGACCCACTCGGGCCACGGCGGAGGTGCCAGATCGACGGGTGGGATCGGTGCGGGCGGACACCCGCTCGCGTTCACGAACGCGAGCGGTGCGAGCAGGAGCAGCAGAACGGGAAGGAAGGAGCGGACGCGGCGCGAGTTAGTAGGCTGCTGATTATGGGCAGGCGTCGGCGGCGCGCCGACGAGCCCAGCGAGTCGGCTTGGGGGTGGGGCCCCGCAAAAAAACCACTTTTTGCGGGGCGGGGGTCTTAAACAGACCCCCGAGGAAGCATCGACAGGGCGCTGAGGAGGTTCATCCCCCATGGGTGGCCTCACGAAAGCAAGCCCGGCAGCGGCCAGGAGCGAGCGCCTGCTCGAGCCGGCCGGCGAGTCTCGAGGCCTTCGAGGCTATCCCAGGCCGCCCGCGCGGGGGAAGCTCAGCCGCCGTCGGGCAGTGGCTCATTCTCGCGCCGAAGCCGTTCGAGGCATGAGGGGCTGGGGGCACGTCGAAGCGCGCTCCGCGGCCGCGCACCCCGGTCGTGCTCGTGAGGAGTGATCCCGATTCTCGCGGCCACAGCGCAGGTGAGCCGCCGGTTCCACGGAATCGAGATGGGGCGCGAGCCGTGGCCGCCGCCTGGCGCCAGGACCCCAACGACTCGACCGACGCATCTCGGTCCACGTGAACCCGCTACCCGCCGTAGGACTCGAGCCCCTCGCCTCGGAACGCAGCCAGCATGCGGTCCTTGTCGCCGGAGCGGATCGCCGACACCAACGCGCGATACGCTCCCGGTGCGTTGTCGCCGAGCGCATCGACGGCGAGGCGCTTGGCGCCGTTCGCGTAGTCGACGGCGAAGAGCCCGAAACGCGGCTCGAAGCTCCCCCACTCGTAGTTGTCGGTGATGGTCCAGTGACAGAAGGCTTTGACGTTCACGCCGTCGGCGATGGCGCGCAGCAGCTGATAGAGGTGACCGCGCAACCCGTCGAGGCGCCGGGCGCCGTCGGCGCGGGGCACGCCCTGGGCCGTCTTGCCGCGGATGCCGAAGCCGTTTTCGAGCACCAGGAGCGGCAAGCCGTGACTCGGCGACCCGTAGGCCCGCAAGAAATCGTAGAAGCACGCTGGATTGCTGGTCCAATCCCACGGGTCGCGGCGGACCTGCAGGCCTCCGGCGACGCCCAAATAATTCGAGATGTAGGGGTCGTAGTAGTCGAACGAGACCGCGTCGAGCAGCCGCGGCTCGTGGTAGTCCTCGAAGACGGAGTGCAGTACCCGCGGCATGGTCTCGAGGTTGAGCCGATTCCACACGAAGCGATCGAGGAGTGCGTCGGCGGCGCGGCGCGCTCCATCGAAGTCACGCGGCTGGCGAGTGCGTGACACCTGCTCGTTGAAACGCGCGCGGCACTCGGCCAGGTACGGCCGCACCTGCTCCTTCTTGAGACCCAGCGTGCGCGCCACCATCAGGTCCTGCGCCATCTTGTCGATCGAATAGATGCGCGCCGCCCACGAGTTGAACGTGACGCAAGGCCGCTCCCATTTCTTGCCGGCGCTGATCGCGTGGATGCCGCGGTACGCGAGGATGTGCCCGATCAGGATGTTCTCGTAGGCGAGCCGCGCCGCCGCCAGGCTGGAACGGGTGGCTTGCGTCGGCATCATGCGGAACAAGTAGGTGCCCGACGCGAGCATGAACGGCTCGTTCAGCGTCACCCAGTACTTGACCGGCGGCTGACCGAACTTTTCGACCAGGCGGTTGTTGATGCTCTCGATCGTGAAGTTGACGTAGGGGATGAAGAGGTCCTCGACCTTCGGACCTTCCAGCCAGAAGTCGTTGCCCACCCACAGCGGTGTGGTGAAGTGGAGCAACGTGACGATCGGTTCGAGCCCGCGCTTCCGCGCCTCGACGATCATCTCCGCGTAGGCGTCGAACGCCGCTTCGTCGAAATCGGGGGGGCTGGTGTGGCGCCTGCTCGGATCCGACGACGGCTGCACCCGCGCCCACTCGATCCCCAGACGGAACGCGTTGAGCCCCATCCACTGGGCCCGGTCGAAGTCCGCGCGGTATTGGTTCCAGAAGTCCGACGCCTTGCCGGTCGCGTCCCGGCCGTTGCGTCCCTCCCAGCCGTACCAATTGTTCTTGGGATCACCCTCGCCGTTGAAGCCGCCTTCGGCCTGATAACCGGCGGTGGCGACGCCGAACAGAAAATCGGCAGGCACGTCGGCCTTCTTCACGACCTCCGCAAGCTGGTCGGGGCTGTAGGGCAGCGTGTACGGCATGGATCCTCCGAGGGGGGCGTGACGCGAACCGCTCGGGATACCCGCCGCGGGGACTCCGGTGCAAGCACGCGGAGGCGATCGCCGCGCGTGGCGACGCTCAGCAGCGCCCGAGGGCGGTCCGCACCGCCTCTGCGTCGTAACTGGTGATCTCGTAGGGATTGCCCCAAGGATCCGTGAAGTAGATCGAGAACGCCTCGCCGTGATCGACGACACTGGCGCTCGTCACGGGCTCGCCGTGACGATCGACGAGGCCGAGGGCGGCGACGGTGCGCACGAACCCCACGAACGCCACACCGTCCACGCGAAACGCGATCACGTGGCGCCGCTCGTGCGCTGCCGGCCCCTCGCCCTCGAAGAGTGCGACCCCCGACTGGCCGCCGTCCGCCGAGATCGTCAGCGGCCCACCGTCGGCGGCCCAGTGCGCATGCTCGACCACGACTTCGAGGCCGAGCATGGCGCGATACCACGCGACGGCACGATCGCGATCGGGCACGAACACGTGAACGTGATCGAGCGATCCGGCGCGAAACGAGCGATCAGCCATGGCCTCTCCGTAGGGATCTCGGCGGGTCGACCCTCACGCCGCCGGGGCCCACGCACGCGGCGCGATCGCGCGCCACGCGTGACGTGCGATTTGCCGGATGGCACGCCCCACATGCTCGCCGACCTGCGCATTCCCCACCTGCGCAGAACGCAGTCCATAGAGCCCGAGGACCACCACGTCCGGCAAGACCAGGACGCGATAGGCACGCGAGCGCACCAACCAATCGACCAGTGCCGGACGCAACCACGGCAGCAGCACCAGCAGCGCGAAGAATGGCCGGTAGAAGCGCCGTTTCGCCACGGGCAGCGCCAATCGGCCATTCATCAGGTGGATGCCCTCGCCGTGGGCCAGTCGCTCGACCTCGGTGGACGTGAGATCGCCGGCCTCGACGGCTCGCTCCGCGAGCGGCAGGTTCGCGAAATGCTGCATCGAGTAGCAGGTGATCTGCGCGGGTCGCATGCGGTTGTAGAGGAGCACGGCCTCCTCCTGGGCTTCACGCGTGTCGCCGGGAATGCCGAAGATGTGATCGGGATGAAGTGCGAGCCCCGCATCGCGGCACCAGCGTCCCACCGCTTCGAGCTCGGCGTTCTTCTCGCGGCGCCCCAGGCGACGTCGCTCCGCTTCGCTGCCGGTCTGCACGCCGAGCTCGAGCTTGTAGCACCCTGCGCGGGCCAGCAGCGTGACGGCCTCCGCGTCGAGGAATGCAGGGTAGGTCACGGCCTTGAACGGCAATCCCACCTCGGCCGGGTAGCGCTCCGCGAACTCGCGCAGCCACTCGCGGCTGTTGCCGAAGACGTCGTCTTCGAAGAGCACGCGCTCGACGCGATAGCGATCGCGGAAATGGCGGATCTCCCGCAGGATCGTGCCCACGCCGCGGCGCCGGATGGGGTTGTCGCGCGCGTCGTAGAGGCGGTGATAGTGGCTCGCGCAGCAGAACGTACAGCGATATGGGCATCCACGCGTGGAAAGGGTCTGGAAGGCACGCGCAAAGGTGGGATCGAGGGCGAAGAAGAGCTCCTTGTCGGGGAGCGGCAGCGTGTCGAGATCGCGGACGTAGGGACGGACGGGGTTCGACCAGCGCTCACCGGACGCATCCTGGCCCCACACGTTGGCGATCGCCCGCGGTGACTGGCCGGCCCCGAGCGCCTCCACGAGATCGAGTAGCGCGCCTTCGCCCTCGCCCACCACCACGTAATCGATGGCGGGCTCGGCCGCCACCACCTCCGGACAGAGTGTCGGGTGGATCCCGCCGAAGACGATCGGAAGCTCGGGCGCGCGGCGCTTGATGCGACGCGCCCGCACCCGCCCCCACGGGTAGTTGATCGAGAAGACGCTGAAGCCGACCACGTCGGGACGGCTGGCGATGACGCGATCGGCGAATCCGTCCGGATCGTCGAAGAGCGACTTCAAGCGGTGCTCGTGGAAGAGCAGCTTGTCGTCGAAGAGCGCGGGATCGAACACCAACGCGACCGAATGCCCGTGCGCCTTGAGATGGGCGGACAGGGCCTCGACACCCTGGTTCTCGAAGCCCATGCAGCACAGCGTGACGCGCATCGCCGATCCCTGCGCGAACCTACCGACGCGCGGAATCGCTCGTCAAACGCCGCTACCTGGAACGCGCATCCTGGACGGCGTAGGCTCCGGCCGATGGCACGCAGCGCGGCGGGTGCCGCCTCCCGGGCTTCGTCGCAGCCGAGGCGTACACGCGCCCTGGCCACCCGCTCGCGGAAGCCCTATGCGATCGGCGACTACACGGTCGTGGGCAGCCCCATCGGCAAGGGCGGCTACGCCTTCGTCCACCACGTGGTGTCGAAGCGCGGCGCCTCCTACGCGGTGAAGGAGCTGCGCCACGCCCTCAAGGACCAGCGCGAAACGGTACGTCGTTTCCAGCGCGAGTTCGAGGTGACCGCGAGCCTCGGCCATCCCAACATCGTGCGCATGCACGAATGCTTCGAAGCCAATGGCACCTGGAACATCCGCATGGAGCTGGTGGACGGCATCAGCCTCGAGTCGCTGATGCGCGCAGGCAGTCCGTTTCCGCCGGCGCTGGTGGCGGCGCTCGGCCTCCCGATCCTGGCGGCGCTCGGTTTCGCGCATCGCAACGGTGCAGTGCATCGCGACGTGAAGCCCGGCAACGTGCTGGTGTCGCGCAGCGGGAGGCTGAAGCTCACCGACTTCGGCATCGCACGGCTCGAGGACGTGCAAGTGACGCGCGAGGGAATCCTCCTCGGCACTCCCGCCTACATGAGCCCCGAGCAGCTGGCCGGCAAGCGTGGCTCGGAGATCGACGCGCGCACCGACCTCTACGCGCTGGGTGTCGTGCTGTACGAGCTCGCAGCCCGCAAGCACCCACTGGCGATCCGGCCCAAGAGCGACATCTACGAGATCATCCGCATCAAGAACGAGCGCGACGCCGCACCGCTCTCCATCGCCGACGGCGACGCCCTCGCTGCGGTCCTGGCCCGAGCGCTCGCTCGCAATCCCGCCGATCGATTCGAGAGCGCCGACGCCATGGCCGTGGCGTTGCGCTCGATCGCCTCGCCCAAACGAACCCTGGAAAGGGAGCTGGGCAGACGGGTGCGTGCCGCCGCGAGCAGAGCCAGGCCGCGAAAGCGTGCAGCCGCGCCCTGAAAAAATCCCCGCCCAGCGAGGCTCGCCGTGCCTCGCTGGCGTCGCTATGCTGCGCCCGCCGTCGCTCTCGCGACGGCGCTGGGTCTGGCAGGCGGCCTGTGGGCCGCTCGCCACCCAGGCGCCGTCGCTGCGATCGAGCGGCACGCGCGGCGGGTGCTCGAGCGCACGGTGGGAACGGAGCTCGAACGGGTGCGCGGGGAGGCTGGAGAGCGCCGATGACCGAGCCCAAGCACACCGAGCGGCCCTCCACGACGCTCGCGACGGCGGTGCGGCTCAAGGCGCTGCCCGAGTCCCGCGGACAAGCCACGCCGGGCGTCACCGTCATCAACGGTGCACAGCTCGGCGTACGCTTCGATCTCGACGACGCACGCCGGAACTTCGTGGTGGGACGTGAGCCGAGCTGCGACATCTTCATCGACGACGACACGGTCTCGCGGCGCCACGCCAAGCTCTACGTGCTTCACCTCCCCGACGGCTCGCAGCAGGTGCGAGTCGCGGACCTGGGAAGCACCAACGGAGTCTTCGTCAACGAGGAGCAGGTCGACGAGGCGACCCTTCAGCCGGGCGACAAGATCCACCTCGGCGACGTGATCCTGCGCTTCGAGTGGCTCGATCAGTACGACCGGAAATTCCACGATCGCCTGGCGGAAAAGGTTCGCCAGGCAGCAGTCGATCCCACCACCGGCTTCCTCACCAAGCGTTTCTACTTGGAGGAGCTGCCCCAGCTCACTGGGGAGTGGTCGGAGGCGCGCGACGGTTACGCGCTCATCCTCATCGATCTCGACGGCTTCAAGCGCGTCAACGACGAATTCGGCCACGCCGTGGGAGACCGCGTCCTGGCCCGGGTCGGCGCACTCGCGCGCGCCCAGGTCCGCACCAACGACATCGCCATTCGCTACGGCGGCGACGAGCTGATCGTGGTGCTGCCGAGGGCCAGCGAGGCGGACGCGGTTGCCGTGGCCACCCGTATCCGCGACGGTGTCCGGCGTGACCATTGGGAGGAGATTCACCCCTCCATCACGATCCGCGTCAGCCAAGGCGTCGCTGCCTGGCGCGGCGAAGCCGACGATCTCGCCACCGTGTTCCGGCGCGCCGACCGAGCGCTCTATTGCGCCAAGCACGGCGGCCGCGACCGCGTCGACGTCGCCGACGACTCGCGGGTTCCCAAGGGTTGAGCGCGAATCGCGCGGGCCATCGTCCCCGCGCGGAGGTTCACGCCGAGAGGTCGAGCTCGACGACGTCGGGCGGGGCGCCGTCCGACGCCGTGTCCGGCGCTGCGTTCGCGGTGCTCGACGCTCCCTGATCGATGCGGTGGCGCAACACATCGCGCCTTCGGAAGCGCCAGAAGCGTCCCTGCTTGAACCCGGGGAGATCCCCGCGTCGCGCGAGCTCGTTCACGTCATCCGGGCTCACGTCCAGCAACAACGCGACGTCCCGACTGCTGAGAGGCGATTCGACGATCGTTGGTGCGCTTGCCATCCGTGCCATCCGTGGGGCTCATGAAGCACTGCGTCATGAGCACACCCACCGAATAACACGCCGCGTCAAATTTCGTCAAACGGCGTCTCGCTCTCACGCGAGAATCGCGACGACCTGATCTTCGACCACCGATTCACCGACGGCGACCTCGAGCTTGGAGACGACCCCCGACGCAGGCGCCTCCACCGGAATCTCCATCTTCATCGACTCGAGGATCACGACTGCGTCGCCTTCCGCGACCGAATCGCCCACCTGCTTGTCGATGCGGAACACCACTCCCGTGATCTGCGCACGCACCTCGATCATCGAATCTCCCCCGTGGTCGCGTGTGGTCAGCCGAAGGCGCCGCGTTCGAGCGCACCGGTATCGAGCTCACCCCGACGGAACGCCTCGCTCGCGAGGATCCTGAGGTGCATCGCGACGTTGGTCTTGATGCCTTCGATCCGGGTGGCCTCGAGCGCGCCGCGCATGCGCTAGATCGCCGCGGCGCGAGTCTCTCCCCACGCAGAGACCTTGGCCACCATCGGATCGTAGAAGG